>NZ_JAAGVY010000010.1 GCF_010686655.1 Cryomorpha ignava | reverse complement strand
ATAAGCAGAGCTCTTCTGTATTAAAAATGAAACGATATGTTTTCCTCCATTCTATAGAAACATCTACTTTTCTACAACTAATTTCTGCGTACTTGACTCGTTACCAGATTTGGTATTGACAAGGTATGACGAATTGTATATTTGTTTCCTTGTGCCATTGTCATTATAATCACTAACCAAATATACGTTTTGGTTTGAGTTGGTTATTTCACTTTCAAGATTCTCAATTCCTGACGGCATAGGAGAGTTCGGGGTAAAAAATTCAATTTCAATCCCTACATAAGTTTCGGTTTTATCATACTTGAAATCAAGGGTTCTGTTCAATGCAATTTCAAGTGCCTCATCTAGTCTGATTTGTAAGTTAAGTGTATTAGAAAAATTCGTTTCATAATACCCCCAACACCCCAAAACTTCGTGAAATTGAGTTTGTAAAGGAGATTCATCCAACTCTACATGAATTAAAGGATGCGGTGTCATCAATAGTGCTACTTGTCCGAGGACTTTATTGTAAACCGGAAGTGAATATAGTGATAAGTCTGTCATAATAGTAGCCCCAACCAAATTGATTGTCAGAGGGTAATTCGGCTTTCTCTGTAAAAGTTACACCCCCCGGTTGATTTAGCTGTGGTCCATTTTGAATCTGCGTATCTTCAATAGTTCCCTTGTAGTATGTTTCTGAGAAAGTAGCAATTGGAGATGTCGGTTTTACAGGTGCGGTTTTTTTTGGGAAAAGTTCCATATTCAGATAATCAAATCCCAATCCTACTATACCTTTGATTAATCCATTTAGCGCATCTTCTCCCGTTTGGGCAATTGTACTCTTGAGTTTAAACTTTCGTTCTGCTTCTTCCACTTCTTTCTTAACCTCCTCTAAGGTTAAGCCGGCCATTGTTGAATCTGTCTTTACGGAATCCACAATAAAGTCAATTTCAGCAAAACTGACACCTTGATCTACAAGTGGCTTGCCTACTTTACTTAGAATGGCTTGAAGGATCCTATTTGAATTTGATGAGTTATATTCAGCAAGATCAGATTTGTACTTTATCAACTGCTTCCGATATTCCTCAAGCATATCCGACATTTTGGTGTAAACCCGCTGTCCTGGCTCGTAATTGTCAGTATTAACTTCAGACATGTTGAAAAAATCTTCGGTTAAACTTGCAGATGTAATTGGCTGATCTACAGAAATACCTCGCGACTGTAAATCAATGTTTAAAGTTTGAATTGTCGAGAAAACGAATTGTAATTTGCCTGGAGTTGCAATATTGTTTGAGTCTGCTTGACTTGAATTGGTTTCGCGCATGCAAATACATGGATCAAAAGCCATCTGAAAATCGGCAACAAGCCAGTTTGGAGAGGAAGTAGGTTGCAGGCGAGGAGACCAGTGGACAATTCCAGAAGTTACTTGGTCTAAAGGAGTGTCATAATTTAAAATACTTCTTAAGATTCCTGAAACTCCAGTAGTAATTGATATTTGATCAAATTGAAGGCCTATTAATACTTCCTGATAATTCGGCTGCAAGTTGTTTTTCCAAACATTTGCAAATAGTCTAAGTACCCCTCTGTATCTATTGTACAGCACAAAATATGGTATATTTGTTGGGTTTGGATTGTGAAGTATATTATTTTCACCAAAAACGGATCCTGACGCTAGACCCACTGCACTGGAGCCATTAGGATATTTACCTAGATTCATCCATAATAATTCCCAACCGTCTTCCCAATGAAAATCTCGGTTGTTAGTAATCGCACTTTGGGCATGGATAAAAGTGTAATCACCAGATTGGACAAAAGGATTATTCATTGGCAGGGTGCTTGATGTCACTAAATTATGTTCCCAACCTTCATCGAGATTTATTAGATATTGCAGATTCCCAGGAGGATACCAGTTAAATGCGTTGAGGTATGGATTTATGCTATATGGTGCATTGGCTCCATACCACTCATTTGCTAGATTCATAAATTCATTATTAACTGGGTTGAGGGGATTTGTTGAAATCTCCTTCTCACATTGGGAAAACAGATCAGTATTGCTAATTAATAGAATCAATAATAATAAGGAAGTTCGGTTGGTGTGGGGCATGGTTAGTTGAGTTTTCTGGCATTAACTACAAAGTCAATTAGGTATAATCTATATTCAATCTTGTAAACATCAGGAGAATCTTGAGGTAAAATGAAGCCTCGTGGGTCGGCAGAAGCAGATCCATTCATATACCCAATACTGTTCACGCCAATAAGTCCGTAATGAGTTGTCTCTCCCAAATTGTGAAAGTTCACTTCTATAAATATAGAACTCGACTCATAAACCAAAGCATCATTGCCTTCGGTATCGTAGAGACCGAAACTAAAATCAAATGAATCGGTTTCATTTTCAAAAACACCTCGAAAATTTCCATAGACAGCTAGTTCATTTACGTATTTGATTAAGTAGTAAGTTCTCGCCAATGAATCACGTCCTGTAAGGTTCGTAAAACAGGTCGAATCTACCGGGAATTCAATTACATGACTCACGGTGATATACACTGGTCTCTGATTGGCGGGAATATTGTGCGTGCGTGAAAAAACCGGATCGGATATTACCTCTGCTCCGAGAGACCATGTATGTGTGTAGATGGAGCTATCGTGCAGAGCTGAATATCTTACATCTTTATAAAAAACAGAGTCGTCTCTCCCAAATATAATTCCATTACTTGTCAGCACACCTTCCTGCATTGCAAAATCAGCGGTAGGTTCGGTGATTGAAGTACAGGGATCGTAATTAGGGCAAGCGGGATTTGCAGCATCACAACAAGGTGCTTCTTGATCGTCATCAGGGTTGCATGAAGAAAATCCAAGAATGAGACAGCACGCCAATCCAAATTTAAATATTTCATTTAAATATTTCATAACCGTATTTTATTTGGCCAATTTGGCCAATTTGGCTTTTAATTCCTCAATTTCGGTCTGCTGTTGTAGGAGATACAGTGTAAGTTCCTCCACTTTTTCAGTAAGAAGTCGTATCGTTTCTCCTGTGGCTAGACCTTCTTCTTTTACCTTATCTGCTATAGGCATTTTAGGTAGGTGTCCGTTTTTATTAATAAAATTACCAAGTTCATTTAATGGCATCAACTCATAATGATCTGTAAATACATAATCCGGCCAATCGGCTTTTAGTTTAACATACATTTCTTCTGCAATCGAAGTCCCTTCAATATATAAGGAATGCGTTTCGTCCGTATTTTCACTAATATAAATCGAACCTTCAACATAGAGTTGATGGTTATCAAAAAAGTTCTCTGTATTGATTCCAACACGACCGTTTTGCGTTAAAGTCATTACCGTCGTGTTGGTGTTTATATTTCGAAATCTGAAATTTTTATTACCGTGTCCTCGCCAGTTCATTTCAGGCTGAAGACTTGAAGTTGGTACTGCTAACCCCACAGAATAATTCTGGGTTTGATATACAGTTAATGGTCCCTGAACAGAAACCTGATCCGAATTAAGGGTTGCCGCCAAACCAGAACTAACCTTCCCTGACTTATCTACCGTAAATACAGTTTGTATTTTTGTGCCAGTCTCATCTACGCTGTTTGCCTCTATTGCAAATAAAGAGATCCCATAAGTGTTTCCACCACCACCGTTAGGTAGTAAATGTCGTTGCATATCAATACGAAGTGCTGTTTTATCCTCGCTTTTATCGTTGATGTGCAGGCGTGCATCCGGTTGGTCTACATCTATTCCAATACCATAACCACCTGTTATGGAATATATAGCTTGACCCTGGGTGTAAAGCTCAGCTGGTGTTTGTGCGCATAGAAATAAGGGAAAAATCAGGATAATACTGGAAAGGAAAACTTTTTTCATGACGATCAGGTTAAAGTGAGCGGCAATATAATTGGGATAATTTATTTATGGAGAACTAAAATATCCTATAGAATGAAATGTTAAAGAGTTTTTAATTACTTTAAGAACCGTCGCATTGTTTCCAAAATACGTAATCCTACTTAACGTCTCAAGGTAGAATAATTATTTTACTATTGAAGTGCTAACAGTATAAAAAAATTAAAATTAATGCTACTAAAAATCAATTAAACCGTTTTTTTTTTTTTTTATGAGTTTTTGAAATAGGAAGCTTGTAATTACCTATTCTTCTCCTTTTCCTCCGTTTCTTCGGTTTGAAGCAAGGTAAGCTTTACACGCTTAATCCGTCTTTTGTCGGCAGCTTCTACCGTTAGAACATAATTCTCGAAATTCACCTTTTCGTTTTTCACCAAAAGTCGACCCGATAATTCAAGCATAAAACCGGCAAGAGTATCAGATTCTCCTTTGGCTTCTTCAAAATTTTCGCCAGAAATATCCAGAATCTTATATAAATCTACGAGTGGCGTCTTTCCTTCAAAAATGTAATTCTGCTCGTCGAGCTTTGAGTAGAAAATATCTTCATCGTCAAATTCATCAGTAATATCACCTACAATTTCTTCAATAATATCTTCGAGGGTTACAATTCCAGATGTGCCGCCATACTCATCTACCACTACAGCCATGTGGACTTTACGAGATTGAAATTCCTTGAGCAGGTCGTCGAGCTTCTTGTTTTCGGGAACAAAGTAAGGCGCACGTAAGAGGGTTTGCCAGTCTAAATCGGTGCTTTCAGAATAGGGGAGTAAATCTTTGAGATATAGAATTCCTACCACTTGATCAAGCGATTCTTTATAAACAGGAACACGGGAAAATCCTTCATCAAGGAGTTCGTCCATCAGTTCAGCGTAAGATGTGGTAAAATCAAACGAAACCATCTCTGTACGCGGTTTCATAATCTGCTTTACATCCGTATTTCCAAAACGTACAATTCCTTTTAAGATTTTTTCTTCATCGGGAGTAGTTTGCTCATCTTTTGTAAGCTCCAGTGCGTGCTCCAGTTCATCTACAGAGTAATCGCTCTGACGTTTTTTAATCCGTTTGTTTATCAAATTGGTGCTGGAAATAAGTAGAGAACTTATCGGATAAAAAACTTTGAGCATAACCGTGAGCGGAAGAGCCATAAGCATAATTAGCCTCATGGCATTTGAAGTGGCATATACTTTTGGAATTACCTCGCCCAAAAGGAGAAGCAAAAAGGTAACTACGCCCACCTGAATAGCCACAGCGACCCAAGGAGGATATGCATCAAAATTAAACCCACCAATAAGAATAAAGGAAGATAAAATTACGATGGCAATGTTTACAAAATTGTTGGCAATAAGTATTGTAGCAAGCAATCTGTGCGGTCGGTGGAGTAGCGCCATTGCTCTATCTGCAGAGCCCGATTTTTCATTCTCTAAGCCGTCCATATCTGTAGGGCTTAAAGAAAAATAGGCTACTTCTGAACCAGAAATGAGGGCAGAGCAAATCAGTAAAATCACCGATGCCAGAATCGCTATTCCTATTTCGATGCTTAGCGGCTTAAAAACCGCAAGAAGGGTTATTGCAAAGTTAAAACTGGGAGGTTCCAATAGGCTTTAGTTGGTTCGCACTAATTTATTAGAAGGGTAGATCATCGTCAGAATTATCAGAGTCGGCGTTTCCCGATGAAGCTTGCTGCTGTGGCTGGCTTTGCGGATTGCTTCGCGTTGCCGAAGATGAATCACCGGAAGAGCTTCCTCCAAGCATTTGCATATTGTCCGCCACTATTTCGGTTGAGTATTTTTCTACTCCTTCTTTATCTTTGTAAGACCGCGTGCGCAATTTTCCCTCTATGTAAACTTTATTGCCTTTGGTAAGATATTTTTCGGCTATTTCGGCAAGTTGTCTCCATAAAGTTATGCTGTGCCACTCGGTTTGTTCTACACGGTTTCCTTCTTTATTGGTATAAGATTCTGAAGTGGCAAGGCTTAAGCGACAGACTTTTACGCCACTTTCCAACGTTCTCACTTCAGGGTCGATACCCAGATTTCCGATTAAAATTACTTTGTTAACTCCTGCCATAATATCATTTAAAAAAAGAATGCAAATATAATGCAAAATTAAGGGCAATTACACCAAATCTATATCCTCAAGATATTTATGGATAAGCCTTGGAACCGCAATTGAATCTACCCCTTGTTTTGCCACGCTGAAATATACGGATTTCTCATCTAAATTACCAGAAAATTTGTAATTCCAAAAACGCGCTATGATGCGCTGATGTGAAAGTAGGTGTGTGTATTGTTTGGCGGGCTGCGCCGGAAGCGATTTTAGGGTAATGTTTGGAAAATTTTCTTTTACATGTTTAGTTAAATATTTTTCTACCGGTTCTTCCATACCTTCTATTGATGTAAAATCGTGTAACCCCTGCCAAATATCTTTTCCGGTTCGTTTCTTGAAAATAAAATCGTTTTCAGATTCCAACACAGCATAATCGATATGTCTTACGACCGCCTTTTTGGCTTTTAGTTTTACCGGCCTTTCGGCGATGTTTTTTCGGAGCCGACTCAGGCAATTATACGCCAGCGGGCATCTTTCGCAATCGGGATTGGAAGGTTTGCACACCGTAGCGCCCAATTCCATTATCGCCTGATTGTAAATGTCGGGTTGTGATTTGCTCAGGCATTCATCTGCAATTTGCTGAAATTCCTTTTGTCCCTCGCTGCTATTAATAGGAGTGCCTATATCAAATACCCGCGATAGAACCCTGCTCACATTACCATCTACCACTGCGTGTGGCAATTTAAAGGCAAAGCTTGAAATGGCAGCAGCGGTATAAGGCCCCACACCTTTAAGCTCTAAGATATCCTTATAAGTGTTGGGGAATTTTCCATTCAGCTCGTCGGCAATATATTTCGCCGTAGCGTGCAAGTTTCGGGCTCGGGAGTAGTAGCCCAATCCCTGCCACATTTTCAAAACAGTGTCTTCGTCGGCTTTTGCTAAAACTTTAACATTTGGAAATGTTTCGATAAACTTCAGGTAATAAGCCATACCCTGATCTACACGTGTTTGCTGCAAAATAATCTCTGATAGCCATATTTGATAAGGGTTGCGTGTATTTCTCCAGGGTAGATCTCTACCATTTTCTAAGTACCACAAAATCAAGCGTTCATCTAATTCCATCGTGTAAGACTCTATAACTCATAGATTAAAAAGGCGAATTTAGCGAAATTGCCTTTTATACATAGGTTTAAACCTATATCTTTGCACCGTAAAAATCAAATAATTACAAATTCACGTTAAGCTTAAAAAACTATGACAAAAGCAGATATCGTTTCCGAAATTGCCGAGCAAACTGGTATAGAGAAAGTTGCAGTGCAAACCACTGTGGAAGCATTTATGAATTCAGTAAAAAAATCACTAACTTCTGGTGACAATGTTTACCTACGCGGTTTCGGAAGTTTCATTGTAAAAGAAAGAGCAGAAAAAATTGGACGAAATATTTCTGCCAAAGAACCAATCGTTATTCCAGCACACAATATTCCTGCTTTCAAGCCTTCAAAAACTTTTGTAGAGAAAGTAAAGAAGAATGTGAAAGTTGGTAAGAAAAAATAAGAATGAAATTCGGTATCCGAACGACCCAGATTATTCTGGTTTTGGGTGCACTTATCCTAATTACCGGGTTGGTTTTGGCTCCACGCATCCCTGCTGAAAAGCAGTTGCAAGCCGAAATCAACCCGGTAAATTTAAAGTTGCAACAAGCCGCAGCCATGGTTCAAAATGGTGAAAACCCTATGCAGGGTATAGCCATGATGCGCGAAATTCTTGAAGAAGATTCAACAAATGTGGATGTTCATTGGCAACTTGCACAATTTTCATTAACTTCGCGCCAAATTGAGAACGCGGCCTTTCGTTTTTCGAAGGTCATTGAGTTTGACTCTGAACAAAAATATCCTCAGGCATATTTTTGGTTGGCACAAACTGAATTGGAACTTGATCATAAAGAAGAAGCTATTGTGCTTCTCGAAAAATATTTAACCCTGGAAACCGATACAGTAGTCATAAATGGTGTGGCACAAATGCTGGAAAAGTTAAAGCAGGATATACATTAACGAAATTTAAATAACGAATTATGCCAAGCGGTAAAAAACGCAAACGCCATAAAATGGCTACGCACAAGCGCAAAAAGCGACTCCGTAAGAATCGCCACAAGAAAAAGAAATAAGCTTTAGAAGCATTTTCTATTTTTTTAGTGAAACAGCCCACAATTGGCTGTTTCGTGGTTTTAGGTACTTAACACATTTATCGTGAATCTTGAGCTTGTAATTAATGCCAAGGCCAACGAAGTTGATATTGCCTATCTGAAGGATAAAGTCCTAACGGAACTTCACAAAGAAAAAGGAAGCCAGGATTTCGCCGTAGGCGATGTGTATCTTGGTAAAGTACATCGTGTAATACCCAGCCTCAACGCAGCATTTGTTGATGTAGGTTACGAAAAAGATGCCTTTCTTCATTATCTCGATCTCGGTCCTCAATACCGGTCGATGAATAAATTTGTGAAGCGAACTTTGGCCGGAAAGCAGGAATCTGCCGATCTGACCAAATTTCCGACTGAAGATGACATAGATAAAAACGGTAAAATCAACGATGTGGTTTCAGGTAGCCAGCACATTCTTGTGCAGGTTGCCAAAGAACCCATATCTTCCAAAGGCCCTCGGTTAACATCCGAAATCACCCTGGCAGGCCGGTACATAGTACTCGTGCCTTTTGGTGATAAAATTTCACTTTCTCAACGTATTAAAAACGTAGAAGAAAGAACACGTCTTAGAAGGCTGCTGCAAAGCATTAAGCCTAAGAATTTTGGCGTGATAGTACGCACCGTTGCGGAAAATAAAAAGGTGGCTGAACTGGATGCCGACCTCCGCGACCTGCACAATAGATGGAAAAAAATCCACGAAAATTTGAAAACTGCCAAGCCGCCGAAACGCGTGCTCGGTGAGTTGAATAAGACATCTACGGTGCTCCGCGATTTGCTTAGTGCCAGCTTTACCAGCATACATGTAAACGACAATCAAATCGCTGAAGAAATTAAGGATTACCTCAGAAAGGTTGCGCCCACACAGGAGAATATTGTGAAACTTCACAATAAAGAAGATCTCTTTGAAACATTTGGTGTAAACCGGCAAATTAAATCAGCCTTTGGTAAACAGGTTAACCTGAAAAGCGGTGCTTATCTGATTATAGAGCACACAGAAGCTATGCACGTTATAGACGTAAATAGCGGAAGTAGGAAAGGTGGAGAACGCGGGCAGGAACAAAATGCCCTTGAAACTAACCTTGAGTGCGCTGAGGAAATAGCTCGGGTATTGCGCCTGCGCGACATGGGTGGTATTATCGCAGTTGACTTTATTGATATGGGTCAGCGAAGTCATCAAAAGCAGCTCTACGAAAAACTACGTGAGTGCCTTAAAGACGACAAAGCAAAGCACAATGTATTGCCTCCGAGCAGATTTGGGGTTGTAGAAATAACCAGGCAACGTGTGCGCGAGGTAACTGATATCTCTACCGAAGAGAAATGTCCTTGCTGTGAGGGTTCCGGATCTATTCAAGCATCTGTACTTATTACAGATCAGATAGAAAATAATCTTCGCTACATCGTAGAAGAGTTTAAAACGAAACGGATCGTACTTAAAACCCATCCTTTTATTGCGGCTTATCTCAAGGCAGGTCTCATCTCTACACGCAGAAGATGGAGCATGAAATATAAAGTTAATCTCAAAGTACAGGAAGATCAGGATTCTTCATACCTGAACTTCAAATTTTTCAATGAAAAAGGCGAACCTATCGATTAGGGTTTGCAATTAAAAAAATATCGGGCTCCGCTACATGTTTATGTTGCGGAGCTTTTTTTTTGGGAGGATTTCACTGATTTACTGCGCTTTACTTGTTGAAAAAGGTTGCCACTAATGCACGAATAAAATAGAATTAGTAAGTGATTTAATTCCTTTCATGCACATCATCATGGTCAATCAGATTCTAAATCTTCATATTAAAAAAAGGGCCATTCGTGCATTACCTCCGGTGAGAACGCTGCGCTAAGTGCGTGGCAAAAAAGAATAAGATTGCCACCAATGCACGAATAAAATAGAATTAGTAAGTGATTTAATTCCTTTCATGCACCTCATCATGGTCAATCAGATTTTAAATCTCCCTATTAAAAAAAAGCCATTCGAGCAGCACTCGTGGCCAAATTTTTCTCTAGTGCTTGATTGTTCCGGGAATTAATAAGCCTATTAAAACTTATCATCAACAAGGTGATCAATTACATCGCGCTCTTGAGTTGCACCAAATCCCACGATGTCTTTATAACATGAATAAATTACTCCATATGTAAATGGAATAGTAATAAATAAACCTAAGCCCAAAAAGAGTGCACCAACAAGATTAATAAAACCGAGTACAATTATTAACCCGAAAAAACTAAACCACTTTTTATTGACGATTTCCGCACTGGTTTTGATAGAATCCCAAAATTCAAACTTTGCGAAAACAATAAATGCTGAACCAAAACTAAGGGCTACCACCAACCATATACCCGGCAAAACAAGAAGCAAGAAAGCTAAACCTACGAGCAGACCACTTACTAATTCATACAGAAAGAGCTGAAGCCAATAATCAAAAGATTTAAAGAAATCTCCAATTTCCACAGCATTCGTTTCATCCAATTTTTTGATTCCAATATAATATCCAGCCATCAGGACAGGTCCTACTATCACTCCGCCTATAGTTCCCACAATTGGAATCAAACCAATAACAATCGATACGCCCAGCACGATAAGCGTGTATAAGACCAATTGCATGGGAGCCTTGCGAAAAAGATCCCAACCTTGAGAAAGGTATTGTTCGAAATGAAATTCATAACCTGTATCACCGATTTTTTCAATCCTACTCTTTTGATCTACAATTTCCATAACTTATTTTTTTGTGGTCTAATTTAGATGATTCCGCGAGACTTAAGCTCAAGGTACTTATTTATTACATCGAGCGATAGTTCACGCGGGGTACTTACCACAGTTTGGATACCGTGTCGAATCAACTTTAATGAGATTTCCTGTTTCTCACTCAAGTGCTGGGTGGCTAAGGTAGATTGATAGATTTCAGTTACCGAACTGCCCGTATTTTTTGCACGTATTTCTAGCTCTTCGTCTTTAAAAAGAATCATAACCAGTAAATGCGATTTGTTTATTTTGCGCAATATTGGCAAGGCTCTGTCGAGCATATTTATATTTTCAAAATTGGCGTAAAGCAATAAAAGGCTTCTGCTTTTGATAATGCGCTGAATAGAGCGGTATAGCAATTCATAGCTCGGCTCCATCTCGCGCTCTTTTTCGTGGTAGAGCGATTCCAAAACTTTTTGAACCTGGCCGGTGCGGTTTTCAGCCCTGAGAGCAGTACCTATTTTATCTGAAAAGGTAATAAGGCCTACCCGGTCGTACTTTTTAAGGGCTACATTGGCTATCGCCAAACTACTGTTAATGGCATAATCGAGATAAGACATATTGCCAAAAGACATTTTCATTGCACGCCCTTTGCTGATGATGCAGTACATATTCTGGCTGCGCTCTTCCTGGTATTGATTTACCATAAGCTCACGCGTCTTTCCGGTGGCTTTCCAGTTTATATTTCGATAATCGTCGCCCTCTACGAACGGTGCAATTTGCTCAAATTCATAGCTTTGGCCAATGCGCTTGTACCTTTTCGCACCTTGTTGTGTCGAAATTCGGCTAAAGGCCAGCAGCTCGAGTTCGTGCATTTGCGCAATGCTGGGGTATACCGGAATTTCTTGAGCAATGGGAAGAACTATTTTCCGGCGCACAAAGTGAATCGGGCTTTCTACCAATAAATTTAAATTGCCAAAAGCGTAAACTCCCCTGTTTATGGGTTTTATGGAGTACGAAAGGTTATTGATTCCCGGATTGAGCCGGGTTTTGATTTTAAAGCTTCTCTCCTGAAGTTGCACAGGTAGTTCATCAATTACCTGCGCGTCAATGGGTATGGTGCCGCGATAGACAATGCGCAAATGAACGGTTGATTGATCGCCAAGTCCGAGAATTCTTCCTGTTTTCCTGTCGGCAAAAAGTTTTTTAATACTGCTGTAAAGTAAAATAGCGTCGGCAATGAGTGTGGCGATTATGAGAAAGAGAGCCAGTTTTGCAATAAGGAAAAGCACAGGAAAGCTAAAGCCAAATGCAAACAGCAATATCACTGCAACTACTGAAGAAAAAAGCTGCGGAGTAAAAAAGAAGGACGAGAGAAATCCTTTATTCATCGCGGCACTTCTACTTTACGCAGCAAACCTTCCACAATTTCCTTTACAGAAACGCCTTCAATTTCGCGCTCATAACTAAGTATAAGCCTGTGGTTGAGCACAGGATATGCAGCCCGCTTAATATCATCGGGTGTTACAAAGCCGCGACCTGCCAATAGTGCAAGTGCTTTTGAGGCTTTCATAATATTTATAGAGGCTCGCGGCGATGCACCCAGGTATAAGTCGCTGTTATTTCGCGTATGCGAAACAATTTCAGCAATGTAGCGGAGCAACTCATCTTTAATAAAAACGGCTTCTACCGTCTTTCGATAGCGCACCAGCGTGGCAGCATCGATTACAGGGACTACATGGCTTTCGTGTTCGCCATAAAAATCAGTGCTAAAGCGTTTTAACATGGCCTCCTCTTCGTTTACATCGGGATACACGGCGATAAGTTTAAACATAAACCTATCGAGCTGCGCTTCGGGAAGTTTGTAGGTGCCCTCTTGCTCTACAGGGTTTTGCGTTGCAACCACAAAGAATGGTGGAGGCATTTTATACGTTTCGCCATCAATGGTAACCTGCTCTTCTTCCATAACTTCCATTAGGGCAGCCTGGGTTTTTGCAGGGGCTCGGTTTATCTCGTCAATAAGCACCACATTGCTGAAAATAGGCCCTTTTTTGAAGTAAAATTCAGAGCGTTTCATATCAAAAATCGTCGTTCCTACAATATCGGTAGGCATCAAATCGGGCGTGAATTGAATCCGGGTAAAATCAGCGGCAATGCAGCGAGCCAATAGTTTGGACATGAGCGTTTTGGCAATTCCAGGAACGCCCTCAAGCAGCACGTGGCCGTTTGTAATCATGGCGGCTATCATCAGCTCAATGGTTTCGGTCTGACCAATAATCACTTTTCCAATCTCTGCTTTTATTTTCTGGATTGATTCGCGGATTTCTATGGCTTCCGCCGATAGGGAATCGGGAGGACTAAACTTTTCAGTATCAACCGTGCCGATAGATTCATCTGTTTCAATATTTGTATTTATCGGCTGATTTTCAATGGTTTCAGATTCCGGCTTCGGTGTTTTATTCTCTTCGTTTTCTAAGGACATTTCTGATAAAATTCTTTGATTTGATCTATAATATTCTTGAACTCTTCATCGCTCAAGGTACTGTTATTTTTTGCGCGCTCAAGCATGACCAGTGTTTGCTTGAGGTACTCTGGAGTCATTTGTAAACGCTGTGCCGCATCAATGTAAAAACCTTGATCAGGATTGTTGAAATGAAGCCTGTACTTGTTTCGCAAATGCCGCTTAAGCAATTTTTCCTGAATGCCGATGATGTGCTTGTGGTTTCCTTCTTTTTGATAAAGCCGGGACACCACGTCGAGGTAATTGGCTGTTTCATTTTCGGGAAGGGTAAAAACCGGAATGGACTTTTGAGAGCGGCGAACGGCGTTAAAAACGTAAATGATTGTAAGCGCAATAATGAGATACCATGCCCATTTAAGCGGTGGGTTTGAAAGGATAAAGCGCAATGGACTCTCTGAAACCGGAGGTTTTTTGCTGTAATCAGGCTCTGAGTATTCCGGGTCGAGATAAAACATTTTTTGATGTGGAATAAGATCAAAAATATTTTGGCTATGTGCGAAGACATCCTTATTTTTGAAGTGGAAATTGGTGAAAATTAGAGGCGTGGTATGCAGATAAATCGCTCCATCGCCATAATCAAATTTTACAAAATTGGTGTAATTTTCTCCAATTGCCTCAAAAGATCCAAGGATTTCAAATTCTTCGTCGGGACAGTTTTCAAAATCAAAATATGTCCATGCAAATCGCTCCTTATCTTCTCTGATCATATAAGAAATACCGGGACTTTTCTCTTCGCCATTTACGCTGGGAAGAATAGTTTTCGCACGCTTTTCATTCGCTGAATTAAAATTCTCGGTAACGCACGACGGACGCAAAGCTTCCAGCATTTTTGCCGGTTTTATGGTGCTGATAAAAACTTGGTTTCCATTGCGTGCGGTTTCCAGAAGTTTAGAGATTTCTATTGAATCGATTTCAAAATAAGGGTCAATAGACACCACCAAGCCGTTTTGTAGCTCCAGAAATGTAGAATCTGAATAGAGGTTTTTTATTTCGTGGAAGTTGGCGGGCAGGTACGACGCGGCAACAGTTTTCTTAAAAAGGCTTAAGTCATATGGGTTTACGCCGTCTTGCTGAAATGATGGATTCCAGTTATAGCGATCTTCCTGAGTGTAAATCAGTAAAGCGATCAATGCGACTACTACGGCTATAATACCGAATGCGAGAGGGGCGCTGCTATCTCTTCTCAAGGCCTTCGTTGTTTATGAAGTTTATAAACTGCGGCTCGTAGGCTTGAAACTCGGAAGCCTTTACCGTTGTATCGCCATACCAGCTATACTCGTGAATAAGGGTGAGGTGGGCAAAATCATTTGCAATTGACCCTGTTTCAATTTCATCTAAATATTCTCTATTGGTTTTATCGACCTTGGTTTTTACCCATCCGTTTTCTCCTAATTTTTTAAGCGAAATCTGGTATAAAATACGCAGACACTCTCTGTAATCGCCGACTTCTTTGGCCTTTTGAAAATGATCCCAAAGCAATTCAAGCGGCGAAAGGGCGGTGGGTATTTTTTCATTCGGACTTGAGATGCTTTGATCTTTTTTATCAGACTTTTTCGGGGCTTTGGTTTTCAAAATCAGTTTTACAATCAAAACGATTAAAATGATTACCAAAAGAATTAACCCGGTAATTTTGAGCATTTCTGCCCATACGCCAAGTCCCAACGGAGCAACCGGTGGTGCGTTGAGCTGATCGGATTGTTGCACGGGTGCCTCATTGTAATCCAGTCCTTTACGTAGGTCGTCCCATTTTTCGGGATCGAGTTTCATGTTCAGCAGAATTTTGCTTCCGCAGCATGTAGCGAAATTATGAATGGCAAAAGCGATATGGAAAAGAATACTACTCACGCTCCATACCATAAGCACTGCGTTTTACGCCTATTTGCATCACTCTTTCAGCCAGCTCTTCTGCCTCACGCGCCTCTACCGCCGAGAAGTATTCCATAATTTGACCCGATAAAATAAGGGGAATAACTAGCGCCAATCCAAGTTGATTGATAAAAAGCAAAGACAACATGGCGAGTTGCTGCTTGATATAAGCGTCGGCTTCAATATTCCATTGAATGATTTCTACATAAAACCAGGTAAATGGAGAGTCGAGTAAAAATATCAGTAATACCGATATCAGGGCAAGCGATGCGAAAGTGATAAAAATATGCCGCTTTGTGCCGTTCAAAAGGGCGAGCATTCTGCTAAACGCTTTTGGAAGTGAGCTTCCTTCAATGGCTGAAACGGTCATCCAAAAGCTCAAAAATGGAATAGCGATTATTCCGAGCGATGCTGCCAGTGCATTTCCCGAAAGGAGGGTTAACTCAAAGAGTGCGACAATAAAAGCGATTTTTAAAAATAGCGTAAAATTAACCGCGAGTCGATCGCCCAGCTTGTCTGCCATACTTTTTTTAAATGCCAAAAAACTAAGCCAAAGCACCGCAGAAACAAGAATGAGGTTGGGAAAGAATATTTGCGGAAAGCGGTTATAACTGTGAAACTGATAGAGATTATACAGCGAAAAGGAGTCAAAAGCTATCTTATCGGTTTCCTGGCTTCCACCCAGCGCCCAAAACACAGCAGTGTAGAGAAAAGACAATCCCACCGCGGCAATGAGCAGTTTAAAGAATAATTTTCTGAAGACCACGAAAGAAGCGGTAAAAATTTCGCGCGTTTTGCGCAAGATTCGAATGTCGAGAGGTTGCTCCAACTCAGGAATAAGTTGATCAGTATCGTAGGGCAATACATTGGCATTGTGAAATTTACGCCAGGGATACCACCAAAAATAGAGGGCGATAAAGGCAAAGCAGAGGATAATAAATGCGGCTCTAAAAAAATCTGGAAGCTCTGTGAGTCTGGTGAAAAAGCCTTCAATAAATGCGGCGACCATAAATACAGGAATAAGGCCGAGCATAATTTTAATAGATCGCCTGGCACCAATCTGAAAGGACTGTAACCGCGGCAAAGTACCCGGAAATAAAATTCCCCTCCCAATGGTCAATCCTGCGCCCCCAGCTATTACAATAGCAGATATTTCGAGAGCGCCGTGCATCCAGATGGTTAAAAAGCTTTCTTGAAAAAGCGATCTTTCAATAAAAAAATACTGAAAGGTACCTACCATTATGCCATTGTAAAGCAGAATAATAAGTGTGCCTACACCAAAAAATGCTCCTAGAATATAAGTTCGGAAGGCGACGAGCAAATTATTGTAGGTAATAGAAAAGAACATATCAATCTCGCCCGAAGATTCGTAAACAGCCATCGGTTCGCCGTTTTTAATATTGTCTTCGGTCATATTTACATACCGCTCGCCGAGAATTACCTGAGCAAAATCAGGCTCATGCACGCTCGATAATACCCCAATCATCATAGATGCGAGAAAAAACAAGAGCGAAACATTCAGTTCTTTTCGTGCACGATATAGCGCAAGCGGAAGACTGTCTGTCCAAAAAGAGGCGAAACTTTTCCAGCGGCCGCGGCGGTGTTTGTACAAGCCCAAATAAACCGTTTTAGCAAGCTGGTTGAGGTAAACCCTGATGCTTCGCTTGTTATAATACGTACGTGCATACGACAAGTCACTGGTGATTTGATTGTACAATTCACTCAGCTCGTCTGGGTTCGATTTCACTTCTCCCGAAATTAATCGTTCAAACCGACTCCAATTTTCTTTATTTTGTTCTACGAAATCTTTCTCGCGCATAGCGTTTACAAGAACTGCTAAAGTATTTAATTTATAGAGATGAAGAAAATAAGTATTCGAACAGCACAAAATATTTTAATTGACTTTCAAGTCGCACCTCTAAGTCACCGCATTTTGGCCTTCCTGATAGATATAATTATTATCGCTGCTGCCACAGGTCTTTTGGCGATTTTTTTGCTTTCAATCGATGCCTATTTCGTCTATTTTTTACCAATTGTCTTCATTTTCTATACACCTGTATCGGAGATGACTATGAATGGACAGACTTTCGGAAAAAGAGCCATGCGCACCCGGGTTGTAAATGTAAATGGAAAGGAGCCAACCGTTCTGGATTTTCTAATCAGATGGTCGTTCAGGCTTATCGATATTTATTTTACAGTGGGGTCACTCGCGGTTATTTTTATCAGCACAACCGGCAGAGGACAGCGATTGGGCGGTATCTTGAGCAATACGCTGGTAGTTAGCCTGACCAGCGAGATGGAGCTTTCGCTAAATGATATTTTACGTATAGAAGATCGTTCGAGATATGAGCCACAATACACTGATGCATATCGCTTTAGCGAAGATGAAATGCTAACACTAAAATCGGTTTTAGATCGGTATAGTACGTACCACAATACGGCTCATAAAAATTTAATAGAGGTGGCGGCGCAGCGTTGTGCAGATGTTTTGGGTATTAAAAAGGTACCCGACAATAAGTTTGATTTTCTCAAAACGGTTTTAAGAGATTATATCGTACTTACGCGGAGCTAAATGGGCGAGGAAAGAAAATATCCGCCTTTCGAAACCCGCGATCGCATTCGCAAATGGTGCGATTTGCAAGAGCGCGCACATTCTGACGTGGCAAAAAAGCTTTATAGCTGGGGTGTTTACAGCGATGAAATAGACCAGATTATTGTGGAGCTTATTTCTGATAATTACTTAAATGAAGAACGCTTTGCCAGAGCTTTCGCCAGAGGCAAATTCCGGATAAAGAAATGGGGCTGGAAGAAAATTGAAATGGAGCTAAAGCGAAAAAAAGTAAGCAAATACAGCATTGCACTGGCAAACCAAGAATTAGATGACGAAGACTATCTGGGAACGTTAAAAGAAATTATAGAAAAAAAACGGAATTTTGTAAAAGCCAATTCAGACTGGGAATTAAACCAGAAGTTAATTCGGTTTGCATTGGGCAAAGGCTATTCTTACGAAGATGTTCAAAAAGTGATGGGAGACTTCTAAATACTTCTATAACATTGGCAAATCACGACATCAAACAATCAGTAATTCTTCCTACTTTTGCGCCATGATAAAAGCAGAACAACTCAACGACTTTGTCGGGCGCCTGGAAGCGTTAAGGGGGTATCTTTGACATCTCCGGTAAACTTATTGAAATAGCTGAAGAAGAGAAGCATACGCTTAATCCAAGCTTTTGGGACAGACCAAAGGAAGCGGAAAAAGTGGTTAAACAAATCCGAAATAAAAAGATTTGGACGGATGCTTTTGCTGATGTAAAAACACAACTTGAAGATTTACGGGTTCTATTCGACTTCTATAAGGAGGGTGAAGCAGACGAATCTGATGTGATGGAACAATATAAAATTGCAGAGAAGGCACTTGATGATCTGGAATTTAAAAATATGTTGTCATCTGAGGAGGATGCGCTAAGTGCGGTGATGCAAATAACTGCAGGTGCAGGAGGTACAGAGAGTTGCGACTGGGCATCGATGCTTATGCGCATGTACATTATGTGGGGCGAGAAATCGGGCATGAAGGTAAAAGAGCTCGATATGCAAGAAGGTGATGTAGCAGGAGTAAAAACCGTAACGCTTGAATTTGACGGCGAGTTTGGCTTTGGCTATCTCAAAGGCGAAAATGGCGTGCACCGCCTTGTACGCATTAGCCCGTTTGACTCAAATGCCAAACGGCACACCTCATTTGTGTCAGTCTATGTATATCCGCTTGTTGACGACACGATAGAGATTGATATCAATCCGTCTGAGATATCATGGGATACTTTTAGATCTGGCGGAGCCGGTGGACAGAATGTAAACAAGGTGGAAACTGGAGTAAGATTGCACCACAAGCCTACAGGTATTGTCATAGAAAATACTGAATCGCGCTCGCAGCTTGGCAACAAGGAAAAAGCCATGCAGCTTTTAAAATCTCAGCTTTACGAAATAGAAATGAATAAAAAGCTTGAAGCGCGAAGTGAGATAGAAGCTGGAAAGAAGAAAATAGAGTGGGGCTCGCAGATTAGAAATTACGTATTGCAGCCGTACCAAATGGTGAAAGATGTAAGAACGGGAATGGAAACTTCGGCTGTGGACGATGTGCTGAATGGAGATATTGACGAGTTTCTGAAGGCCTACTTAATGGAACATGGAAAGTCCTGATTTTTAGAATATGAATACTGCCAATTTGCACAAAAGAGGTGTTAATTTGGACACATAAAATGACGTGCTAACGGCACGATCAAACGATAATATGCCAGAAGAATACCAGATTTATCACAATCCGCGATGCAGCAAGAGTCGGCAAACTTTGCAAATCTTGCGCGATAATGGCGTGGAACCGACTATTATTGAGTATCTTAAAGATACGCCAACTGCAAAGGAGCTAAAAAAGATTTTGACAAAGCTGCATTTAAAACCGAAAGACATATTAAGAACCGGTGAACAGATTTACAAAAACCAATTCAAAAATATGAGTTTCACCGATGCCGAATGGATCGACATTATGGTAGAAAATCCAATACTTATTGAGCGACCTATTGTGCTGAAAGGAAATACGGGTGTAATTGGTCGCCCACCCGATAACGTTATCAAATTATTTTAAATAATTATGAATTACCGAATAGAGAAAGATACAATGGGCGAGATTAAAGTTCCCGCTGATGTGTATTGGGGAGCCCAAACAGAGCGTTCAAAAGAAAATTTTAAAATCGGCCCCGCCGCGAGTATGCCCGTAGAAATTATTCACGGTTTTGCCTACTTGAAGAAAGCTGCTGCCATCACAAATTTCGAACTGGGCGTACTTGCCGAGGAAAAGAAAAATGCCATAGCAGCGGTATGCGACGAAATTTTAACCGGCGACCTTGACGACCAATTCCCACTGGTTATCTGGCAAACAGGATCGGGTACACAAAGCAATATGAATGTGAATGAAGTAATTGCAAACCGTGCCTTCGTGAAAAATGGCGGCAAGCTAGGCGACGAAAATAAATACATCCATCCAAATGACGATGTAAATAAGTCGCAATCGAGCAACGATACTTTTCCTACAGCTATGCATATTGCTATTTACAAAAAAGTAGTAGAGCAAACTATTCCGGGGGTTACTCAGCTTAAAACCACCCTACAGGCCAAGTCAAATGCCTACCTCGATGTAGTTAAAATTGGACGAACGCACTTGATGGATGCTACGCCGCTTACTCTTGGTCAGGAGTTTTCAGGGTATGTGTCTCAATTAGATCACGGCCTTCGCGCACTCAACAATACTTTAGCTCACCTGAGCGAGCTTGCTCTTGGTGGCACCGCTGTTGGAACGGGGCTTAATACTCCCGAAGGGTATGCCGTGAATGTGGCCGAAGAAATAGCAAATCTTACAGGTCTTCCTTTTATAACGGCAGAAAACAAATTTGAGGCACTTGCCGCGCACGATGCACTTGTAGAAACGCACGGCGCATTGAAACAAATTGCCATCTCACTAAATAAAATTGCTAACGATATTCGGATGCTGGCATCTGGCCCGCGCAGCGGAATAGGCGAAATTCTTATTCCCGCCAATGAACCTGGATCTTCAATTATGCCCGGAAAAGTGAATCCTACCCAATGCGAGGCGCTTACTATGGTAGCAGCACAGGTTTTTGGAAACGATTCTACAATAGGTTTTGGTGCGGCTCAAGGCCAATATGAGCTTAACGTGTTTAAACCCGTAATGGCTGCAAACGTGCTTCAATCGGCTACTTTAATCGCCGATGCTTGTGTGTCTTTTGATGTGCACTGCGCTCAGGGAATAGAGCCAAACAGGGAAGTGATAAAACGTCATTTAGATAATTCGCTCATGCTCGTTACCGCACTTAATACGCACATCGGTTATGATAAGTCTGCAAAAATTGCCAAAACAGCTCACCAAAATGGAACTACCCTAAAAGAAGAAGCCGTAAATCTGGGTTTCCTCACGGCAGAGCAGTTTGATGAATGGGTAAACCCTATGGAAATGACCGGTTTGTAAAAACGAAGAGGATTAAAATTAAAAAAGGGCAGAATTTTCTGCCCTTTTTTTATATCAATTTGATGGTTGGTCAATCTGCGACAGCCAAGTGTGATAAAACTATCAATCCTAATCTATACGAAATGTCCGTTTTTATTCATTTTCAAATCATTTACAATCTGCTTTATTTTTTGCTCATCAGCTTTTGGACAAACAAGTAGTACATCATTTGTATCAACCAATATGAAATCATTAAGGCCTTGAATAACAACGAGTTTTTCTTCAGGTACACTAATCATATTGTCAGAGCAATTGCTTAAAACCACATTTTTGCCTACTACGGCATTATGCTCTTTGTCCTTTTTAATTTGAGTAAAAAGTGAACCCCATGTGCCCAAATCGCTCCAGCCAAAATCGCTTAAAACGACATTAACATTTTTAGCTTTTTCAAGAATTCCGTAATCTACTGATATACTCTCGCTCATAGAGTAAACTTTCGAAATGGCTGCCGCTTCTTTATCTGTTCCCAGCGCAGATTCAATATCAACAAAAAGATCATTCACTTCCGGGAGGTATTTCGCGAAAGCATCTAAAATCGAATCAATTGTCCAAATAAAAATTCCCGAATTCCAATAAAAATCACCACTGTGAATAAATTCACGGGCAAGTTCAATATCGGGTTTCTCTGTAAAGGTTTTTACTTTTCTTACTTGCTCGAGATCAGAATCGGGATCTTCTTCAAACTGTATGTATCCGTAACCGGTATCGGGGCGAGATGGTTTTATTCCGAGAGTAACCAGATTTCCTGAATTTTTAGCCTGTGTTAGTGCGCAGTCAATCGTTTTGTTAAATGCAGATTCTTTAAGCACCAAATGATCTGAAGGTGCAACGATCATTACCGCGTCCTTATTTTCTTTACGTATGCGGTGAGCGGCATAGGCTATGCAAGGTGCTGTATTCCGCCTGCTGGGTTCAAGTAAAATATTGGCATCGTCTATGCCTTCTAATTGGCTTGAAACCAAGTCTTTATAAATACTGCTTGTTACAATATAAATATTTTCCTTCGGGCAAATATTCAAAAAACGCTCAAAGGTTTGTTGAATAAGCGTGGTTCCCGTACCGAGAATATCGTGAAATTGTTTTGGAAATGAGGTGCGACTCATGGGCCAGAACCGGCTGCCGATTCCTCCGGCCATGATTACACAATACACATTTTTATTGTCCATTATTTAAGTTAATCTGTTTATAGCGTTTCTTAGTTTATCAGTCACCAGCTTAATTTCTTCCTTTTTACTGGTTCCCACACTCAGTCTGTACCATGGGTTTCCGGCTTCGGCTCCAAATGCTGTAAATGGAACCAGAGCAATTCCGGCTTCGTCAAGCAAATAGGCCGTGGTATCTTGTACTGTTTTTATTTCGTGACCAGAGTCTGTTTTACGACCCACTAAATCTATTTTTACAGTGAGGTATATCGCTGCTTGTGGTGCTATTACGTCAACCGGAAGTCCATCGTTGTGCATGGTTTTAAAGCTTTCGTAAAATGCTTGTAAGCGATCGTTTAGTTCAGCTTTAAAATTATGAAGATATTTGTCAACCTCTACTTCATTATTTAGAAACTTGGCAGTAGCGACTTGTTCAGGCTTAGGTGCCCAAGCACCCAAATGACCCAAAATAGATTTCATTTTATCTATGATAGTTGGCGGCCCAAATGACCAACCAACGCGAACTCCGGTAGCGCCATACGCTTTACTTATTCCATCAATATAAATGGTGTAATCACGCATTTCGGGTACAAGGCTTACAGGATCGTGGTGTTTTGTATCACCAAAGCATAGCTGCCAGTATATTTGGTCGTAAATCACATAAAGCGGTTTCCGAATACCGGCTCTGCGTTGATTTTCAGCAATTACTAATTCGCAAATATCTTTTAATTGTTCTTTCGGAAAAACGGTACCTGTAGGATTTAGCGGAGAACAAAGCGCAATAATTCCCGCATCGGCTATATGCGGTTTTAAATCTGCAGCAGAGGGCATAAAGTTATTTTTGGCGGAAGCTACTACCGACACTTGCTTGCCACGACTTAAGGTAGTGTAGTGATTGTTGTTCCAGCTCGGCACAGGAAATAGAGCGTTCTCTTCCGGATCTAAAATGGCCTGAAATGCGGCATAAATTAAAGGTCGTCCGCCTCCTGCAATCAAAAACTCTAACGGTGAATATTTTAAACCTTGCTTCTTTTCAATAAATGCAGATAAACTTTGGCGCAATTCCAAAATTCCATTCGACGGGGGATAATTAGTCTGCTTTGCTTTGTAAGCATTGATAATTTCATCTTCCAAAACCTGTGGAATGGGAAATATTTTAGGATCAAAATCACCAATTGTAAAATTGTATATGGTTTGTCCGGCTTTAATCTTGTCTTTTATTTCGCCGGCAAGCTTAATTATTTCAGATCCTTTCAGCTCAGTAGCCAGCAGGCTCGCCTTTCTCATTTCAATCCCGGTAGTTGTGTTATCCATATTTTTGATGTAAGCCCTGCAAATGTAGTAAAAAGGGGCTATGTTAGTTTTAATTCAGGCGTTTCAACAAGGGCTCTTCCGGAGATGAGGAATTTTTTTCCATCGCTCATACGCTTGCAGATATAGCGAGTTCGGCGCTTTTCGAGTTTGAGATATTCTACTTCATGAAATGTAAAGATCACTTTTGCAGATATATCGCTCAAAAATGTACCGGGATTGTTGTCGTATAGAGCTAGAGCTCTGGAAAGTTTGGGACAAGTACAGCTCGATGCGAGCGGATTTGATACATGATAGACCAAAACCGGAATCAATTCTTCAGGAAATATGCTTTTAGAAACAAAAGGCTTCAGCATATCGGTGTAGATTTTTTTCCATTCATTGCCGTGCGGATTTACCTTGTTTGCATGTTTTAAATAACAGCCAAGATGAGCAAACTCATGTATGCTGGTAATAAGAAAGTTATACGGATTTAAATCAGAATTAACCGAAATGCGCGGAGGCTTGCCATTGTGCGCGGCCATAAAATCTCCCAGCTTGGTTTTCCGCGGTTTAGAAATAACAAAATGAACTTTTAAATCTACTATCCATCTCGCTATTAGTGGAGCCGCGCTCGGAGGCATCTTATGCACCAGTCGCTTGGTCCAGTGTGCAATAGCCGCTTCTCTATTCATGGTATTCTTTCCAGAAAAGGGATGTCTATCTGCTCCATGCGATTCCATTTTGGGCAGGTGTCACATTTTTTCTTTTTATTTACGGCGCAACTTCCAAAAAGAAGTGGAGTAAACAGAACAAAAGCGACAAGAGAGAGTTTCTTAAAGTACTTCATAGACATCAAAACTACAAAACGAAGACTAACTGTGAAAAAATTATTTTTAAGAGGCTCGTTAGTTTAAACAAGACAGCTACATTTACAAAAAAACGAGATTGGGAGAAATCTATTATCATATCGGTCGCTATTCTATGTTAATCTTTCGGGTTTTTTCAAAACCTGAAAAATTTTCAATTTACAGAAAGAATTTTGTTCAGGAGATTGACAAAATCGGATTGAGTTCCATCGGTATTGTATCGCTTATGTCTACTTTTATAGGTGTAGTCATTGCCCTGCAAACCGCCTCAAATATTGACAGCCCGCTATTGCCTGCTTATACTGTTGGTTTTACTGTACGGCAATCTATTATTCTTGAGTTTTCGCCTACTATTATTGCGCTCATCCTTGCGGGAAAAGTGGGGAGCAATATTGCATCTGAAATTGGAACTATGCGGGTAACAGAGCAGATTGATGCACTGGATATTATGGGTGTGAATTCTGCAGCTTATCTCATCTTGCCTAAAATATTGGCGGCCATATTCATATTTCCTTTTCTGATTATAATCAGTATGTTTCTGGGCATTTTTGGCGGAATGTTGATTTCGTGGATCACCGGAATCGTTACTGTGAATGATTATATTTATGGTATTCAATACGACTTTAAACCTTTCTCTATTGTATATGCCATGATCAAAACCGTTGTTTTCGCTTTTGTAATAACCACCATATCATCCTATTTTGGTTATTTTTCGAAAGGTAGCGCATTGGAAGTAGGACGTAGCAGCACCGCCGCGGTAGTTTACAGTAGCGTTTTTATTCTTCTTCTCAATTTGATACTAACTCAACTAATACTGATTTGATAGAAATTAAGAATCTTTCAAAGTCATTTGGAGATAATCATGTGCTTAAAAACATATCGGTTAAATTTCAGCGCGGTAAGGTCAATATGATTATTGGGCAAAGTGGAAGTGGTAAGTCTGTTTTGGCTAAATGCGTTGTGGGTCTGTTAAAGCCCGATTCTGGTGAAGTGGAATATGACAATCAGGATTTTATTGCGATGGATCTCGATGAAAAGATAGAAGTGAGAAAAAACATCGGAATGCTTTTTCAGGGTGGTGCTCTTTTTGATTCTATGACGGTAGAAGAGAATATAATGTTTCCGCTTACCATGTTTACTGACATGAAAAAGTCGGAAATGCGAGATCGCGCAAATGAATGCCTGGAGCGTGTTAATCTTGCCGGGAAGAATGATCTCTACCCAGCCGAAACGAGCGGCGGTATGCAGAAAAGAATCGCCATTGCCCGCGCAATCTCTATGAAGCCAAAGTATCTGTTTTGTGATGAGCCAAATTCGGGACTCGACCCCCAAACGTCCATTGTAATTGACAACTTAATTAGAGATATTACCGAAGAAATGGATATTACTACGGTGGTTATTTCGCACGATATGAATTCTGTAATCGAAATCGGTGATTATATTATGTTTATTTACAAAGGAGAAAACTGGTGGGAAGGTACGAGCAAAGAAATTTTAAGCACAAAAAATCAGGAAATTAACGATTTTGTTTACGCTTCAGAATTTATGAAAACACTAAAAGATAAGTTAGCTTAATTTATTTACATAGAACAAATTATAGTGCTAAATGCTAGTTTTTTAAAACACTCCCTCAATTATTTTAATGCTTTTTGATGTCTTTCAATAACATCATAAAAATCTACCTGTGCTCTAATTTTTGGAGCATTGGGCTTTTGCACCACATAATTGTTTTCAAGACTTCCGTCAATAAGGCGTGCTTTTGTATTATCAGCCCATTGTAGTTCCATAAAGTCGCGAATTTCTGAACGAATTTGTTCATCATATATCGCACAACTCACTTCTACGCGGTAGTCAAGGTTGCGCTCCATCCAGTCGGCAGAAGAGATATATATTTCTTCATCGCCACCATTTGCAAAAATAAAGACGCGGGCATGTTCTAAAAAGCGATCAATAATGCTGTGAATTTGAATGTTTTCACTCAGGTTCTTTATTCCGGGAATAAGCGCACAAATTCCACGAACAATCAACCTTATTTTTACTCCGCTCCGGCTCGCCTGATATAATTTTCGAATCAGTGTTTCATCTACCAGACTGTTCATTTTTAAAAATACATAGGCCTTTTTCCCCTCTTTAGAATTTTTAATCTCCCGGTTTAGTTTGCGAATGTACTGGTTGCGCATGGCAGCAGGCGCTACGAGCAAATGCTTAAACCGAAAGTTGAGGTATGGTTTTTCGATAAAACTAAATACTTTCAAGGCTTCTTCACAAATCTCCTGATTCGCTGTAAATAGCGCCATATCGCTATAAACTTTGGCTGTATATTCATGAAAATTTCCTGTAGCAATCACAGCGTGATACGTTATCTTTCCGTCTATAACTTTGGTTACAACCGCAAGTTTGCAATGTACTTTCATGTCGGGTATTCCAAAAATAACCTTTACACCGGCTTCCTGCAGCTTTTTACTGTAATCAAGATTATTGCTTTCGTCAAACCGTGCGCGCAATTCTACCATTACGGTAACCTGTTTTCCGTTTTTTGCGGCAGAAATCAATGCGTTTATTACTCGGCTCTGTCGCGCCACCCTGTAAAGTGAGATTTTTATTTCCTTTACGTCAGGGTGAATCGCCGCCTCGCGCAAAAACAATACAAAGGCTCTAAAGTGTTGATAGGGATAGTTTAAGAGAATGTCGTTTTTCTCAATAGCGGTTAAAATGCTCTTGCTTTTCGAAAAAAGAATATGATCTGTTTGCACAAGCTTTTCCCATTCCAGATTCGGATCGAGAATGGGGAATTTCATAAAATCTTTAGAATTGTGGTATCGTCCACCAGCTATTATATTATCGTCTTCATCTATGTCGAGTTTTTTAGTTAGATATCTTAAAATATCTTTTGGCATATTCTGATCGTAAATAAACCTTACCGGCTGCCCAGTGGTGCGCTGCTTAAGGCTTTTTTTCATTCTATCGTAAAATCCTTTCGAAACGTCATCATCTAAATCAAGCTCGGCATCACGCGTTATTTTTATGGTGTAAGCCTCAATGTTTTCGTACTCAAATAACCCAAAAATCTTATCCAGATTAAAGCGTATTACATCATCAATAAACATGACGTACCTTTTCCCTTCCTTTTCGGGAAACACAATAAACCGCGGGCGCTCTTCGGTAGGCACCTCAATAAGGGCGTACTGTTTTTTAAAACCAATACGTTTAGAGATTAGTTTAACACCTAAATAAATCGACTTATCGCGCAGATATGGAAATTCAGGTGCTTTTTTGAGCATAATAGGAATAAGCAGGGGAGCTACATTCTCTCTGTAATATTCAACAGCATAAACTTTTTGATCTTCGGTTAATTCTGTCTCATTTACAAAATAGATATCGTGAGCCTCTAACTCCTTTAGAATCTGGTTATAGCTTTCGCTGAAAACTTCTTTCTGCCTAATTACCTCTGCGTGTATATCGTCTAATACTTCCTGAGCAGTTTTGTCTCCAATAAGCTCTTTTTTCTTGCTCACCGTTTCAATGCGCTTCATCGTAGCTACGCGAACTCTGAAAAACTCATCGAGATTATTCGAAAAGATTCCCAAAAAGCGCAGCCTTTCAAGCAGAGGTACATTTGAATCTTGCGCTTCCTGAAGTACACGGCTATTAAATGACAGCCAGCTAATTTCGCGATTTATAGTGCGATTTTTTAAACTTATTGACATAAAATTGATTCTAATTTAGTGATTATAAGCTTTTAAACCTATCGGGATAATCGCTTATGAGTCCATCTACACCCAGCAGAATAAGCACTTTCATATCGCTTAATTCGTTTACTGTCCAGGGTATAACTTCTATTTTCTTGCGGTGGCAAAATGCGATTAAATTTGCATTTACCAAAGTAAAATCGGGACTGTAAATATCTGGTATAAAACCGAGGGCTTGAATATTATGTTCAATGCTTTTATCGTTTTCTATAAGTAAAGCAAGTTTTATATCCGGATGTTTTATATGAATGTACTGCAGAGTTCGGGTATCAAACGACTGAATGATAGTGCGCTCTGCAATTCCTTTTTCATAAATAATTTCTAATAAAAGGTCAACAAACACTTCGGGCGATGGATGAAAAATCCCATCTCCCTCAGGGGTCGTTTTTGTTTCGATGTTATAGTAAGGCAGTTCGCGTTTTTTTTCTCCGGCATGGTATTCTGCGCTATCAATTACATCTTCAAGAAGTGGTTTGTGAGCGGGTAATTTTTGCTGATCTGGAAATCGCGGGTGTAGCTTTAAACCAACGTCGTAATTCTGCGTGTTGGTGTAATCCATAGCGTATATTCTATGATTTTTTTCGTTTTCTTCTTTTATCTCAATACCGCTCGGGTCAAGGGCTATGTCGTGCGAAAACCAAGGCTCGTGCGAACAGATAACCCTATGATCTTTGGTAACCACCACATCCATTTCGAGGGTGGTAACACCTAAATCGAGCGCACGAAGAAATCCGGGAATCGTATTTTCGGGCATCAGGCCGCGACAGCCTCTATGACCTTGAAAATCTGCGTTTTTCTGAACGATTTGATTGCTGTCCAATGTTGAATTTTTGGTTTGGGCATTAATTATAATGTAAGCCAAAAATAGACAGAAAACACGTTGCAAATGAGGAATAATTAGCAATTAGGCAAATTTGTATTTCACGCGATCAATAGGTACAAGCAGTTTTATACGCCTTATCAGCTCTTCCATTCTCACGGGTTTTACCACATAGTCTTGAGCTCCTGCACGAATTGCTTCGCGGTAGTCGTGAATACCACCTTTACAAGTTAACATCATAAGTGGAATATTTTTTGTGCGCTCGTCATTTTTGAGCAGGCGACAAAGCTCAAGCCCATCGGGTTCAGGCATCATCCAGTCGCTAATCACCAAATCGGGAATGTTTTTGGCAATTTCATCTAGGGCTGTAATGCTGCTCTCATAGGTTACAACCTCCATACCCTCTTTTCTCAAATTATACTCTACCAGTTCCAAAACATCGCTGATATCGTCTATTACCGCAATTTTAAGTTTATTCATTTTCTATTTTATATATATACAAATGTCGATTCCTAATATTAAGTAATTGTGCATCACATTTTATGATTTTGTAATGCGAATGAAAACATCTTGATTTGGAACAATTCTTTGACAAGCTTTGTTATTTTTTCAAAATTGCTCCCCGCAATCAGGCTGTGTATGTTGTCTTAATTGGCAAGCCGAACAATTGGGCTTATATTTGTAAAAAAGGTAAACCATGAAAAAGCAAAAAGTTTCTAAGGAAAGAGTGCAAATGATAAATAGCGCTGTTGCTTATTTGCGCGTTAAGGGTTACCATCAAATTAGAGCTACGCACGAAAGTTTTAAAGCACCCAGAGCGGTTTTTAGATTAGCGAGTGAGCCCGGTTTCGCTCCCGATATGATTGCTGAAAAAGACTTTGGCTCTTATCTTTTTGAAATTCTTGATGAGCAGGCTATGACAGATTGGGATACTAAAGTTGAGAAGTGGAAGGTATTTGACGAATATGCTAAACGCAAGAAGGGTAGGTTTTACTTAATCGTTTATAGCGACACAGTAGATGAGGTAAATGAACGTGTAGCGCATATGGATATCGAACCCGGTCTCATAAGGATTACGAGGTAGTTACTCTTTGTGGAGTATGGTTCTGGAGTATTCCAAATTTAGAATGATCAGATCAAAACTTTTATAATAAGCCGGAAGTCAAAAACAATAAAGGATGTCAGAAATTAAATCGGATACAAAGCCGAAAATTGAAATTACTTATTTAAACTCAATAAATACTCCAACTTTTCTTCAAGAAAAAGAGGTTGTAGATTTTCTTTTTAAACATTTGGAAAAATACGGCGATCCCAAGCCTCACATTCAAATGGCGATAGATTATGCCTGCAGTAGCCATAAAGGAAAAGGTGGATTTGTAGTAATAGGAAGGCTCAAAGGTGAAATTGTCGGAGCCGTAGTCATAAATCAAACTGGTATGACCGGATATATTCCCGAAAATATACTGGTGTACATTGCGGTAGATGGCGCAGTGCGCGGAATGGGAATCGGCAAACAACTTATGGATCAAACCATTGATCTGGCGAAAGGTGATATTGCGCTCCACGTAGAAGCAGATAATCCGGCAAAAAAACTTTACGAGCGACTTGGCTTCACAAATAAATATCTCGAAATGCGGTTTAAAAAGTAAACTGAAAGATTCAGAAATCTCTATACCTATGCTCGTCGGCAAGCCGATACCAACCATTCGAAAAATATTACACCAACATCCCGAAGTCAGCAGGGAAGAGTCGCAAACAGCCGATATTATTTCAGAGTACTTTTCTCATCTTAAAGATTTTTCAATTCTCCGCAACGTGGGCTATCACGGTTTAGTGGCTTCCAGAAAATTCGGGGAAGGAAAAACAATTGCTTTTCGGGCTGAGCTCGATGCATTACCCATTCTCGAAAATTCAAGGGAAGATTATGGTTCTGAAAAGGAAGGAGTTAGCCATGTTTGTGGTCACGATGGCCACATGAGTATTTTGCTCGCGCTTGCAAAAGATTTAAATGACAATCCCCCTGCCCACGGCACAGTTTGTTTTATTTTTCAATCGGCAGAGGAAACCGGCGAAGGGGCAGCCGCTATGATTGAGAGTGCTGAATTTTCGAATTTGGGCATTGACGAATGCTACGCGCTTCACAATATTCCGGGTCTTAAAATGGGATCGGTTCATTCTAAAGTTGGAAGTTTTGCCTGCGCTAGTGTTGGTGTTGTCATTAATATTACAGGAAAAACTGCTCATGCCGCCCATCCCGAAGACGCAGTGAATCCCCTTGAAATTGCCATAGAAATGTGGAAGCAAATTAGTGAATTGCCCGATAATGAAAACATAGCAGATTTTGCCTTGGTTACGTCAATTGGTCTTCACTCGGGCGACAGAAATTTTGGCACGAGCCCAGCGGAAGCAGAATTGATGGTTACAATGCGCGCGGCTCGTACTGCCGATCTCGAACTTATGAAAGAAGCCTGTGCTGCTGCTGCTGCCTCTTTGACCGTGAAATACGATGCTGATTTAAAAGTCAATTTTCACGAATATTTCTCGGCAACGGAAAACGCTGACCTCATTGAAGGCCTGAAAAAAGCATGCAGCCATGCAGAATTGCCTTTCCAGGAAATGAAAAAACCATTTCGCTGGTCAGAAGATTTTGCACACTTCTCAAAACGCTTCCCTATTTTGATGTTTGGGCTCGGAAGTGGCGTTCATCAACCCGCTCTTCACGCACCGGATTTTGACTTTCCGGAAGAAATCATTGAAAATGGAAAATCGGTATTCTTCGAACTCTATAAACTCAGGTCTCCGTTTTGAATCCACTGTCTAAATCATCGCATATTGAGATTGACTCTGTCCTGTTTAAAAAGAATCTCGGGTTTATCAGGAGGCAGCTAAATGAGGGCGTTGAGCTTTCTGCAGTTATTAAGGGAAATGCCTATGGGCACGGTATTGAGCAATTTGTCCCGCTTGCAGAAAGTGAAGGGATAAAACACTTTTCCGTTTATGGAATTGAAGAAGCGCTTGCTTTTCACGATGTAGCATCTGTTGAAAGCGAATTGATGATAATGGGTTATATCGCACGCGAAAATCTGGAATGGATAATCGTAAACGGATATTCTTTTTTTATTTATGATCTATTTCAGCTCAAAGAAGCTATAGAGGTTGCAAAAGAATGTGGTATGTCCGCAAAGGTGCATATCGAAGTGGAAACTGGAATGAATCGCACCGGAATTGAAGAAAATTGCTTTGTCGACCTTATAGATCTGTTGCGACGCGAATCTGATCATCTTCACTTAAGCGGCTGCTGCACGCATTTAGCAGGCTCTGAAAGTATTAGTAATTATTCCAGGATTGAACAACAAATAATTCGCTTTAAGAAATATTTGAGGCAATTTGATTCGGCCGGAATTTCATTTGATAAGAAGCATATTGCTTGTTCGGCTGCACTTATGCGTTATCCCCATACCCAGTTTGATATGGTGCGCGTAGGCATTCTACTCTATGGATTTTGGCCCAATAGAGAAACGCTGATAAGCTATATGACCAAAAACTTGGTAATCGACGATCCGCTCACATCTATTCTTTCATGGAAATCGAAAGTGATGACTATAAAGCATGTTGAACCAGGCGAATACGTTGGGTATGGAACTTGCTTTTTGGCAAACAGAAAAACAGTGGTGGCCATTGTGCCGGTGGGTTATGCATACGGTTACGCGCGTTCATTGAGCAATCATGGGCATTTACTTATTCACGGCAAGCGTGTTACCGTAATAGGTACGGTAAATATGAATATGCTTGCCGTAGATGTAACCGAAATACAAGATATTAAACACGATGACGAGGCGGTTGTTATAGGTTTTCAAGGAGATAACCGAATTACGGTTGCCTCGTTTGGAGAGGCCAGTTCACAATTGAACTATGAATTGCTGGCGAGATTGCCACATAATATTCCCCGAATTGTAAAGTAATGGCATTTATAGAACTAGATAGAAAAAAGCTTAAAACCAATTTTGACTTACTCGATGAGCGATTTCAAAAACGCGATATCGATTGGGGAATAGTGGTGAAAATGCTCTGTGGCAATGAACTTTTTATACAAGAAGTTCTCAATCTCGGAATTCGCGAGATACACGATTCGCGTATTAGCAATCTCCGGGTGGTAAAAAGTCTTGATCCAAAGGTGCAAACCGTTTACATTAAGCCTCCCGCAAAGCGAAGCATCAAAGATGTTGTAACTTATGCCGATGTGAGTTTTAATACAGAATACATCACAATAAAAATGCTAAGCGAAGAAGCTATGCGTCAAAATAAAACGCATAAAATCATAATTATGATAGAGCTCGGCGACTTGCGTGAAGGCGTAATGGGTGAGGCGTTTGTCGATTTTTACCGTGAGGTTTTCAAGCTACCAAATATTAGCGTGGTGGGTATTGGGGCAAACCTCAATTGCCTGTACGGTGTAATGCCCAGCGAAGATAAATACATTCAGCTAAGCCTTTATAGAGAGCTGATTAAGGCTTATTTTGATGTTGAGATTGAATGGATTTCAGGAGGGACTTCAGTGGTGCTCCCTATGTTTTTCAAAAATCAGCTTCCACCGGCAGTAAATCACTTCAGAATTGGTGAGGCTTTATATTTTGGCCTGAATATTGAAGAACAAAACACCTTTGAAGGGATGCACAATGACGTTTTTAAATTGCGCACCGAAATTATAGAGCTTACCGAGAAACCCATGTTGCCTGTGGGTCAGCTCGCTGAAAACCCAAGTGGCGAAATGCTCGAAATCGACGAAAGCCTTTACGGAAAAACATCTCTAAGAGCGATAATAGATGTGGGTTTACTTGATATTTCACCCGATTATCTGATTCCCGATGATGAAGATATTGAAGTGGTGGGTGCAAGTTCAGATATGCTTATTCTCAATTTGGGAAGTTCTGAAAAAGATTACAAAGTAGGCGACCTGATTAGCTTTAAGCTAAAATATATGGGTGCACTTGCTATTATGAATTCGAATTATATAGAAAAAAGACTAATAAACTAAATGTTATGAAAACCAGCTACTTGATTACACTTCTAACTGCTTTTTTAATAATTGGTAATGTGTCTCATATCGATGCACAGGAAGAGGATCCGTATAAAGATATTCTCTTTATGATTATAGATGGAGATTATGAAAAAGCTGTATCAAAGGCCGAAAAAATTACAGATAAAGATAAAACGCACCGCGAGCCGGTGCCATACATCTATGCATCAATGGCCTATTTTGAAATGTCTAAAAAAGAAGAGTTTCAAGAAGATTATCCTCGAGCCTTCCGCGATGCCATTAAAAATGCGTACAAGGCAAAGCGCTATGATAAAGAGAATGCGTATATGCCGCAGTTCACCAATTACATAGGCGAGCTAAAGGCAGAAATTATGCGCGAGGCTACGTTTCAGTATCAATCTGAAAACTGGCGGAAGAGCATAACTTATTCAAAATACGTCACCAGAATCGATCCGGAAGATATTAGCGCTTTACTGCTGAAAGGTGTTGCCGAAGTAAAGGGGCGAAATACCTACCAGGCAAAAACAACATTTGAAGAAGCGAAAGAAGCATTGAAAAATTTTACGGCATCAGATGTAAGTCTTGATAGCAAAGATGCTTATCTCTACGCCGTAATGGAATACGCTAAACTCATGGCGGAAGCAGGTACAAAAGCCAATGCACAGCCTTATATCGATGCCGTAGCCTCTATCTATGAAGATGATGCCGAGTTTCAGAATTTTACGGATGGGTATTAGTGTTGTTGAGAATAGCGGATTGGGTAGTGAGTATTGCCTATTGCCAGTTGCCTATTGATATCGCCATCTTTCTTAAAAAGAAACCGATTGCAACTCTTTTCCCAATTCATGAATAGCCTTTTCAATCAGCTTTACTCTTTCTTCCGATGCAGTAGCTTTTCCGGTAACATATTGGCGCATTAAGGATTCATTGATTTTAGCTTTTTTACCAATTGCAGAGATTTTAACTTCGGGAATTAAAGAAAAGAAGGCTTGTAAATTCATCTTATAATCCCATTTGTTCATTTTTCCCACTTCATCTACCCAGTCTTCTTGCTCATCTTTAGCTACTTCAAGGTAATCCTGAAAAGCAACCTTTAAGTTGTTTTTCAATTCTTCTAAGGTGCTACCAAAAGCGGATACCACACCAGGAATATTTTGAGAAGTGCCCCAATACATTCCATCTTCTGCTTTCTCTATGAATATTTGAACCGAATTTGTCATGATTTAAACTTATCTATTATTTACTGTTCATTTTATATTAAGCCGGCTTGGGTTAATATAGATTTAGCTGTTCCAATAGGAATATCCTTTTTTGGATGTGGTATAGTTACGATACCCCTCTTTATGGGGTGTTTAAAATGATGATGACTCCCTTTTGTTCTCACAATGCGCCAGCCATCTTTTTTGATCAATTTAATCAGCGCGCTGGATTTTATTAAACGAATATATAACAAAAATGTTATATAACAAAATTGTTATGCGCTGGATCAGTGCCTGGTAATTTCTTAGATGGATATACCATTTAAGAGATTATTAATCCAATTACTGATTTTGTTAATCACGAAATCGCATCGCTGCGTTGTCCGCTGATAAATTTCTATCCGCTAATTTCTCCTTGCTTATTGTCTATTGCTTATTGTCTATTGCCAATTGCCTGTTGAAAGCAGGGATTGCCTTCGGCGTTCCATCCTTTCCAGTGCAGGGAATCAAAACCTACACCCCGCTAGCGCGTGGTGTGTCTCTAATTGTCCAAAAACCAAAAACCAAAAACAAAGAACCACGTCGGGATTGCCTTCGGCGTTCCATCCTTTCCCGTGCAGGGAATCAAAACCTACACCCCGCTAGCGCGTGGTGTGTTTTTTATTGAAAATGGTCTGTTCTCATAATTGTCCAAAAACCAAAAACCAAAAACAAAGAACCACGTCGGGATTGCCTTCGGCGTTCCATCCTTTCCAGTGCAGGGAATCAAAACCTACACCCCGCTAGCGCGTGGTGTGTCTCTAATTGTCCAAAAACCAAAAACCAAAAACAAAGAACCACGTCGGGATTGCCTTCGGCGTTCCATCCTTTCCCGTGCAGGGAATCAAAACCTACACCCCGTTTGCGCGTGGTGTGTTTTCTATTGAAAATGGTCTGTTCTCATAATTGTCCAAAAACCAAAAACCAAAAACCAAAAACCAAAAACAAAGAACCACGTCGGGATTGCCTTCGGCGTTCCATCCTTTCCCGTGCAGGGAATCAAAACCTACACCCCGCCAGCGCGTGGTGTGTTTTTTATTGAAAATAGCTTACAAGAAAGCTCGCTTTCTTGACGCTATTTTCAATAAAAAACCCATAACCAGCTTTCGCCGGTTATGGGTTTTGATCATCAAGTGGAGCCGGAGGGATTCGAACCCTCGTGCAAGCATGGGACTATCCAGCCTTCTACGTGTGTAGTTCAATATTGTTTTTCGACTTTAAGCTGACATCGAACAGCCTACCTAAAGCTTAGTCTTAATTCAATTTCGGATGTTAATCAAGACACTTAACCTCCTGAGTTCTAAAGTTTGATACCCGTATGGCAACCTATAAAGAACAGATAAGCTGCCGGGCACTCGCTCCGGGTTACTGTGCTTCACCCAGAATTAAGCCTTGTTTTAGTCTGTGACTAATTAGGCTGCGAGAGCGTAATTGTTTTCGCCATTTATAGGCTTGGAAATTGATATTTACGAGCAATACTTCCAACGCTCGACACGCTTACTAAACAACCACTTCATGTTGTCGAAACCAGTCGGCCCCAATATTTCAAAGAATAAACACTTAACAGCAAAAACCATCCCAAAAATCGTGGGAGTCGATTTGATTAAGAATATACAAAGATACGCGACAATTTGACATGCACCAAAATATTATGTACCAGATTCAATACGTTCAATTTTGAAAGGGCCTACCTTTATTGTTACACGTTTGGTTTTTTTGTTTTCCGAGGGGTTAGACTCACCTAAATTCATTCGGTTGCCCATTTCATTCATTAATTTTTTTCCGAGATAACCCGTCAGTTCCCAAACACCATCAATGGTTTCTTCCACAACAGTTTCCGCTTTGGGAGTGATAGTTTTGGTAGAAGGTACCACACCTTTATCTGTAGTTTGTCCAAATACACAGACATTCGCGGAAAGCAATAAAATAAACAGAAATATCTTTTTAATTTGCATAGGCTAAAAAGGTGGTCGCGTGTAAGACGCTTAACTCTATCTAAAGTTACTCAAATCTTTAAAAATAGTATGGCTAATATTCAAATTAACAGATGTCCGCAATGTCAAAACCCTATGAGGGAAGAGTTTGAGTATTGCCCCACATGCGGGCAACAAAAGATAAAACAAAAAGAAACTGTAGTAGACGTATGGCGCAATTTTCTCGGAGATTATTTTGCTTTTGACTCAAAGCTCTCGTTAAGCTTGGGTCCACTCCTTTTTAATCCCGGTTTCCTATCAATTGAGTATAAAAAGGGAAGAAGGGTACGTTATATTCCACCAGTTAGACTGTATATATTTATCAGCATACTCTTTTTTATTATTCTCAACTGGAGTGGAAATCAAAATATTACTAGGAGCACTACCGACGATGAGCGGCTTTGGAATAACTTCTTTCACAATTATCTTCCTAAAGTATTTTTTCTTTTCCTCCCTTTATTTGCAGCAATTTTAATGTTGCTTTTTAAAAAGTTAAAAACCGGCTATGTATTCAATCTAATTATAGCCACTCACTATCACGCGTTTCTCTTTTTTCTCTTTTCAATATACCTCTTGTTGAGCATGGCGCTTGCATCAACTGGTTATTTTGTTCTAAACAACATTTTATTCTCCTTAACCATTATTTGGGCTCTGCTTTATTTGCTGTTGAGCTTAAAGCGAATATACATTATGCCATGGTTTAGTACTATTTGGCGATTTTTGGTAGTAGTGAGCATTTATAGTGTTTTCATATCTCTTTCCATGGTTATTATTCTCGGCTACATTACCCTAAAATCTTAGGCGTTTCACATATTATCATGGCAAATTCACTACTTTCGCGCGAACATCAAGTCGCATAAAATGACAAAACTTGGAATTATTAGAGAGGGCAAAACTCCACCGGATAAACGTGTGCCGCTAACCCCGAAGCAATGCAGGGAACTTTTGGACACCTATTCCAACCTCGAAATTTATGTGCAGCCGAGTCCAATCAGGGCTTTTCCCGATTCGGAATATGAAAAGGAAGGGATTCAGCTCCGAGAAGACCTTTCTAACTGCGATATTCTAATGGGTGTGAAGGAAGTGCCGCTTCACATGCTTATTCCCAGTAAAAAATACATGTTTTTTTCGCATACCTTTAAGGAGCAACCGTATAACAGAAATCTTTTAAAAGCAATACTTGAAAAGAACATTAGCCTCATAGATTATGAAGTGCTTACAAGCTCTTCTGGAAAAAGACTTGTAGGTTTTGGTCGCTATGCGGGTGTTGTAGGTTGCTACAACGCCATGCTCGCAGTGGGTAAAAAGTATGGTTTGTTTGATCTGAAACCCGCTCATAAATGCCACAACAGAAAAGAAGTTGAGGAGGAACTAAAAAAAGTGAAATTGCCATCTGATTTTAAAATTGTGATTACCGGCAATGGCCGAGTAGCTCATGGAGCACTTGAAATTCTCAATCTTCTACCAATTAAAAAAGTTAGCCCTGAAAAATACCTGAAAGAGAAATTTGTCGATCCGGTTTTTACACAATTGTCTGTTTCTGACTATGTGAAAACAAAAGATGGAAGCAAGTTAGTGACAAACGACTTTTATAATGACCCTACTCCTTATGAATCTAATTTTATGCGCTTTGCAAAAGAAAGTGACTTATTTATTCCTTGCCATTACTGGGATCAGGACGCACCTTTTCTCTTCTCTCGCGAAGATGCAAAAGATATCTGGTTCAGAATTAAAGTTGTAGCCGATATTTCATGCGATATAGATGGACCCGTGGCGAGCACTCTGCGCCCTTCTACCATTTCAAATCCACTTTACGGATATGATCCGGTTGCCGAGTCTGAAACAGGCTTTATGAATCCGCGAGCCATAGGCGTAATGGCAGTAGATAACCTGCCCTGCGAATTGCCAAAAGATGCATCGGAAGATTTCGGAAGGGAACTTATAAAGAATATTTTCCCCGAATTAATCGGTAAAAAGAAATCGGCGGTAATACAACGTGCCACACAAACTACACTTGAAGGTGAACTCGCTGAAGACTATAAATACTTAAACGACTACGTAACGGGGAGCTAGGTTAAACGTTTTTTAAGGCTCTTATTGTTGCTTCCGGATCGTCTGATCCAAAAACAAAGCTGCCTGCTACCAATACATCTGCTCCAGCTTCAATAAGCTTTGGAGCATTGGTGAGGTTTACTCCACCATCGACTTCAATTTTTGCTTTTGAGCCGTTTTTCTCAATTAAATTACGGGTGCGTTCGATTTTGCGATACGTGTTTTCAATAAACTTCTGTCCGCCATAACCGGGATTAACTGACATAATAAGCACCAGGTCGATGTCTTGTATAATGTCTTCCAGATCGTTTACAGCAGTATGCGGATTGAGCGAAACTCCTGCACTCATGTCTTCTTGTTTTATTGCCTGAATAGTGCGGTGTAAATGCGTGCAAGCTTCGGCATGAACTGTTAAAATATTTGCACCGGCCTTTTTGAATTGCTTGATATATTTATCGGGTTCTACGATCATTAAATGCACATCAAGTGGCTTTAATGTATGTCGGTTTATCGCCTCAAGAACCGGAAACCCAAAAGAAATATTGGGAACAAACACGCCGTCCATCACATCAATGTGAAACCAGTCAGCATCGCTGTTGTTGAGCATTTCGATATCTTTTATCAGATTGGCGAAATCGCCCGATAGAATGGATGGAGCAATAAGATGTGACATAGTATATTTTCTTTCTGCAAAGAAAACAAAAAAGGACCCGTAATCGAGCCCCTTTCTGTTTTTCTGTTTCAAAGATTATAAATGTCTTTACTTTTATTTGGTACTAGCCGAGATACGATCTTAGAATTTTACTTCTCGACGCGTGCTTCATACGGCGCAAAGCTTTTTCTTTAATCTGTCTTACCCTCTCGCGCGTTAAGTCAAATGTTCCACCTATTTCTTCCAGCGTAAGCGGATGCTCGCCACTTAATCCAAAATAGAGTCTTATTACATCGGCCTCTCGAGTGGTAAGTGTATGCAGAGAACGCTCTATTTCCATAAGAAGCGATTTACTTAGCAGATTATCATCTGGCGAAGGATTTCCTTCGGCAGAATAAACTTCATACATATTGTTGCTGTCATCGTCATTGCCCAGCGGTGCATCCATAGATACGTGTCGGGCAGAATTAGACAGTGATTGTTGTACTTCTTCCAATGTCATTTCCAGACATTCGGCAAGCTCGCCAGGGGTAGGAGGGCGCTCGTATTGCTGTTCAAGTTTGGCGAAAGCCCTGTTAATTTTATTAATGGAACCAATCTTATTAAGCGGTAGCCTTACAATACGCGATTGCTCGGCAAGTGCCTGTAATATAGATTGTCTGATCCACCATACGGCATACGAAATAAACTTAAAACCGCGCGTTTCATCAAATCGCTGTGCGGCTTTAATTAATCCAAGGTTTCCCTCATTTATCAAATCAGGAAGCGTAAGCCCTTGATTTTGATATTGCTTGGAAACTGATACCACAAACCTTAAGTTGGCCTTCGTTAGTTTCTCAAGTGCATCATGATCGCCGAGCTTGATTCGTCTCGCAAGCTCAACCTCCTCCTCTGCGGTAATGAGTTCAACACGGCCAATTTCTTGCAGGTATTTGTCCAGCGAAGCCGTTTCGCGATTGGTAACCTGTTTTATTATTTTTAACTGTCTCATAGATATTTTGCTACATGTTTTGTGTAGGTAAAAACTGCCTGTATATAACGATACCCGTCTGCATATAGTTACACTATGCAAGACGGGTATCTTCTATTTTGGCTGCTTTACCTGCTAACTATGAGCAGTTAAAACTAAGCAGAATTTATTTTTATGAAGGCTCTCGCTCTGGTTTTGGCATTAAAACCTTGCGTGATAGTTTTAGCTTCCCGGTTTTTGGATCTTTACCAATTACCTTAAACTTAACCGAGTCACCCTCTTTAAGCACATCTTCTACCTTATCAACCTTTCTCCATTCCAATTCTGAAATGTGAAGAAGTCCGTCCACACCTGGAACTACTTCTACAAACGCTCCATAAGGCATAATAGATTTTACTTTACCCTCATATTCTTCACCAATTTCAGCTGATGGAGGGAAAGCAATGCCTTTAATTCGTTTTGTGGCTGCATCAATATCTTCCTTATTAGCAGATACAATATCAACTTTACCACCTTCTGGTACTTCTTCAATAACGATGTCTGTATTGGTCGAAGCCTGAATTTCCTGAATGATTTTTCCACCAGGCCCTATAATTGCGCCAATCATTTCTTTCGGAATAATGAAAGAGACAATGCGCGGAGCATGTGGTTTGTAATCTTCACGAGGCTTGTCAAGAGTTTTGAGCATCTCGTTAAGAATATGCGCTCTACCATCTCTTGCCTGATAAAGGGCTTTTTTCAAAATCTCGAAACTAAGTCCCTCTACTTTAATATCCATTTGGCAGGCAGTAATACCTTTTGCAGTACCGGTAATTTTAAAGTCCATATCGCCCAGGTGATCCTCGTCTCCGAGTATATCTGAAAGAACGGCAAACTTATCTCCATCAGAAATAAGACCCATTGCAATACCAGAAACAGGTGCTGTAATTTGTACACCACCATCCATCAGCGCAAGCGTACCTGCACATACTGTAGCCATACTCGAAGAACCGTTTGATTCAAGAATATCGCTGACAATACGAATGGTATAGGGATTATCAGTTCCGGTTGGAATAACGGGCTTTAATGCGCGCAATGCCAAGTTTCCATGTCCTATTTCACGACGTGAAGTACCGCGTATTGGGTAGGCTTCTCCTGTAGAAAATGGAGGGAAATTATAGTGAAGCAAGAAATTTTCAGTTCCCTGATAAAGGGCTCCGTCTATCGTTTGCTCATCTCTTTTAGATCCCAAAGTAAGCGTAGTGAGCGATTGTGTTTCACCACGTGTAAAGATGGAAGAACCATGCGTACCCGGCAAATAATCAACCTCGCTCCAGATTGGGCGAATATCGGTGGTTTTTCTACCATCCAGTCTCACGCCATTCTCCAATACCATATCGCGTATGGCTTTTTTCTGTGCCGATTTATAATATTTCTTAATCAATTCACCTTTTTCAGCAAGTTCTTCTTCTGAAAATTGTGATTCAAATTGTTCCTTAACTTCTTTAAATCCTGCACTGCGCTCATCTTTGCCCAGTTGCTTCAAGGCTACATCTTTGCAACCCTGATAGCAACCATCCATCACTTTTTTCTCAAGTTCTTTGTCGCTTGCCTCGTGCTCGTACGTACGCTTGGGTTGCGAAGTGGCAACCATCGCAGCAAATTCATTTATAGCTTTACACTGCACTTTTATTGCTTTGTGTGCTATTTCAATGGTTTCCACCATTTCATCTTCGCTTATTTCAGACAGTTCGCCTTCTACCATTACAATGCTGCTTTCGGTACCGGCTACTATCATGTCAATATCAGATCCTTCTTTTTCAGAAAATGTAGGATTGACAATAAACTTGCCGTCTTTGCGCACCACGCGTACTTCAGATACCGGGCCGTTAAAAGGGATATCAGAAACAGCGATGGCTGCAGATGCTGCCAAACAAACCAGAGCGTCGGGCATGTTTTCATGATCAGACGACATAAGCGCGATCATAACCTGTGTTTCTGAATGGTAATCATCCGGAAAAAGTGGACGCAATGCACGGTCAACCAATCGCATAGTCAAAATTTCATCTGTGCTTGGTCGTGCTTCACGCTTGAAAAATCCGCCAGGAAAACGTCCTGTTGAAGCGTATTTTTCGCGGTAATCTACCGTAAGTGGTAAAAAGTCTATTCCTTCTTTTGCTTCCTTATTTGAAACCACGGTACAGAGTATCATGGTGTCGCCAATGCGCAACATTACAGATCCATTGGCTTGCTTGGCTAATTTGCCCGTTTCGAGCGTTATTACCTTACCATCGCCCAGGTCTATTGTTTTGCTTTTTAATTCGTAGTTCATTGTTGTTATTTATTGTACTTGTAAATAGTGTATTCTTTTTTTTAAACAAAAAGAGGCAACGGTATTCCAACCAGTTGCCTCTCTTTAATACGGGTTTAAGCGACTTTCGCTTATTTTCTAATACCGAGTTCTTTAATAATATTTCGGTATCTATCAATTTCTGTATTCTTAAGGTAATCAAGAAGCCTTCTTCTTTTACCTACCAATCTTACCAGCGAGCGCTCCGTATTATAATCTTTATGATTGTTTTTAAGGTGCCCTGTAAGGTGGTTAATTCTATACGTAAAAAGAGCGATTTGCCCTTCTGACGAACCGGTATCAGTAGCTGATTTACCGTGTTCTTTAAAAATTTCTGCTTTCTTTTCTGGTGTTAGATACATTGTCAAAATTGTTAGGAATGTTTGTGATGCGATCTAAAAATCGAGTGCAAATATACGTTTATTTTTTGGTTTTCGAAGTAATTGCAAAGAAGTCGAAACTTTCTGCAAGTTTTTCTTTGAGTTGATGGCGGTGCACAATGAAATCAAGAAATCCGTGCTCAAGCACAAACTCACTGGTTTGGAAGCCTTCCGGCAAATCCTTACCAATGGTTTCCTTTACAACTCGTGGCCCAGCAAAACCAATAAGTGCTCCCGGTTCTGCAATGTTTATATCGCCAAGCATGGCAAAACTTGCTGTAACTCCGCCCGTGGTAGGGTCAGTTAGTATAGATACATAGGGCAGTTTAGCTTCCGCTAAAAGGGTAAGCTTGGCTGAAGTTTTAGCCATTTGCATAAGCGAAAAGCCGGCCTCCATCATTCGCGCTCCACCCGATTTTGAAATGATTATCAACGGGCATTTTTCTTTAACAGCCACATCTATGGCACGCGAAATTTTCTCGCCCACTACAGATCCCATAGAGCCGCCAATAAATTTAAAATCCATAGCACAGATTACCAGGTTTCTGCCGTTAAGCTTTCCCTGGCCTGTTTTAATGGCATCTTTTAACCCTGTCTTTTTCTGACTGGATTTTATTCGGTCCGGATATTTTTTGGTGTCTTCAAATTTTAAGGGGTCGCCTGATGACATAGCCTTGTTAAACTCGGTAAACTTGCCACCGTCAAAAAGAATCTCAAAATATTCGGCACTACCTACTCTGCTATGGTAGTTACACTCGCCACATACCCAAAGGTTTTTCTTGTGCTCATCTGTACTTACCACCGTATTGCATTCGGGGCACTTATACCACAGACCTTCCGGAGTTTCCTTTTTGTCTTTTGTGGAAGTAGTAATCCCTTCCTTTATACGTTTAAACCAACCCATATAAAATTAATATGCGCCAAAAGTACAAAATCTTTTAGTCGATAGCTGCGGATTGATTAGAAAGGATACCCAATACCAATATTAAAATTCCATCGCCAGTTATAATATGCCAATTGCTGATTAGCCGGCCGGTCTCCATTTAAATTGTCAATATATGAGTTGTATTCTTTCTTTGGCTGAAAAAGCCATCGCTCTCCACGATCTAGAGAGGGATCTTTCATTTGTAGCGCCAAGTCAAAACGAATCAGGAAGAAATCAAAATTAAGACGCAATCCGGTTCCGGCTCCAAAAGCTATTTCACTCAAAAACCGGTCGGTATCAAAATTAGCTCCCGGCCTGGCTGCATCTGCATTTATAGTCCATATATTTCCGGCATCAATAAAAAAGGCGCCTTCAACAACTTTTATCAAATCAAAACGGTATTCCACATTGGCTTCGAGCAAAATGTCGCCTATTTTATCAAAATTTCTCTCAGGATCGCGGTATGACCCCGGACCTAGTGTACGCGCCTGCCATGCCCTAATGTCATTGGCTCCACCACCGAAAAAGCTTTTTTCAAAAGGCAGAACATTCAAGTTTTTCAGCGGAATTCCAATTCCACCGGAAACGCGATATGCAGTGCTCATTTTTTCATTGTGAATACGGTAATAGCGCCCGTCGTGCAGCGTTTTTAAGTATTGCGCAAACGGAATATTTAGAATTTCATAACTCCCATTTTCATTTTTTTTAGCACTGCTCAGATCGTACAATCCCCGCAGGGCATTCCCTGCACTCTCTATCTCGCCGTGGTAGAAATAATAATTTTTTAACCGGATATTTGATTGATATGTGCTAAAAGTAAAACCTACTTTACTATCAACTATAAAGTGATCCTGAAAGCTGTTTATCAAAAACGGATCACCAATTTCGGCAAGCTGGGCGTCAAACTCAGGCGATCGTGCTATTTTTATCAAACTGATTTCCAGTGGATTGATATTCCACTTTTTTTGTTCGGTTTCGCTCCATTGGTATGAAATAGATCCAAACGACCGGGTGCGCTCATAGTCGGGTCTGCGTTGATACGATAAGTTTGCTGTGAGCCTTGTTTTGGGATCGGCAGATTTTGAGAAGCGATCTACCTTTACCGGCAATAAAAACTTAGGAAAGGTGAGCGATATTTCCGGCCCAAATTCAATGGTGTTCAGGTTAAGATTACTCTTGATATCCCCATCAGAGCTACCTGTATTTTGCGATTCTGTGAGCAGCTGCTGAGCTTCTGCACCGCCAAATATGTTTACTTCAAAGGTCTCTGCGCCGCCAAAAATATTCTTGTTTTGGTACCGTACTTTGCCAGATATACCCAAAAATCCACCTCGGTTAGTGCCCTGCCATTCCAAAGCTACATTTTGCTTTTCAGATGGGGTAAGGGCAATCACGCAATTGAGAAGCCTGTTATTTACATCGTCGCTTACAGGGGTAAATTGAATACTCGTAGCGCGTACAATAGGCAAAGAGCTCAACCTGCGATAGGTGCGGGTTACCTGATCTAATTTATAAAACTCTCCCTGCTTAAAAAGAACATTTTGGGAAAGCGTTTTGGGATGTACTTTTAGTTGATTCTGATCTATAATCACATAGTCATTTAACAAAATGGTATCTACTTGAGCAATTGGATTACTTCTCGAAGCAGGCCGGTCAATAATCGTAATTTCATTGAGTTTATATGTTCTGTAAGGAACTATGAGAAGTGAATCCGGATCGCCTGAGTACGGGATTTTCCTGGGTATAATCCCAAGGGTTAAATCAACTGTATGCTTATTCAGGCTGCTGTCAACATCAAAATAAATAAGCTCTTTATTAAAATTGTAATAGCCCAAATTGCGAAAATATTCATTTAGCGTTTGCCGCTCCTCATCCAGCACTTCAATATTAAACTGGTCGCCGGGCTTGAGATTATTGCGGGTAGCCCGCGATGTTTTGGTGTACACCAATAGATTTGTATCGGGTATTTCATAAGCCAAACTATTGATTACATAAGGTTCATTCCCTGTTATTTTGTAAGTTACTTCTACCCGCTGTCGCGAAGGTCGTATATCAACTTCTGATTCAACCTTGGCATTAAACCAGCCGTGTTTTATGAGATACGTCTCAAGTTGCTTTTCACTTCTGCGTGTGGCCGATGAATCGTAAACTACAGGAGCCTCACCAACCGTTTCGCGCCACCATGAACCAAAGGGTTGAAGATTTAGCGGATCCTTCCCCTTTTCTGCACGTTTGGCATTCTTTTTCTCCAGTTTCTTGCGCCGCTTTTCATTTCGCTTTTCAAACTTATCCGGATTTGGAACATTGTAAGCCCAAACATAAAACGGAAAAATGCCTAATATTTTTCGGTTTGGCCGCTGCCTTAGAGTCTCAGTAAGATCATCTTTGTCGGCTTTTATATCATCTTTAAATTTGATTTCATTCTTTTGCAGTAAATATTCGTCACTTTGCAACCGCTTTGTCGGATTGCATGAAGGCAACAGAATTGCCGCAAGGCATACTGTTACCAAGAAGTGATGTCGAATATTGATTTTTTTACGCAATTTTAAATTTAAAGCCGCAAATGACGGGGAAATTAACCAAAAGCCAGTCGAAATATATCAAATCGCTTCAACAAAAAAAGGTCCGCGATTTAAATAAGCAATTTGTGGTAGAAGGTGTAAAGCTGGTTCGCGACCTACTAAATCATAGTGGTATTGTAGATTATCTGGTTTATACAGGTGATAATGAGGACTATGCTTTTGCATTTCCCGAAAGGGCATTCCACACATCGCCAAAGGAATTGGCTATGATTTCGTCTCTAAAAACGCCTAATAAAATTCTGGCTGTTTGCAATCAGGGCTTACCTTTCGATAGCAAAAGAGCGCGAGTGTTCGGCCAATTAGACTTCAGTAAATCAATAATTGCTCTCGATGAAATTTCGGATCCTGGAAATTTAGGAACTATTTTACGGCTTGCCGATTGGTTTGGAATAAAGCAGATTGTTTGTGCTCCCGGTAGTGTTGATGTTTTTAATCCGAAAGTGGTGCAAGCTACTATGGGCGCCATTTTTCGAGTAAACGTGCAAACAATGCCACTTGTAGATTTAATAGACTCGGCACCGTCAGAAATGAAAGCTTATTTAGCCGATATGGAAGGCGAGAATCTATATACTGCTGAAGTGAGCAGTCCTTTTATTCTGGTTATGGGTTCTGAAGGGCATGGAGTGAGCGCAGAAATTCGCAAGCTAGTCCCATCAGTTATTTCCATTCCGCAATTTGGTGGTGGCGAATCGCTTAATGTGGCGGTTTCTACCGGGATTATTTTATCGGAGTTTTGTAGGAAGTTGGGGTAGTTTCAATGGTTTTATTAGTGCGTTTGAAAAGGCTGATCCAAACTTCAAAGGTTATAAGCGTTTCTGTTATAGGACTAATCTTAGTGCTTTTTTTCGTCAAAATCTTTTGGAAAATTTGCAACTCCAACGATTTTTTTCAACTTTGGTGATAGTTCAGCAACGTTGGTTTCTTGCGTGAGACTATCAAGATAGTTTTCAATTATGGCAGACAAACTTCTACCTGTGTTTTTAGCGTATTATTTGGCTCGCTCGACAACGGGCTTTTCAAGTGTCAGCGTAAGTTTAGTAGTCATTATACTTGTTTTTCAAAATTATGTCTCTGTGCTTCTAAGCGGTATGCTCAAAATAATCAACAATGGGCAAAGTAGGGGCGGCTGCGCAGGTATTTCTGTGAGAGTAAATGTGATACCTTTGTTACTGATGAGTTCGCTATCGCAACTGGATCAGCTTTTGGTAGAGGATTCTATACGACCTCTTTCTAAGCTTTTTCGCTTTAAATACTCCAAAATTTCTTCTTTCGTCATTTTGGCAAACATCGCGCTCAATCTGTCTTTTTGCATTCTTGCAAATTTAACTGCATCAAAGTCTTTTTCTGTTTTAGTTTCCATAATTCATTATATCTCTTGGTGAGCGGATTTCCAATTGTTTATACCCATTTTTAATATTTATAGAATTGTAGCCACGTATCCGCTCGATGTTTACGACATGCTTAAAATTCCAGCTTAAAAGCAAATCCGCTTGGTATATTGTCGCGAGCACTATATGCAAACAATCTGCATAACTGGTTTCTCCAACTACTTTTTCTACGATATATTCAGTTGCCAAGTTAATTGCCTCGTCCTTATCTTCCAGAAATTCGGTGTAAACATTTTCTACTTTTAAAATAAGTTGCTTCATCCGTGCAGGTGCAAATTCCAATTCCTCGTCCAACATTGTAGACAATAGTATCGTAAATTCACCATTTATTATTCGCTTGAATAGTGGCTTTGTAAATTCGCTAAATTCTTTATCGAAATACCCTCCGAAAACTGAAGTGTCCAGATATATTCGCAGCTTTTTCATTTTATGAATTTACGAAATATAGTGAGATATTCATTTTTAGTAAAGCTTTTCGCCTCTTGCATCTCGGTAAGAATCCATGTTCGAGAATTTGTCAGACAGTGTTTCACATTTTAAAATAAATAAATGTAGTGAATTATGGTAATCTCAAAACGAGCTATTTTTTATAAAGTCTGAAGACGATATTTTTCGATTTGGGTTTTGTTTTTGAAGGTTCCACTTGTATTTGATTTTTCAAGTAATACGTTTTCCACATTGATAAAAATGTTGAAGCACAGTGTAAATCGTAAATCATCTCTTCAACCTAACAGCCACAGCTTCCGCAGATTTCTGGCCATCAATGGCAGCAGAAACAATTCCGCCAGCGTATCCGGCACCTTCCCCGGAAGGGAATAAACCACGTACCTGCGGATGCTCCAAATTTTCATTTCGCGGAATGCGGATGGGCGATGAAGTGCGCGATTCGGTGGCAACCAAAATCGCTTCATTGGTATAGTAGCCGTGCATTTTCTTGCCAAAAACTTGAAGTGCTTCCTTGAGTCTGAAATGGACTTCATAAGGAAGACATTCTGCCAAATCTACAGAGTTTACGCCCGGCTGATAGCTGCATTTGGGAAGATCAGTACTCACCTTATCGCGAGTGAAATCTACAAGCCGCTGCGCCGGAGCTGTCTGTAAGCCGCCGCCCATTATGAAAGCAGCTTTTTCAACCTGCTTTTGATATTCCAAAGCTTTAAGCGGATTTCCCGTGTTTTTGGGGTCGTAAGATTCGGGATCGATAGCTACAACCATCCCGGAATTGGCGTAGGGATTATTACGCTTTGAAGGCGACCAACCATTGGTTACCACCTCGCCGGGAGCGGTGGCGCATGGAGCAATAATGCCACCCGGGCACATGCAAAACGAATAAACACCTTTGTTTTCAATCTGATGCACAAGGCTGTATGAAGCAGGCGGCAAATATTCTCCACGGGTTTCGCATTTGTACTGAATGCTGTCAATAACTTCCTGCGGATGCTCTACACGAACGCCGAGCGCAAAAGGTTTTGCTTCAATAAGCACATTTCTGCCATAAAGCATATAAAAAATATCACGCGCCGAGTGGCCCGTAGCGAGTATCAATGCCTTGCAATCGTGCCACTCATTGCCGTTTATCTCAATTTTCGAAATCGCATTATCGGCAATTTTAATATCTGTAAGTTTGGTATCAAAACGCACCTCGCCGCCGCAATCGATGATGTACTGGCGCACTGCTTCAATAAGCTTGGGCAGTTTGTTGGTGCCAATATGAGGGTGGGCGTCGATCAAGATGTCAGGAGGAGCGCCAAAAGCAACCAGGTAATTGAGAATACGGTCTACACTTCCACGCTTTTTTGAGCGGGTATAAAGTTTTCCGTCGCTGTAGGTTCCGGCGCCGCCTTCGCCAAAGCAGTAATTCGATTCGGGGTTAACGATGCCTTCGCGATTTAGAGAAGCTAAGTCGCGGCGACGTGAACGCACATCTTTGCCGCGCTCCATAATAATCGGTTTATAGCCCAGCTCAATAAGTTCTACAGCTGCAAAAAGTCCGCAAGGACCGCTGCCAACTATAAAAACCTCTGTTGCGTTTGAAACATTATGAATATGTAATTCCGGTATTTGGCTTTTTGTTGGTTTTCCTTTCGGGAAAATGGCGCACCGCAGCTGAAAAACCACCGGTTTGCGCCTTGCGTCAATTGATCGTTTGATTACTTCAAATCCGAAATCGGGCTTCTTTCCTTTTTGGCGCAGTGCTTTTTCAATCTCAATGGGGTCTTGAGCCCACTCGGGACTTATAGTTATATCAATAAAATCTGACATAAATTATCCTTCAAAAGTGAAGCTGATCAAAAGTGTACGACTGCGCAAAGATTCCAAAGGATTTGAGAATTGCGTAGCTTCCGGAATCAGTAGATTTTTGACTCCAACGACCATTTTTAATTCGATACCAAATTTGAAATACTGCAAGTAGAGATCAACACCACCGCCAAACTCCACAGCAAAATCATTATTATCAGTCTTTACCAAAATCTTGTCAGCAACTTCGTTTTTTACATCTTTCTCACTCTGCATATTAATGCGGTACCGCCCGCCGGCAAGTGCGTAAAAAGCCGAATTCCGAAGGCGGTCTGTCCTGAATTTAAAGTTTATTGGAAAGTCAATATACGTAGATTCTATCCGCTTCTCATATCGCGTAGTGCTATCTGGCCCGGCGTAAAAAACATAGTTGAGCACTCTGTCTTCAAAGCTCAATGTGGGTAAAAACCGAACTGAAATATTTTTGTTAAAGTGATATGCTGCGACAATTCCGAGATTAAAACCAGATTGGTTTTTGGAATTTAAACTCAGCAGCGAATCTTGCGAGGCAAAATCGCTCTTGCGGTCTATATAAACATCGGCAGAATTGAAGCCGAGTAAAAAGCCAAAATGGTAAACCTTTCTGTCGAAAGTACCCAGATTTATAGGTTTATAGGCTCCCTGTGAAAATGCCGCAGTTGATGTAAGAATTAAAACGCCTATGATGAGTATTTTTCGCAAGGATGGTTTATTTTGATCGCTTGTAGAACGAATTTACGAAAGATTTATTTTTGAGCTGTATAAATGGAAGCTATTCCACCGGTTACAGGCATCGTTTTTTGCGATTTAAATCCCACTTTTTGAAGAATGTCTTCAAATTCTTTCCCTTCGGGGAATGCGAGAACAGATTGCGGTAAGTAACTATATGCCGATTTATCTTTCGAGATTATTTTGCCAATCGTTGGCATAATAAGCTTAAAATAAGCGAAGTAGACTTGCTTAAGTGGAAATCCTTTCGGCTTACTGAACTCTAATATCACAGCTTTCCCTCCGGGTTTTAATACCCGGTAAATTTCGCTCAATCCCGGAATTAGGTTTTGAAAATTTCTTACGCCAAAACTCACTGTTACTGCATCAAATTGATTGTCAGAAAATGGCAATGCTTCACTATCAGCATTTTTAAATTCCATTTTTCCTTCTAGTCCGCGCTCTTTTATTTTCTTCCGGCCTACTTCAAGCATTCCGTCAGAGATATCAATACCCACAAGTTTTTCAGGATTTAGCTTCATGGCCTCAAAGGCAAAATCGCCGGTGCCGGTAGCCACATCCAAAATCTTTTTCGGCTGTAGTTCCGCGAGCTCCTTAATTGCCTTTTTGCGCCATCTTTTGTCAATACCCACCGAGAAAAAATGATTCAGAAAGTCGTACTTACCCGAAATGTTGTCAAACATTTTCGCGACCTGCTCTTTTTTAGATTGGTCTGTATTGTAAGGGGTTATTTTATCGTGCTTCATTTTTCGATCTTCGGTAGTAGAAGTCATTTTGGCCTAAATTGTTGCGGTGTCCATCCTTTTTATTGTAAATCAATCTTTCACTATCAGCTTACGCGATTCTTCAAATAGCCGTTGCTTGTCAATAGGCACTACGCCAACCTCTTCGCAAACGAGGCCACCCGCCAGATTGGCCAAAGTAGCCATGGTTTCGCTTTTTAAATTTTGAGCTAAGCAAAGTGCCGCCACACTAATCACCGTATCTCCTGCGCCAGATACATCCGAAATATTTCGAATATGCGCCGGAAGGTGATGATTGCCACCATTGTCTTTTACATAAACACCCTGCTCGCTAAGGGTAATTAGCGAGATTCGGTTGTTGAGAATCTCTTCCAGCTTTTCAACCGCAGATTCCAGTGAGGCGCGGTCTTTCTTGTCGATATCAACTTTCAGCCCTTCCACCAATTCCTTTAGGTTTGGCTTAAACAGAGTCACTCCTTTGTAAGCAAAGAAATTGTCTTTTTTTGGGTCTACCGCTGTTGGAATATTATTGGCTTTAGCCACAGCAATTACTTCTTCGATAACCCGCGGTGTAAGCACCCCTTTATTGTAATCTTCAAAAATTACAACGCTCGGCTTTTCGTTTTCTATCAGCGAAGTAATCCGTGTGATAAACTCGGTTTCTTCCGCACTGTTGAGCGGATTTAGCGATTCTTCATCAACACGCACTATATGCTGTTGGCTGCTGATAACCCTTGTTTTGACGGTGGTTGGTCGCGCCGTAGAATGTACAATTCCGGCGGTGCTCATGTTGCCTTCACTGAGTAAATCTTCAAAAATGCCACCGTTTAAATCATCGCCAACTACGGCGCAGATAATGGGTTTGGCACCAAGCGAAGCCACGTTTAGAGCCACGTTGGCAGCGCCTCCCAGGCGGTTTTCTTTTTTGGTAACCTGCACCACCGGCACAGGAGCTTCGGGCGATATGCGATCTACGCGCCCCCAGAGGTACGAGTCGATCATTACATCGCCTATAATCAAAGCGGTTACTTGATTAAAACCATCAAAAAGCTGTTTCAGCGACGATTCATTCATTTATTTCAATTTATTCAAAGCAGATTTTAGACGTTTTCCGGCTTCAATCAGGTTTTCTTCAGATGCGGCATACGAAATGCGGAGACATTCGGGCGAACCAAAAGCTGCACCGCTCACCGTTGCCACGTGACCTTCTGCCAGAATATACTCGGCCAGATCGTCGCTGTTGTTGATTGTGGTATCGCCAAAAGACTTTCCGAAAAACGAAGAAACTTTTGGAAACATATAGAATGCTCCTTGCGGCTTGTTTATTTCCACACCGTCTATTTCGTTTAGCATTTTCCCAACAAGGGCACGACGCTCCTCAAACTTCTCGCGCATGTACGATACATCATCAGGATTTGCCTCAATAGCCGCTTTTGCGGCGCGCTGCGAAATGCTCGAAGCACCGGAAGTAAACTGTCCCTGAAGTTTTGTACAAGCCTTGGCAATCCAAAGCGGAGCACCCATAAAACCAATGCGGTAACCGGTCATGGCATACGCTTTTGAAACTCCATTTACCGTTACTACCTGTTCTTTAATCGCATCGATTGAACCAATGCTAAAGTGATTTTTGGTGTAATTGATATGCTCATAAATCTCATCACTGATTACAATCAGCTTTGGATTTGCTTCAACAACTTTCGCAATAGCGCGCAATTCTGTCTCGCTAAATACCGAACCGCTTGGGTTGCAGGGCGAGCTGTACATCAAAATCCGCGTTTTGTCGGTAATGTGCTTTTCTAAATCCACGGCAGAAACTTTGTAATCGTTGTCAATGCTACTCGGAATTACAATCGGCGTTGCGCCGGTCATTTTCACCATTTCCACATACGACACCCAGTAAGGAGCCGGAAGCAAAACCTCATCGCCCGGATTGAGAACGCTTAGCAACACATTTATAATTGATTGCTTGGCGCCGGTAGAAACCACAATCTGATCGGCAGTGAAACTCAAATTATTATCGCGCTTAAATTTTTTAGCAATCGACTCTCTAAAATCGGCGTAGCCATTTACAGGCATATAGTAGCTATAGTTGTCGTCAACCGCTTGTTTTGCAGCTTGTTTAACAAAGATAGGAGTGTTAAAATCTGGTTCACCCAAACTTAGGTTTACCACATTTACACCTTTTTCCTGCAGCTCGCGGCTTTTCCGCGACATCGCCAGGGTAGCAGATTCGCTAAGTCTGTTTAAGAGTTCTGAAACGTTATTTTCCATTGTCAATATTTTTTTATTAAAAACTGTCTTTTTTAAGCTTTAAGCCTTAAGCTTCAAGCTGTAAGATGAAGGATAATACCTCTTCACTCATCTAAAAACCAAACACCAAGAACAAATCACCAAAAACCAAAAACCTTCCCGCACCCCGGTGCATTCCTCTCGCCAAAGTGCCTAGGCGGATGCAGGCAGGGAGTCCACCGCACAACTTGGTGTTTCCAGAGTTAATTATATTCATTATTAATCTTTCCGTACTCTTTGTTTTGAGCCAACTTTTTGGCCACAATGATTATTGACTCCGTAATTAAAATCTAAATGCTTCCCCCGCCCCCGCCCTAAAGGGAGTCCACCGCACAATTTGGTGTTTCAAGGGTTAATTATATTCATTATTAATCTTTCCATACTCTTTATTTTGAGCCAACTTTTTGGCCACAATGATTATTGACTCCGTAATTAAAATCTAAATGCTTCCCCCGCCCCCGCCCTAAAGGGAGTCCACCGCACAACTTGGTGTTTCCAGAGTTAATTATATTCATTATTAATCTTTCCGTACTCTTTGTTTTGAGCCAACTTTTTGGCCACAATGATTATTGACTCCGTAATTAAAATCTAAATGCTTCCCCCGCCCCCGCCCTAAAGGGAGTCCACCGCACAATTTGGTGTTTCAAGGGTTAATTATATTCATTATTAATCTTTCCATACTCTTTATTTTGAGCCAACTTTTTGGCCACAATGATTATTGACTCCGTAATTAAAATCTAAATGCTTCCCCCGCCCCCGCCCTAAAGGGAGTCCGCCGCACAATTTGGTGTTTCAAGGGTTAATTATATTCATTATTAATCTTTCCATACTCTTTATTTTGAGCCAACTTTTTGGCCACATTGTGATTAACTCAAAGAATTAAAAATTATTCCCTCATCTAAAAACCAATCACCAATCACCAATCACCAAAAACCAAAAACCAAAAACTAAATAGTCCTTCCCGAATAAGCCTCCAAAGCTTTTTCAAGTATAATAAGTGCCCGGCGCAAATCTTCTTTGTTTAGCACGTAAGCCAACCTCACTTCCTGTTCTCCCTGTCCTTTGGTAATGTAAAAGCCACTTCCCGGAGCGAGCATAACCGTTTCATTTTCAAAACTGAAATCTTCAAGTAGCCATTGGCAAAATTTATCAGAGCTGTCTATTGGCAACTGCGCCATGCAATAAAATGCTCCGCTTGGTTTTGGGCAAAAAACGCCTGGTATTTTATTGAGTCCGTCAACCAAAAAGTCGCGGCGACCCGAATATTCTGTAATCACGTCGTCAAAATACGATTGTGGTGTTTCAAGTGCTGCTTCAGCTGCAATTTGTCCGAAAGTAGGTGGGCTAAGGCGGGCTTGTGCAAACTTCATTGCCGCATTGTATACGGCTTTGTTGCGTGTAATCAAAGCACCTATTCTCGCGCCGCACATAGAGTATCTTTTTGAAACAGAATCGATCAAAATCGTGTTCTCGTCCATGTCTTTCAGGTTGAATGCGCTGAAAGGTTGCGCTCCGTCGTAGCAAAACTCGCGATAAACCTCATCGGCAATCAGGTAGAGGTCGTGGGTTCTGCACAAATCGGCAATCGCCTGAATTTCTTCTTTGGAGTATAAGTATCCCGTAGGATTTCCCGGATTACAAATAAGAATCCCTTTTGTTTTTTCGTTGATAAGCCTTTCAAAAGCTTCTGCTTTTGGCAGCGCAAAACCATTTTTGATTGTAGCTGTAATCGGCTGAACCGTTACACCTGCCATAGTAGAAAAACCACTGTAGTTGGCATAATACGGCTCGGGGATAATAACCTCGTCGCCCGGATCAAAGCAAGTCATCATGGTAAAAGTAAGCGCTTCAGAACCACCTGTGGTGATCATAATATGCTCAGTTTCTACCGGAATGCCATGTTTTTTGTAGTATGCCGACAGCTTAGTGCGGTATTCTGGAAAGCCTTCAGAACTGCTGTACTCAATAACCTCACGCTTGATATTTTTCATGCGCTCCAGCACCACTTCGGGTGTCTTGATGTCGGGTTGGCCGATATTGAGGTGAAGAATGTTTTTACCTGCAGCTCGCGCAATGTTTGCGTAAGGCATTAATTTTCGAATGGGCGAAGCAGGCATTTCTGCGGCTTTTCGCGATAGATGCGGCATAATATAACTAGCTTGATTTTAAGACCGCAAAAATCTGCATTTTTAAGCGATAAAAAAAGGCGAATGCAAAAGGGTTTGCATTCGCTTTGGATTTTCAGTTTTGAAGCAGTGAATCTCCGGATTTTCCTGGACTTACTCGCTGTGCTTTTTCGTCGAGGTTTACTCTGCAAGATCGGAAAAGAAAACTTCCATCAAGAAATCTTTTTTAGAACTTCTTTATATGAAGTCCGCTGACCTTTATTCAACTGATCTATCCCTTTTTTTATCTCCGCTTTTTCTACTGAGCTAAGATCGTTCCAGAAATCAGAGGCTTCATTCTTTATAAAATCAGTCACTTTTTTGATGAAAGAATCGTTCTCACTATTCAATATTATTTTGACTAATTCTATTTTTGACTTTTGAATGTCCATTTCGATTTCTTTCTTTCAAATTTAGTAAAAATTTCGTTTGAATTTAGATTAACGATGTGAAGCGTGCGCTACAAGAAAACAGCGTGCAAACAAAAGCTATTCTTGCTCACCAGCCCCCTAAATGATTGGACTCCGATTAAAGTTTGAAAAAAGCTTTAATTTAGAACCAATGAAAAACAAAAAACGAAAAACCACACAGGAAAAAATCACCATCATTAAAGAGGCTCGAGACAATGGTTGGGTTGAGACGGCGCGCAAGCACGACATCTCATACCCTACGCTTCAATCTTGGAAGCTTCGCTTTGAGTCAGGCGGTGAAACAGCACTTTCTGGCAAGCTGGACATCAGCAGCGGTGAACTCAAAAAGCTCATGCGAGAAAACCAAAAGTTAAAAGAATTGGTGGCAGAGAAGGAACTTGAGATCAGGATCAAAGACGAGCTCTTAAAAAAAAGAAGTTACTGCCGCTGAAAGGATGATGGTAGCCCGGTTGTATATAGAATCAGGGTTTTGTACCCAATTAGTGCTTAGAATCTGCGGGGTACCCAGAAGTACGTACTTCCATAAGCCCAAGCCTTTGGCAGAGCAGAGTCGCAAAGGAATCATTCCAAGCGGACATACATGCAAGACGGATGGATCACGGGTGGAAAACACTGTGGTCGTGGCAGAAATAAAAGCACTTCTTGCCCAAGAATTTGTGGACTATGGCTACCTAAAGGTCACCTATTACTTGCAGGATGAACTCGGATACCAGATCAACCACAAGAAGGTGTACCGGCTGATGAAGGATGCCCGCCTGCTAAATGTCGTTAGGCCAAAACCAAAAAACAAAAAGCAATGGGTGAAAGAACTGGTACCAAAACCTACAGCAGCCTTTACCTATTGGGAGTTCGACATAAAATTCATATACATACATCACTTAGGTAGGTATGCGCCTATGTTGAGTGTGGTGCACGTATACAGTCGGTATCTGATAGGGTGGATGATGCAGTGGAGCATCAAGAAAGAAGACGTGGTAGGATTTTTTGATGCATTGCTCCAGGATTATAAGATGCCGAATGAAATTTATGTGCGTTGCGACAATGGTTCGCAGTTTGAAAGCGGAATCGTAAGAGCGTATTTTCAATCAAAAGGTATCAACCAAGAGTTTACCAAACCTGCCACACCAGAGCAGAACGCCCATATAGAGTCGTACCACAGCATCATTGCTAGGGCAGTATGTAGGCGGTTCGAGTTCGAATCTCTTGCCAATGCAACTGAAGTATTCAGCCGGTGGGAACTTTTTTATAACAAAGAAAGAATCCACTCTGGAATCGGGACACTTGTGTTATACTGATTGTTAGAACATAAGTTAATAAGAATGTAAAAAAAAGTGTAAAAATTTTCATAATTGAAAAGGTTTGTCCTTTTCAATTTACCGTTTTATAAATTTGCTGTTTTCAACCAATCCATTTTCAAATACAATCTTGATAATATACATTCCACTTGAAAGCGGAGAAATATCAACATCGTAAATTTCATTTGAAACAAAGTTTACATTTTGTATATTTCGACCTTCAAGATTGAAAATCTGAATATTATCTATATTAGAACTTGACTCAATCTTTAGCCCGTTTGTTCCGGGGTTTGGATATATTTTAAAGAGTTGTTCCAACGGAATATCTATAGTGCTTAAAGTGCCTTCTCTTAGTTCTATTTTATCAATATAATAATACGAAAACAGGGAATAGTTTGAGCTAGGGTCTTCTTGCAACACATACAAAGTATCCGTTTCTGAATCTGGTTGAAAGTTTCCAATATACATAAAGGTTTCATCACCATTGGCGGTATAGTCCCAAGCTATTTCGTGCCAACCATCGTAGTTGGTAATAAATTCACCAATTGTTCCAGAAAGTTGAGGATTGACCTCAACATAACTATCATACGGTGCTATAATACTATCCGGTTGGAAAATACTATCCGGACCAAAAAAACTTGGATATTCCAAATGGCATACCCGACCCTTTCAGGCAGTGATACAGCAAATTTGAGTGTATATTGATTTCCGGCAACTAATGGATTAACTAAACGAACACCTAAATTTTCTTTATAGCCATCATATCCATTGATATTATTACCAGCCACGAATAATCCTGCATAACCATCGCCATCATAAGGATGTTCGCAACCCATGAAGTTGGTTGGTATGCCATAAAGCCAAGGGTCGAGATAGTATTGATCTGGCCATGGACAAGGGTCTGTATTTACTACAGCACATTGATGAAATAAATCTGGTGTAGCTCGTGTTGGGTTAAACCAGGGTGGTGCATCTGCAATAAAGCCATCATTGTATATACATTCAATTCGTGTTTCAAAACTTCCGTTTGGAACAAGGTTAGGTGACTGAGCAAAACTTGTATGCCAAGTCAAAATACTCATCGCAAAAAATATAAAACGGTAAATCAAAATAGGAATTTTTAAAAAAATTAATTTGTTGTTTAAGTACGTTGTAATTCTGAAGTACGCAGCTTCGCTTATAGCGGCAATATTAAAGTAGAAATAATTCTTCACCTCTTAAGGTCCTCATAGTTCCTATTGAAGAAGTTACTGAATAAATGTACTACTTTTGTTTTTTCATAATCACCTCCTTTTATCGATCTGGTGGTTTTGATGACCCCAACCTTGTCCGTTGGGGTTTTTTTATTCTTTTCTCGTAGTTCCTGCCGGTCAAATAAACCACTGGTTGAAACTAATTTTTCAATCTTTGGGTGCCGTCTGCTGCGAATGCTTACTCTTTCTTAATGTGGCTCTGAAATTAATGGTTATGATTTTGTTATCCTAACTTTTTGTTAATTTGTTTTAACAAGGCGGTGGGGTAATTAGCTGATTATCAGATGTGGGAATTGATAAAATTTGTGTAAGGTTTGTAGAAAAGGTGCTGATGCAGATTTTGTAGATTACTTTAGTAAAAATTGAGTAGGCGATTTTTGAAAGCACGAATTACGGCAGTCCGATAGGGTTTAAATCAACGCAGCCGCTGCTCCGAAAGATGAAATCAATTGATTACTCAATCTCTTTTTACCCTTTTACGAGCTTTAAAAGAAGTATAATAGCATTGCATTTCAAGCGGTTTAAACTTTGTGAATAAACACTTACACTTTTGCTACAATACCTATTCAGTCTTTTTACTTTTGATGGATAAATCAAAAATCAGATTTGGAACAATTGCTTCAAAGCCTAAAGGCCGGTGATATGGAAATTGTATCGCTTCCAAACCCCATTCCGGGTAAGGGCGAGGTGCTGGTGCGTACCCATTTTTCTGCTATTAGCACAGGTACCGAAGGAAAAACGGTGAGCGATGCGCGCAAAGGTTATATTGCCAAAGCCAAATCGCGAAAGGAAGAAGTGGGCAAGGTGGTAAAAGCCGCCCGCTCTCACGGAATTGCCGATACCTATAAAATGGTGATGAACAAGCTCGAAGCTTTGCAGCCGCTTGGTTATAGCCTTTCTGGACTTGTAGAAGCAGTGGGGAGCAATATTACCCATTTCAAACCAGGCGACCGCGTGGCTTGCGGTGGCGCTTCAGCGTCGCACGCCGAGCTGGTTTGTGTTCCTGAAAATCTTTGCGTCCGCATTCCCGAAACGGCAAATATCGATGAAGCTGCTTTTACCACAATTGGCGCAATAGCCATGCAGGGTATCCGTCGGGCAGAGCTCAATCTGGGCGAAAATTGCGTTGTAATCGGCTTGGGAATAATCGGCCAGATTACTTTGCGCCTGCTAAAAGCTGCCGGTGTAAAAGCTTTTGGAATTGATTTGAAAAATGAACTTGTTGACCTCGCCATTCAGTCGGGTGCCGAAAATGCAAGTCTGCGAAGCGATGAATTGCTCGAAGCAGAAGTGGCAGAATTCTCTCACGGCCACGGAGTTGACGCGGTGATTATTACAGCCGCATCTGCTTCATTAGATCCCGTAGAGCTCGCCGGCATTCTCTGCCGCACACACGGAAAAGTGGTAATTGTGGGAAGTGTGCCAACTGGCTTTAGCCGAAAAAATTATTACCGCAAGGAGCTCGATTTAAGAATGAGTACATCATACGGCCCTGGCCGATACGACAGCAACTACGAAGAGAAAGGCCTCGACTATCCCATTGGGCAGGTGCGATGGACGGAAAACCGGAATATGCTGGCTTTCGCCGAATTACTCGGTAATAAATCTATTGATTTAAGCGATCTGATTTCGCATAGATTCCCCTTCGAAAATGCCCGCGAAGCCTTTGATTTGGTGGTAAACCGCGAAGCTGACAAAATGGGAATTTTGTTGGAGTATGATACCCAGAAATCTCTGGAACAAAAGCCTCAACCCAAAAAAGAAAACCAAACAGCGGGTGATCGTATTTCGCTAATCGGTGCCGGATCTTTTGCTACCAATTTTCTGCTTCCCAATTTAAAAGACAAGCTCACCCTTGCCGGTATTACCACGGCACGACCACACACCGCCGAAAATGCCGCGCGTAAATTTGAATTTGAAAAAGCTTATGCCGATGCAGACGAAATGCTCGCCAATGACAATGCAGCGGCTTGTGTAATTGCCACCCGGCACAACTCTCACGCGCCGCTTGCCATAAAAGCACTTAAAAACGGAAAACGGGTATTTCTCGAAAAACCGCTTTGCCTGAATATCGATGAATATTTTGAGTTGAAAAATCTCTTGCTCGCTCCGGGCACTCCCGATTTAATGGTGGGATTTAACCGGCGCTTTGCACCTCAGATTATAGAGACTAAGAAAAAGCTTGGTGGAATTCCGCTGGCAATCAACTACCGGATTAATGCAGGAGCAGTACCTGCAGATCATTGGGTGCACGACCCCGAAGTGGGCGGAGGACGAATCATTGGCGAAGTGTGCCACTTTATTGATCTCTGCTGTTTTTTGACAGATAGCAAACTTCAGTCTGTTTCAGCAACGGCGCTTGAGGTGCTCCCGCAAAATCACGATACTTTTACGGCTTCGCTCCATTTTGAAAATGGCTCAGTGACCAGTATCGCCTACTTTAGCAATGGCAATAAAGCATTGAGCAAAGAGTATCTTGAAGTGTTTGGCGGCGGCCTCACAGCAATTGTAGATGATTTTAAATCAATGAAAATTTACGGCGCCAAATTAGAATCGCATAAATTATCGAAACAAGATAAGGGTCATGCAGCCGAGGTGTCCGCTTTCGCGGAAGCGGTAAAATCAGGGGCTCCATTTCCGATATCGGTAAATGACGTGCTCCACGCCACAATCGCCACTTTTGCGCTTTTGGAATCTATTCAAAACAAGGGCGAGAAAATTAATATTTCAGAATTTGAATCGCAATGGATTTCTCGGAACGTGAATTAATTATGCTGCGCAAGGCGTTCGTTAATCTGGAGCACTACGTTTCGCGCCGCAGATACAAGGGCTACGATCCTTATGATGTACTCACGAGCAAATTCCCGTTTCGGAATTTTGGAAAATGGCCACCAATCCTTGCTATTCAGGTGTTTAAACGCAATCCTTTAAATCTAAGAAAGGTGTTTGGAATTCCAAAAATGTGGAATCCAAAAGCGCTGGGATTGTTTTTGCACGGTTACAGCCTTTTGCCACCATCTGAAGATAATAAGGAGAAATGCGAATGGCTTTTTGATAAGCTTATGGAGCTAAAAACGCCAGATGTGCCGGGTCTTGCCTGGGGCTATCCCTTTCCATGGGCAAGTCCTGAAAAATTTCTGGAAGCCTGGTCGCCAACATCTGTAGTAAGCGGTTTTATTGTGCAGGGACTCGATGCTTATTACAAAAAATACGGAGATAAGCGCGCCCTTGAAGCCATGAAAAAAGTCTGTGTATTCCTTTCCGAATCGCTTCACCACACCGAGCGTGATGCCGATTACATGATAAGTTACAGCACTGTAAAACCCGATTTTTGCTATAATGCGTCGCTTCTGGCCGCGCAGGTTTATGCGCTTACTTATGCACATACCCAAGATCGCTCGTACTACGAAATCGCCCGAAAATCAATGGAAACCGTGCTTTCGAGACAGAAAAGCGATGGAAGCTGGAATTACAGTGAGAACATGGAATCGGGAAAACAAAGGGTTCAGATTGATTTTCACCAGGGGTTTATTATAGATTCTTGTCTGGCTATTTGCGAAGCCCTCGATTATTGTCCCGAACCGGTTGAAAGATCTCTTCAGGAAGGGTTTGAGTTTTACCGCGACTACCAATTTAAGCGCGATGGACGCGCTGTGTGGCGCCTCCCGGGCGATTTCCCTGCCGATATTCACCATCAGGCGCAGGGCATTATCACAGCGGTTAGATATCACCATTACAGCCGAAGCAGGAGAGGGGTTGAGCTGGGCAAAAATGTGCTGAAATATACAATTGCTAATTTTCAGGATAAGCGTGGTTTTTTCTATTACCGAAAGCACAAGAATTTTACAGACCGAACGAGCTATATGCGCTGGGGAAATGCCTGGATGTTTCTCGCCCTGGCGTCAATGATTCACGCCGCAGAATTGCAGAAATTAGACAAGAATGTTCACAGTCCGCTGGGGCGCGAAAAGACCCCGAATTGATGGCTGAAAAGCAGGACGAAAATACGCGTAGATTTCTTTTCTACATGGGGCATCCGGCTCATTATCATAATTTTAAACACGCTATTTCCATATTGAAAGCCAAGGGTCATGACGTAAAAGTGGTTGCCCGCGGAAAGGATGTTTTATTCGACCTTCTGGAATCTGAAGACTGGGATATTGTGAAATTTCCGGCGCGTAAGCCGTCCATGCGTTCCGCTTGGTCATTGACAGTCAAATTGGGTATCGCAGCAGCTATTGCCAGGCGAGAGCTTTCAATGCTCAAAATTGCTCGTCGATTTGAGCCAGATGTAATGATCGGGACAGATTTGGTGATTACACACGTTGGAAAACTGCTCAATATTCCATCTATTGTGGTGAATGAAGACGATAGTGCTGCCATTCCGCTCATGGCGAAGTACGCGTTTCCGTATGCCACGGCGATTCTTGCACCAAATTGCTGTGATCAGTCGCCGGCAAATGCAAAGAAAATAGGGTACGAAGGCAATCACGAACTGGCCTATCTTCACCCCGATGTTTTTAAGGAAGATTTAAGCGAGCTTCCCGCCGTTTTCCGCGAAAGCGGCAACTATTACCTCTTGCGATTTGCCTCACTTCACGCCCACCACGACGAGGGGCGAAACGGTATTAGTGATGAACTGGCTTTAAAGATAATCGCGATTTTAGAACCGCATGGCCGCGTTTTTATCACTTCCGAAAGGCCATTTGCCGAAAGGCTGGAACCCTACAGGCTCCCAGTGCACCCCGCTAAAATGCACCAGGTTATGGCGCACGCATCTATCTATATTGGCGATTCGCAAACCATGGCGGCAGAGGCGGCCGTTCTCGGTGTTCCCGCCATTCGCTTCAACGATTTTGTGGGCGAACTGAGCTACCTTGAAGAGCTGGAACATAAATTTCAGCTAACCAAAGGAATACGGTCTAACGAGCCCCAGAAATTAATCGAAATGTTAAAAATGTGGGTTGGTGATAAAAACCTGAAACAAACGTGGTTAGACCGTCGTAAAGCGATGCTCAACCAATACATTTCGGTAACTCCGTTTTGGGTTGAAGTTTTTGAAAAAATGGCCCTTAAAAATCGTTAATTTCTTTTGTTAAAAACTATTCGCACAAGGATCAATATGCCTTGTCAACACCCTTAAATTTATGCGACGATCACAAAAACTTATAGATGATACACGTTGCTACTGAGATGACTCAGCTTACAGGTATTGCGGGAAGTAGATTATTAGGCTATCTCGCGCCATACATGGAGAACAAGCACGAACGCACAGAGATTTTTAAAATTACCGATTCGGCTAATTTGTTAAAACATAAAGACGATTCGCTCGATAATTTAATTAATCTTCAGCGGGTAAATGACATCAATGGCATTAACAACTATTTTAGGGTTGCCAATGCTAAACTTCACAATCACGGGAGTTTTACCGGTTGTGTAGAAACTCTTGAGCAGCGAAAAACGCGGCTATTTAAGAAGTTTCCTCTGGGAATAAACCTGATTTACTATATGCTTGATTTTATTTTCAAGCGGGTATTCCCAAAATTTAAATTCACTAAACGATTTTATTTATTCCTTACAAATGGCCGGAATAGGGCGCTTTCTAAATCGGAAATACTGGGTCGCCTTGTGTATTGCGGTTTTGAAATAGAAGGTGTTGAAGAAATAGAAAACATCCTTTATTTCACAGCCCGAAAAATTGCCGAGCCAAATGAATGTTGTGAACCGAGTACCGGTTTGATTCTTCGCATTAATCGCATAGGGCGAAATGGGAAGTCGATTACTGTATATAAATTCAGGACAATGCACCCTTATGCACAGTATATTCAGGAATATGTGTTTAAGCAAAACCATCTGAAAGAGGGTGGCAAGTTTGCCAACGATTTTAGAATTACGAAGTGGGGTCGCTGGATGCGTAAATTTTGGATAGATGAACTTCCTATGATTTACAATATTTTGAGAGGCGATTTAAAACTCGTTGGAGTACGCCCACTCAGCGAGCACTATTTGAGTTTATACACTCCCGAACATAAAGATTTGAGAGTAAAAGGGAAGCCCGGACTTATCCCTCCATTTTATGCAGATATGCCGAAAAGTATTGAAGAAATAATGGCCTCTGAATCAAGGTACATTCATTCATATGGCCAAGATCCGTTTACTACTGACTTGACGTATTGCTTTAAGGCTTTTAACAATATCTTTTTGCACAAAGCACGAAGCCATTGAAGCACCTTAGACTCACCATTTTTTTTGTTTTCTTATTTCAATTACATTCCATAAAGGCTCAGGTAGTCTTTGAGCCTTCAAAATATCAGGTTTACGATTTTCTGGATGAAATGGCGGCCGAGAGACTTATTTCCATAAATACCTTTGCCAGACCTTATGCCCGGAATTTTATTGCCGCGCTACTCGATAGCATAGATGTGAATCGCGATGAGCTCAATAAACGCCAGCAATATGAGCTTGATTTTTTTCTTAAAGATTATGGAAAAGAGCTTCATGTAGGAAAAGATTGGGACAGACGTCGCGATGTTTTTTATTACAGCGATTCCACTTTTAGCGTTACGGTAAATCCTATTTTGGGAGGATCGGTTATGGTAAATGAAAACGGAAATCGCATTCACACAAGGGTAGGAGCTTCTTTTATAGCTACAGCAGGAAAGTTTGGATTTTACGGCTCGCTACGCGATAATTCGGTGACTGAAGTATTGGCAGCCCCACAGTACCTCACAACCCGTGAAGGTCAAAATTACAAGAGTATTTCGGCTGATAATACAAGCGATTACAATGAGTTTATCGGTGGAATTAGTTACCAGTGGAAATGGGGGGATATATCGCTGCTGAAAGACAGATATACCTGGGGAAATACTGAGCGCGATGCGAATATATTTTCAGGAAAAGCTCCTTCTTACGCCGCGATCTCTTACCGACTCTATCCCGTAAAATGGCTCGAATTTCAATATATGCACGGCTGGCTGATAAGCGAAGAACTTGATAGTGCGCGAACTTATCTTACGCCACATGGTACTCGGAAGATTTACATGAATAAGAATATTGCAGCTAATTATCTAACCATTAAATCAAATTTTAAAGTCGATTTCACTTTTGGTAATTCGATTGTTTACAGCGATAATGGTATTCAACCGGTTTTCTTAATTCCATTTATGTTTTTCAAATCGGCCGATCATACTTACAATGGAACGGGAAGCAATGAGTTGGGACAAAATGCGCAGCTCTTTTTTGATATTAGTGCAAGGCCTTTAAAGAAACTCCATGTTTTTGCATCGGTTTTTGTGGATGAGGTGAGTTTGAGCAATATGTTTGATCGAGATAATCAGACTAATATTGTAAGTTTGAAACTAGGCGGAACCTGGTACAATGCTTTACCTAATCTTCACCTCACAGCTGAATATACGCGCACAAATCCCTGGACATACAGGCATCAAATAGAATCGACCACTTTTGCTTCAAACGGGTATAATCTGGGTCATTATCTTGGCGAGAATGCGGATGAGATTTTTCTGAAGGCCGCATTCAAACCCTGGCGTACTTTCTCCGCCATCGGGTCAATTTGGTCGGCGAGAAAAGGGCCGCAGCATGAGTACGATATTATTGCTGGCAATGCCAATGTAACCGGATTGCAATTTCTTGAATCAGTTGACTGGAATCAGCTGGGAATGCAGCTCAATTTAAATTGGGAGATAATAAACGACGCGGTTCTCTTCGCGAAATTTACGTACCAAAACTCGGAAGGAAATCCGGTTTATACTCCTGAATATCTTTCCGGAGAGATTATTTCAACTGAATTGGGTTTTCGGATAGGGTGGTAGTTGTTGTACAATCTAAAATTTATTGATCAACGTAGAATTGATGAAAATGTGTATTAATTTAAGCGCAAATCATGGGTCAAGCCGAAGGCTTGAGACGCAAAGGTTCTACGCCGAGTTCGGATAAGTATAGATCGATATTCTTAATATTATATTAACTAATTGAACCGGAAAACGCAGTACGATGATAGTGCTATGTCTCTATGCTATGTGGTTAAAGATTTCTTTGTTTTCACCACACAGAGATATAGGAATATAGAAATTGTGAGTGAGAGATGGATAGTTACCTAAGGTAATAAACATTTGATCACTGCTTGGAAACCACCGGCTGCTATGAAATGCCGAAGGCATCTATCCCGGTCTTCAAACAAAAACCTATGTAACTATGTCTCTATGTCGTAAAAAAATCGCCCCATATGGATGATAGATATTTTGGCTGTGCTCCGTTCTGCTCCGCAGCGGTATCCACCCTGCGGAATGACTCTTACAAAGTAATTTGGATTTCGGATCGAGTGGTAGTTGCCGGCTGCCGGTAATGGTGAATAGCTGAATTTACTCAATAGACCCCAAAGGTTTTTGAACATAGCGCAGCGCAGCAAGTAAACCTTTCGGTTCTGTATTCAATTCATTGTTTTAATTGTAATGAAAACTATTAAGGAATTGCTCTTGTCGATAAGCTTACTCCGTTTTTGCAGGGTCGCCACCATTCAGCAAATATTGCATTTCAAAAAGTTTAAGCTGAAGCTCAAACATTTTTAGTTTTACATTTTCCAATTCTTCGCTTTGCTGGGCTTGATCTATTTTCCCTGATTTACGAGATGCAATAGGCTCTTCGAGATCTACCGCGTTGGGCTGCACATCTTCTTTTTTAGAACCAAAAAGTTTCCACTTTTCATCTTCTGCTTTCGGCGCCTTTTCTTCCTTTATCTTTTTTTCTGGATACTGGCTTTTTTCGCGGTTAAAGTTGTACCGCACACCAAGGCCGAAGTAAGAGTATTTGTCTTGTGCAGAGAAATCACGATCCCAGGTGTCAAGGCGATCAGTGCTCAAATTATTGAGGGTGTAGCTAAATGTAATATCGGTTTTGTAATTTGCTCTATAGCCAAAAGTAAATCCAACAGGTACATTAAATGCCATTGCTGGCGCTGTTTTTTTGTCGGCCGTGTAGCGCTGGGTTGGCGGATTGTCGTCGGTAACAGTGTAGCCCACAAAATCGCGCACACGACCATCTTCAGCGCGCCAGTATGACAGCGATCTGTAGAGGGTAAGTCCGATTCCAATTTCGGCATTCAAAAAAAGCTTGTGATTTTCAAGTCCGTTTTTTCGGGTGAGTGCATCTAAAATATCGTAAGTAATCACCAGGCCAACCGTGTTGTATATTGATTCGAAATCTACCGGAAGGCTTTGTTTTCCCGGAAGGCGACCACCGCCCAATTTTCCCTTTTCAAATTGCAGTTTAGCGCCGAGCCCCCATTTTATTTCACGCTCAATATTTACTCGCCAGGCAAATTTATAGTACTTGCTAAAATCGTCCATTGGTGCAAAAATGTCGTAATCTGCTAATGAACCATGAAAAAGGCCAACTCCGGCACTCGCTCCAACGGAAAATCCATTGAAAAAAGCACCTAATTTTTTGGTTGTGCCAGTATCTTCTGCAAGAAAAATGGCTTTTTTTAAACCTTGCGTTTCTAAAAACGAACCATCATTGGAATGGCTGGATGCCGAAAATCCTTTTAATGTAAAGGAAATCAGCATGATAGCGAGTAAAGGGGAGATATACTTTTTCACAGTATCAAATCTGTATTTTTAATTTGGATACGACAAGGAAACGATTTATGTTTTGTTAGGAACAAAATGTTGAAAACATCCTGAATTTCCAGAATAAATGTTTCCTTTATTGTCTAAAATTGTTAACTAAACATTTTTTGTGCGCCATTCAATTTTAACCTTACTTTTTGCTCTTTTCACCGTTTCGCTATTTGCGCAGCAGAAAGACGTAATTGAGAGAGAATACTTTCCTGGAGCTCGGGCTAAAAATTCGGCTATTGCTGCAGCGCGTTATGCACAGGAAGGATATTATTACACCAAGTTTACTACTTATATCAGTGCGGTTGACAGTTCGCGCATGTTTGCCGATACGGCCCTGTTTTTTGTAAAGCGCTCACTAATGCTCGCCGATACAGCCCTTTTTTATGCCCCGGCAATCAATTACCCGGCGGTTGACTATCTAAATATAGGTCGGACGAAAACCGTTGAAGCGGACAGGGTTATCAGAGAATATTATCCGATGACTGCCATAGGTTCTCACAATATTTTTGGCAGGGAAGCCGCCTTAAATCTCAGTAATTCGGTCATGGACTTCTACAATGCCTCATTACTGCTTAATGCAGAATCAAATGCACCGAATTCTGAAGAGAAGCGATATGAAGTATTGCCTTTTGCAGATGAAGTAACCCGTCTTGAAACGGATGAAACAGCTTTCCAGATGGCTTCAAATGCTTTGGAAGAAGAGCTTACAGAACTGGATGTTCTCGCAGTTTCCATTCAGACGAAAATCAATAGTGCCTCTGATCAAAAAACCCGCTTTGCGCTTCGTCAAAACCTCGATAAGGTTGATAAGATGATGGCTCAAAGTACTTCACGGTTGAAGGATACATCGCTTAGAATTGAGGAAATAAGGCAGTTGCTCAATAAAAAGCACCTTGATGATGTAAAGAATGTGGAAGAACCCGAACATCTTTCTTATTTTGAGACATCGGGCACCCAAGAAAAGATTGAAATGGATAAAAAAGTACCCGATGGGCTGGTTTACAAAATTCAGCTAGGCTACTATCCGAGCGATGTGGATATCGAAAATTTCCACGGTTTGTTTCCAATATCCGGTGAAACCGTACGCAAAGACCTGGCGCGCTTCTATGCTGGCTTGTTTTACTCCTATAAAGATGCCGACGTGGGTAATGACTATGTGCGAAACAATGCCATAGCAAATGCATTCATTGTGCCCTTTAACAATGGGAAAAAAATAAGTATCAGCACTGCCGTGGAGATGGAGCGCGAAAGAGGGGTTAAGTAAACTCTTTTAATTAGAGTCTGTAAATAAACGCTAGTGTGTCGGTCAAAATTTTTGATAGTCCTTAAGGGTGCTTTTTGGTTGTTAGGCTATACAAAGACTTTAATTAATTCAATTTCTCAACTTCCGTTAAAAGTGATTGCATTTCTGCTTTCTGCTCGGGTTTTATAATTGATCTTATTTTTTCCAGTTTTGATTTATAATGCGCCGAAGCCAGTTTCATTTCCAAAAACCCTGCAGCCAGGGTATATAATTGCAGATATGGAGCAAATTCCAATTGATTTTCCCGGTCATTAAGTTTGTGTTTCCGCTCCATTCGCAGCAAGTCGGCGTGTCTGTCATCTTGCATTAAAGCCGAAAAGTAAACCCGAAAGAGGTAATGCCACTTGAACTGGAAAATGGAATTTCCAAGTTCATCAATCAATCTTTTGGCCAGACGGATACTTTTTTTGTACTCCAGATAATTGTTCAGGCAGCGGCAATAATTTGCCATAAATATAAGTCTGCGTCCGCTATCTTGCGAAGATTTGTACACGTGCATTGCATCTCTTGATCGGTACAGTACTTCATCAAATTTATTTAAATTCATCAATACGCTGCAGTAATTATTCAAGTAGTACAAATAATCTTCGGTGTATTGCTTAATAGATTGAAGTCCGCAGAACGCTGCGCGCTCATGGTCGCCTTCATAGTTTCGCAAGAGCAATTTGTTGGCGTAATAGTTAGCCAAGATTCTTCTTGAATAAAAATCGCCTTTCAATAGACTTTTTTCCAAAGCCGCCATGGGAGCGTGCATAGGCGTAATTTGCCGTGAAATAATGTGAAAGAGATTGTAGGCTACAATAGCCTGGTAGCGATTTTTCTTGCTTATTTGATCATTGTTAAATGTATTAAGAAGCCAATCAATGTCGGCGGTCTCTACAGAATTTGAATGAAGTGATTCAGGCAACACGAATTTAGATGTTAAATCGTCAATATGCTTTTCAATTTCTTCATTTTCAGCATAATATATTTCATATTGCTCAAGGAAGTTTTTAATGATGAGATACTCTTTTTCGCGGTATCGGATAAGCAAATACCGCTTATAGTTTTGCATTGTACGGTAAAAGCTCGCTGCGTGAAACCACCCGGGCTCAAAGCTTTCTATTTCGCGCAGTATGCGTTGCTGCTCTTCAGGAGGAATAGCGTCTGTAGTGATTTGATAATCAATTTTCGTGATCCATGCATAATAGGCATCTACATCAATTTTATCGAGTTTGGTATTGAAGTAACTAATTATCCGCGAGTATTTTCTCGGGTCAATTTCAGGATTAAATACAATATGTCTTTCGGGAAAATTGACGAGTATGTGAAGCTTATCCAGAATAGAAATCAGCTCTGGATCTGAAATCTCATTGTTATTTCTAACGTGTTCTACTTCGGTAGGGAAGAGCGATAGAGCAAAAGAGTCAAATTTCTGGAGGGGCTTTTTCACAAACCGAAGTTATGAAAATTTTATGTGCTCTCCGTCGCCAAGCTTTGAGCTCGGGGACTATTCTTCCGGCATCTTGTTTGCCCGTAAAAACCGAAGGTTGAGGCCGGGCTCTGTTGAAAGATCGTTAGTTTTTATTTGAGCTTTTTTTAATCCATAGAACAAACTTGTTCAAAGAAGCCTTGCCCCGATTGCTTCGGGATTCGAAACGAGACGCCAGAGCACGGCACCCTCGTCGCGATTCCTTTGGTATAAACAGAGACGCGAGCGTGTGCAAGAAGCCTCCAAAGCCGAGTACACTTTGCACCAACAATCTGAAATCTGAAATCAAAAATCCGAATTCAAAAATCCAGAAATCATCTGATTCACCTCCTCAGCTTTTTCGTACATCACAAAGTGCCCCGCTTTTTTAATAACTTCAACTTTGCTGTGGGGAATAAGCTCTCCCGCTTTTTCAGCAATTTTTGCGGTCTGACCTCCGTGAAGATATCTATTTGGAATCAATGCATCAGAATCGCCAAAAACGACAAGTGTGGGTTGTATGATTTTTGGCAAATCGCGAATTACCGGCTGATTGACCATTCCCTGCACACATTTGGGAATAATATTGCAATACCATTGAAATTCTTCTCCCGCGCCGGTCATGGCGTATCGGTCTCTAACCATAAAAAAAGCGTCTTTTGGCATTTTATAGAAGTTGCTGCCAAAGTTTGTTTCAATGTCCTGAAGGCTGCTCAGCATTACGCCTTTTGCCGTAAGGGCATTTCTAAACCAATCTTTTTCGCCTATGCTGAAAGTTTCTATCCCTGCCGGAGCGATCAAGACGAGTTTTGATACCAACTCGGGATATTTTAGCGCAGCTATAATAGAGATTTGTCCGCCCATTGAGTGGCCAGCAAGGACGATATTATCTAAATTGAGCGCTTCGGCGAATTCACTTATCACAGCTGCATAAAACGTCATGCTGCCAGAGAAATTTCCCTTCGAAGATTTGCCATAACCGGGTAAATCAATAGCAATACAGCGATAGTTTTTGCTCAGACCGGCTACCGTTTTCTTCCAGGCTGGAGCGTAGCTTCCCAGGCCGTGAACAAAGATAATTGTTTCTGTTCCGTTGCCTTCATCCATGTAGGCGATTTCAATTCCATTTGAAACGGTTATTTTTTTTACCGGAAAGGGATAAGTGATTTCTTCATAGCTGCTCACTTTTTCCAAATCCTGATACATTCCCTGGGCGTGTACAAAGCCATGTGAAAGAAATGCTATTACGAGTATTAGTCCAATCTTTTTCATAGTGTGAATTTAAAACATAAGCCATTTAAATGCTAAGAATGCGGTCCAGGGATCAATGGGTCGCTTATTAAGCCTTTTATCGGCATCTACAAACTGGTCGCCATTTGCGTAAGGCGCATCATAAAAATCGCCGAGCCAAACGTGGGCTCCGCGAAGCTCGAGCTCCATGAATGTTTTTATTTTCCAGATTAATCCCAGGTTTGCTTCTGTTCCCAGGTGCAATCCGCCCTGGTTTGGTTCGGCATTGGCGAAAGCAAAACCACCATTTGCCGAAAGGATAAATTTGTGTGGTACAATGGCTTTCTTAACCCTCACCGTAGCTGCATTGAGCCCATAACCCATGTTAGAGATGTCAGAAACTAGTGGCATATAGCGGTTTACCACATTCCCGGAAGGGAAGAGAATATTAGCTCCCGTACTGATAGGTAGGTTACCGGGTGCTCCCCAGGTATTTCCGGTAATTACCCCAGTATAATTGCCATCAGTAATTCCATCTTCGTCACCGGTAGTATATATATAATCAAATCCCACTTCATCATCTTCGGTTTTACCGTAGCGATATCCATAACGCAGGTTGGTACCAAAACCGCTGATGGAGGCAATTTCACCATTCTCACCTTCAATATTTCCGGTATTGTAATTAAAGAATCCCGATACGCGATGATTGTTATAGGCATAGTCTTGATTGTAATCAAAGAAGGTACCCAGCCAGGCAACATTGGTTTTGTACTCCTTATCTGGAAATACGAAACGATATGCTCCCGTATATTCTGTAAGCAGGCTTTTTGGTCCCTGGCCCAGAATCGAAGTACCGCCTTTTCCGGTTGAATTATCGTTCATCCAATAAACCGATCCACCCAAATTGAATTGGGGAGAAAAGCGATACATTCCCATTATTTTTGACAACCATACGTCGTCTTGAAGTTCAATTTTGTTTTCCCAAAGATTATAGATTCCCGCTGAGATAGTTCCGCGATCAAAATCTTTACGTCCGCTTATTCCTGCAGCATCACCGGCCCAGTACATAAGGCGGTATCCGCTTAGTTGTAGTTTGTCAAAGGTGGTTCTATAAGGATGATACGGCGAATCGAAAGCGCGCATTAGCCCAAAATTGATCGCGTAGCCCGCTGCGGGAACGATCTCAACTTCAATATTTTGTGTTTGAATGTTTACAAAGTCGCCATTAAAACCTGCTCCCTGGTTTCCGCCTGAGCCGTAAGAGGCATCTCCCCATGTCCAGTCTATTTCAAATGAGGCGCGCAGGGTAACTTTTCCGTCCATTAATTTAGGTGTGTAAATAAAGAAAGGCAGGAGGCGCTGTTCAACAAAATTCGTTGATAGGGTATCTGAAGTGCGTGCCGTGCTACGACCAAATAAACGACCAATAACTTGTCCCTGAAAAAAGTCACTTGTCGGAAAATAATTGGATGTAACGGCTTGATTGAAATAATAAGCGATAAAAGTGAGCTCCTTTCCTGATTTTACGGGTATTTCCTGATTGAAATAATACGGTATGGCTACCAATGCAGAGTCTGGATTAGACTGCGAAAAGAGGGCGAAAGGAGAGCTAGCTAAAAGGGTTAATAAGTAGAATTTCAATCGCATAAGTAATGAGTTTGATTGTGAAAAATATCTCCCTTCGCATTTTGATGAGAAGGGAGATATTTAATTATTGTCTGTTGTATTTCTGGATATTCGTCATTCCAAAAGCACCACCGGAAGTGGATCCAAAACCAGCTTCCTGAGTAGGCGGAGTAACTCCTGTAATGCCTGGGTCAGTCTGTGCTACTTCATACCACATTGAATCTGGAGAAGCTGCATATACTTTAAATATACCCTCTGATGTCAATGAATTTGGCGATGATTGATTTAGTACAATTGAATAAATTCCTTCAGAATTTGGGTCACCAATTGTGTATGTACCTTCAAGTACGGTTTGGGCACCGGCAGCTTCTGAAGTTACCACATAGCCATTGTTTGAGCTAAATTCGGCCGTAATGCCCGTAATTCCGAAACTAGCCAAAAGAGGTGAAACATCATAAGCAGTCCACGAGCCCACTAGCGGGGTTGGTGTAGAAATGCTAACTGAACTTGAGAAACCACTTGCTCCATCCGTGCAATTATTACGTACGTAAAAGTTGTACTCGGTATTAGAATTTAAACCATTGATTGTAAAGGGTTTCGTGTTAGCTTCTACTTGTGTGCCAGAACCTTGGGTAAAGCCGGCTGCACCGTATTCAATGGTCCATGCACTTCCGGTAGACGTCCAGCTAAGAGTTACCGAGCTGGCAGTCGTGTTGTCAATGATCAAATCTGTTGGTGTTGCACAGGTTCCTGCAGGTGGGGTCTCTTCATCATCGCTACTACACGATGAAAATGCTACACCAAGGCTTAAAAGCCCTAAAAAGAAAAATTTACTTGTTTTCATGATTACTTGTTTTTATTGTTTGATTTAATTTAGATTTAATTTCTTTTTTATCGATTTTCCCTGTTGCGTTTTTTGGAAATTCATCCAGGAAAACAATGTGTTTAGGGAGCTTAAATTTTGCGAGATATTCCTTGCAATAATTCAAAACTTCCTCTTCTGTAATTTCGCTTCCCGGTTTTTTAATCACGAATGCAGCTCCGGTTTCTCCCCACTTTTCGTGTGGTACTCCAACTACAACCGCTTCTGAAATAGCCGGATTTGTTTGCAGCACTTTTTCAACTTCACGCGGGTACACGTTTTCGCCGCCGCTGATGTACATTTCCTTTTTGCGGCCTACCACATAGATATATCCTTCGGAATCGCGCTTTACCAAGTCGCCGGTTTTAAAATAATCGTCTGCAAAGGCTTTAGTCGTTTCTTCCGGGTTGTTCCAATAGCCCGGCGATACATTCGGGCCGCTGATAAGCAATTCGCCAACTTCTTCAGGTTTGCATTCTTGTCCGGCCTCGTTTACCACCTTGCCGGTAATGTAAAAATTGAAAAATCCGATTGATCCACGCTTTCGGGTAGTATCTGATTGGTGAAGTGAAGTAACATTGGGTCCAACTTCTGTAAGGCCGAATCCTTGTCTGATTAGAATTCCTTTCTTATCCCAAGTTTCAATTTCAGGAATAGGCAATGCCTCGCCACCCACAATAAAGTAGCGAATTGCGGTGAGGTCTGCTTCCGCAAATGCGTTTGAATCTGACATGATTTTGAGCATAGTTGGAACCGCCATAAAAAGTGTTGATTTACTTTTTTCAAGGCATTCCAACACCAAATGTGGTTCGAACTCATTAAGCAGCCAAATTGTACCACCATGATGTAAAAATGGGGTTATTAACACATTCCAGCCACCTGTATGAAAGGACGGCATGCAATTAAGTGTAATATCATTTGATGTAATATCAAGACGTAGCTCTGTATTTATACTGTTCCAAAAGAGCATTTTATGAGTGTAAATGCATCCTTTGGGTCTTCCTGTAGTACCCGAAGTGTAAAGAATAAAAATTGGGTCGTCTTCAGAAATTGAATTGGAATAAGTCTCCTTTGAACTGCCAGATATTTCATTCCAGTTAATCTTCGGCGGTTTCAAGTCTTTAAGCTTACCGGCAAAGGCATCTTCAAAAATAATGAGTTTGGCTTGCGAATTTTCAATCTGGTACGCCACTTCGTGTGCGGTGAGGTGTGTATTTATTGGCACCAGAATATACCCTGCTTTTTGGGCGGCGCTAAAAAGAGCTATAAATTCGGCATTGAATGCAGATAAAATCGCAATTCTATCGCCTTTTACAAGTCCGAAATTCTTATGAAGATTAAATGCAATATCTTGGGCCAGCTCATTGAGTGCCTTGTATGTAAAGTCAATAGCCAACTTCACATCGCGTATTGCAACTTTTTCAGGCGAATATTCAGCCCATTTTCCTATCCAGTCAAAAGCCATCATGTCTTGATTGATTCTGTTCTTAGAAATGTTTCATTCGAATTTGAAAATCGCAGCCATAGCAGTCCCACCATTACTGAAGACAAGATAGCGAAAGTAGCCGCTATTGCCGGATTATTTACCGGGTTTTGCATATAGCTTCCTATATTGCCATAATACACCGAAAAGTGCACAACCAGAGCTGTGAGCGAACTCGCAATCGCCGCTCCGGCGTTGGTCTTTTTTGAAAACATTCCCATAACCAATGGAAAGAATGCAGCACTAAAAAAAGCGTAGACACCGTTTTGTGCGAAAATGGCAACGCTCAATTCCGGCTCCAGAATTTGCCTGGTTGATAGGGCAATGGTGATCAGCGCAAGCACCACAATAACCATTCTGTTTAATCTAATTTTTTTTCTGTCAGAGAGAACCTCAAGTTTGGGGCTATTCGCGATAAGCAAATCTGAAGTAAATGTTACCGACAAGCTTTGTATTAAACCTTCCAGCGTGCTTATACCGGCTGCGATCAGGCCCAGGGTTACCACTAGTCCGGTGCCTACTTTAAAATGTTCAACGATATACAAGGGCACAAGCTGATCTGGCTTAATGGGTGTGCCATCAAGGGTAAAAGCCGGAAAGGTAAGTCGAGCATAAAGCCCCACAATCACCACCAGAAAGAAGATAACCATCGTACCAATTCCGGCAGCAAGAAACTTGTTTACTTGAGATTCCTTAGTCAGAATCAAAGATTTAGTAATAATGTGAGGTTGGCACACTATCGCAATTCCAATCACAATTTGGCAAACAATAATTTCAAAATAGTCTCTGAATAAAAAGCTTTCGGGATTTGTGGTCTTCACCAAATTTGGGCTTATGGCGGCGAGCTGATCCATAAACCCCGCGATACCATCAGAGAAAAAATTTCTTCCCGAAGCGAGCAGGATAATAGCCACGATAAGCATGAGCACGGCTTGTATAGTATTGGTGTAAACCAGCGAATTGGCACCACCAAACATCATGTAGGTAAATACAAATGCTACAATACCAATCATTACTATAATTGGCTCTACTTGAAGAGATTGTGAAAGAAGTTGCGCCAATCCCACCACAATAAGTACAATAAAAGTAATCAGTAAGACTGAAAGAATAGAAAAGAAGGTTGCATAGCCTTTGCTGTCGTACCTCTTACCCATCCACTGCGCCATAGTAAGTGCCTTTACCTTTGTGCCATGCGCTCTAAATCGCTTGGTGAGCACTACAAGTGAAACAAATGCGGCGACTGGAAGAACGATGGCGTAAGAGATGACCCCCGAAATTCCGTAAAGACCTATTAAACCCGGATTTATAATGAAAGTCGCAGCGCTGGTCATACTGGCGGCGAGTGCCAAGCCTACGGCGACAGGCGAAAAAGCAAAGCTGCCAAGAGCATAATCTGACATGGTGGTTGTTTTCTTGGCACCCCGAAAAACCAGATATAAGATTACCGCCATAAGCACAGCGAGCATTCCAATGGTAGGCAATATGTATTCTGAACTATTCATGCGCTTCTAACCAGGGAATAAATAATGCATTAAAGGCTGTGAAATCTTCTATATAAGGGGAGTGAGCACAGTTGTCCAATACGAGCTCGCTGTATTCTCCACCCGACTTTTTATAAGCATCAAGTGCAAAGCGGGTTTGCTTAATCATGGGCTGCGGGGGACAAATCTCGGCTCCGGGCCACCCCTTTATGTGACCCGCAGCGCCGTGCACAGCTGTGTCAAAAAGCGAATTGTCTGATACAATTTTATCTTTTGCACCCCGTAACCAAAGCACTGGAGGCTTGACTTTCAAGGAGCAAAGATTTGCCAGTATATCGAATTTTGTAAGCGGAGCAGCAGCATTAATTTGCCCAAATTTGCCCGGTGCAGAAAATGGAAAGTTCTCTGATGGTTTCGAATCTCCAGGATAAAATTTATCTCCGGTTTGCATTTTTAAAAGTCCGTCTAAAAGCTCTTCAATATCTTCTGGAACGAATGGAGGATCCCAGTAAAAATTGTTCATTATATTCAATGGGCTGGATGGATTGTCCATTGATTTATCCTTTTCCTGAAGTAGCTTTACAAAGTCGGGATTTATCACTCCCGCGCCACTACCGGCACCATCTTCAAAAGTTGGTGTGCCTTTTTCGTCTTTGCTTCCGCCAAATCCAAATGGGGAAGCCGGATTAATCATAGTAAGCGATTTTATCCGGGCATGATCTTTTATCAAAAGTTCCCAACCCACCCCGCCACCAAGAGAATGACCAACGAAATGGTATTTCTCAATTGCCAGTTCATCAAGTAGGTCTGTGATATCATCTACAAAGCAGCCAAAACTTCTGGAAGCATCGCAGGGAATGGCTTCGGTTTTTCCAAATCCGCGCAGATCGGGCGCAAGAGCTCTATACTTCTTTGAAAGTTTGCGCATCAGCGATTTCCAAAAAACAGAATCTGAGCCATTTCCATGCACAAACAAAATCGTGTCTTCACCGCTCCCGTTTACCAGCAGGTGTTGGCGAATTCCATTTGCCGATATGTAGGAACTTTCAACCATGATTAATCAATATTTAAAGAGTGCTCCGGCAAATGCAAGTCCTCCACCCGAACCAATGAACATTAAATAGTCACCTCGATTAATAGCGTTGTTTTCTACGGATTGATGCAAAGCCATAGGAATACAGGCCGAACCGGTATAGCCATAGTAGTGCATTACATATTCTGCTTTATCATGCTTAACACCGAGAATGTCAAGTGTCTCGTGAATAGCATTGATATTTATTTGAGTAATATAAAACCGGGCGATATCATCCGGATCGATTCCGGCTTTTTCGCACAGTTCTTTTATCATCCGCGACCAGGTAACGGGGTTTAGCTCTTTCGGGAACTTATGGACAAACTGCAGCAACTGGGTTTTTTCTTCCAGAACCTTTACAGAAACCGGGGTTTTTGCGCCACCAGCGTAAATGCCCATCCACTCGTTGTACTCACCTTTTGATTCCAGCACAGAAGCCAGCATGCCTCCGTTGCCAGTTTCAATGGCCGATAAAACTGCTGCACCAGCACCATCTGCGAAAAGTGTAACGGTTTTCTTGTCTTTTAAATTCAGGAACTTTGACATATTGTAAGCCCCGATTACCAAGATATGTTTGTACTGCGAATCAACTTTAATGTACTTTGCAGCCATATCAAGGGCTGTAACAAATCCGGCACAGGCAGCATTTATATCAAATGTACCTGCGTTTAAAGCTCCTAAGCGGTTTTGTACCACACTGGCAGTTGACGGCGATACAAACTCGGGAGTATCTGTAGATATAATAATGAGATCGAGATCTGCGGCGGTAACCCCTGCATTTTCTAGAGCCATTAAACCAGCTTTTTCAGCAAGGTCGGCGGTAGATTCATCTGGCCCGGTCCAGCGACGTTCATAAATCTGAACGTTATTGCGCAACCAAGTGTCAACATCTTCGCCTAGCAATTCATTAAAATAGCTATTGGTTACCACTTTAGGTGGTGCGTACATTCCTGTACCTGCTATTATGGCATTTCTGTTCTCCATTTCACGCGTCGTTTAAAATACCATTCCGCCATCTACATTCAAGACGGTTCCAGTGATGTAATTTGATTTGTCAGATGAAAGAAAAACATAGGCATCTGCAATATCCTGCGGTTTACCAAGACGCCCAAGCGGCGTTTTACCACGCAATCCTTCAAGCACCTTTTCAGGAACGGAGAGAATCATTTCGGTTTCTATAAAACCAGGCGCTACTGCATTTACATTTATTCCGTATTTACCAAGTTCGCGCGCCCAGACTTTTGTAAGACCAATTACTCCGCTTTTTGTAGCTACGTAGTTACTCTGTCCAAAATTGCCATTGTGCGCCACAACCGACGATGTATTGATAATCTTACCCGAATTCTTTTCCATCATTTTAAGGCTTACCGCTTTTCCGCAATTAAAAACGCCCGTTAGATTTACATCAATCACTTTTTGCCATTGCTCCGGCTCCATCTTTTTGAGGGTCGAGTCGGACGTTATTCCCGCATTATTAATTAGAATATCAATCTTACCGTGCTTATCAAATACTTTGTTTGTAGCATTCTCTACTTCGGTGTAGTTGCGGGTATCAACGTGCATAAACTCCACAACCGATGTATGTTCTCCTGTAAGTTTCTGTGTTTCTTCCGCATTGGTTTTATTTATATCCCAAATAATTACGGTAGCTCCTTCTTTAAGAAATGTGAGTGTAGTTTCACGACCTATGCCGCTCGCGCCACCTGTAATTATGGCTATTTTTCCTTCCAACGATTTCATTGTTAATTCTGTTTTTATAATCAAGTTTCAATTGATATTTGTGAATGTAAAGGCAAAGATTCAATATCGGAAAAGAAATTTAAAATATTTACGTGGGATAATATGTCTCCATATATTCCAAAGTACAGATATTGAAGTTGATAGGGTGTATTGTATCACATGTGATAATTCTATTTGTTTTTGCGCAAGGGGCAGGTATAGATAAGCCGGTCTGACTTTTTTTTGGGAATGCACATCTGATTTTACGAGCCGTATGACCTCCTAAACTAAAGCACGTAAAAAACCCCTCAACGCAAGCGCCGAGGGGTTTAAATATTTGAGATTTACGTTTGCTTACTGAACTGTAAGTTTACGTGAAACCTGGTATTCTGAAGTTACAATGCTGTATGTGTACATACCTGGAGCAAGGTTACCTCTTTGAAGCTCATAGCTTTGTGGCATACCTGCAGGAACTGTACCCATATCTTTTTCGAATACAAGTTTTCCTGAAATGTCTCTTACTTCAAGTTTTACATTATCAGCTTTGTCAATACTATACTGAATTCTTGTTACATCTGTAAAAGGATTCGGATAGTTCTGTACCAAAGAAATTCCTGTTTCGTAAGTAATCTCATCAACATTTATGGTAACAGGATCTGCAACTCTAAAACGAAGCGGCATTACTGCATCACCCAAACCATACCAGCCTGGAGCGTTGGCGTTGTAATTGAAAAGATAAACAAGCGATCCCAATTCTTCCTCTGGTGAAGATACCGGAACGTAAACCGCATTTCCGAATGGAATTCTAACCTCTGCCTGGTAGGCTGTATTTGGCTCTATAAGAACAGGAGTAGGCAACTCAAAAGAAGCATAGTGGTACGCTGCTATACCGTCAGCTGTGTACCAAATATCGTCTTCAGTAATCGTAAACTCAATATCAATTCCTTCGTAGTTTAGCGGGTCATTACCAAATTCAACAGTGGTAAGTGATTCCGGAACATCTGGATCTTCGTCTATAAGTGAACCTTTACGAACGTTGAAATATACTGTTGTACCAACAACTGTTGGAGCAAAAGTTGGTCCTGTGAACATAAATACCGCCTCAACGTGAGTAATAGCTTTAGGCCCTACACCTTCGGCTACTTCTGGAAAAGAGTATGCTGTTGACCAAATAATATTATCGGCGAATGGATATCTTCCACCGTTAACATTTCTCGTGTTTTGCATAATAGAAAAGTAATCAAATGCACTGCTCTCATCAGTAAAGCGCGTTGCAGTTGTATCACCTACGTTATCCATAGGTCGTGAGTCTGCTTCATTTTGAATAACAGTATAAGCAAATCGATACAGACCTGTTTCAAGATCCGGAATTGAAGTGGGCTCTAAATTAATTGTATCTGTCATACCGTAAGGCATGTTAATAGACTCAGTTGCGCCTATGGGGAAAGTAGAACCATCAGGCTTAATTCCTGTAACTACAACCTGAACACCAGTTTGTGTTTCAAAACCATTATTCGTTACGACCATTCCAAAAGTAAGTGGACGTGCAAAATAAATAGGGGTTCTTGAATTCTCAAATGTGCGAAGATATTCTTCACCATTTAAAAGACCTTCATTGTAATCGGTATATCCGGTAGAGTGGTTGTTATACCATGTAGCTCCGGCTTGAAGATCATTGTCTTCAAGTTCTTGAATAGATACGTCATCAATTTGCCAGAAGTAGTCTGTTTGAGCGCCGGCCCATAAGAAACGAACCTTAACGTTATCAAGGGTTATTGCACCCTGAAGCGTTTCAGAGATATCAATTCTGATTTCCTGATTGATATTGTCATTCGTACTTCCGTATGGATAGAAAACATCGTAAGGAACCCAAGTAACACCACCATCAACACTTACTTCAGCATTGGCAACCAGTCCGCTACCTGCACAGCACATACGTAGTCGCTGATAAAATACAAGGTTTGCGTTGGTAATGCCTTGACCGCTAAGGTCAATTGAAGGAGAAACAAGAGCTGAAATAATTTCAGCACCACCGGAATTATCCCAACGGGTAGCGTCAATCATCATGAATCCATTATCGCGTGTTGGTGAGTTTACCTCAGCACCACCATAGAAACTTGATAGGGCATCTTGATAAGCTGGCTGACCAACAAGTGGCGCGTCAGGATCATAACCATTTGGCTGATCAGCAGGGAATGTTTGAAACCACAGCTCACCATTGTCCAAATCGAAATTCCAGGCGCCATTGTCACCTTGTCCGTCAAATCCATTGCTGAAATCTTCAGACCAAAATACTATTGCGTCTGTAGATTTAGTGTCAAGATTGCCTTTTACTACTTGATTGTCTGTTGCTACAGTGCGCTCTGCATCCGGATACTCAGGAGCAAATTTCACTGTTTTGTTTACCTGTGCAAACGATTGCGTTCCAAAAGCAACCATTGACAGAGCTATACTTAATGTGTACAGTTTTTTCATATTGATTTTTGTTTTTTGTGTTAAGAAGCCTAAAAGTATATATTAATACCGAACTGGCAAGGGTATTCTGATAGCAATTTTTCACATTATGCATTTCCTAAATGCGAAATTAGAATATTATGAAGCGATAAAATCCAGTATTTATTTGATTTTAAGGCATTGATTTGGTTTAAATATAGATTTAAGTAGTTGACAATGAAGTTTTTAAATCAAACACTCTCCGCAAGTCGTGTACCCTAATCTTAAATTTGCACCTTCTTGTAATCCATCCGACAGTTTAACTGCAAGCTAACCCGGAAGCTTCAAGTTCTTGTTAAATCCTAAACTCAGGGATCTCATGACAGTAGGGAATAATCTGAAATCTGAATCCTCCCGCGCCCTAGCCCTTACGTACGCACTCCCAAAAGGTCGAAAGGGAATCCCGCACACAAATTAGAGTTTCAAGAGTTAATTCAGCATGTTTTGCACTTTTGATTAACTCAGTGATGGCAATTTTCGAATTCTAAATCCTAATTCTGAAATCAACACTCTGAAATCTGAAATCAACACTCTGAAATCTGAAACGATTCGATTAGATAAGCAAATCTTCATACTCATCAATAGGAGGGCATGAGCACATCAGGTTTCTATCGCCATAAGCATTATCTACTCTTCCTACCGGAGCCCAGAATTTAGATGCTCTGGTGTAGGGCAATGGAAACACTGCTTTTTCACGCGAGTAGGGGTGTTCCCATTTATCGGCAGTAGCCTCAACCGCTGTGTGTGGCGCATTAACCAATACATTATCATTCTTTGGATAAATCTCCTTTTCTACTTCATCTATTTCCTGCCGAATAGAAATCATAGCATCGCAAAAGCGGTCTAATTCCTGTTTCGATTCACTTTCAGTAGGCTCAATCATCAGCGTACCGGCAACAGGAAATGAAACAGTTGGTGCGTGGAAACCATAGTCGATAAGCCTTTTCGCAAGATCTTGCACCTCTATACCCATTTGTTTAAATGGTCGGCAATCAAGAATCATTTCGTGGGCTACTGTTTTGTTTTTGCCTGAATAGAGAACGGGGTAATGCTTCTGAAGGCGCATTTTAATGTAGTTAGCATTCAGAATGGCATACTTTGTTGCAAGTGTTACGCCATAACCGCCAAGCATTTTAATATAGCCATAAGATACAAGCAATATGAGGGCACTTCCCCACGGTGCTGCGCTTACAGCGGTGGTATTGTGCACACCTCCGGTTTCTACAATGCTGTGCCCGGGAAGGAAAGGTACCAAATGGGCTGCTACGCCGATGGGGCCCATACCGGGACCACCACCTCCATGAGGTATCGCAAAGGTTTTGTGGAGATTTAAATGGCATACATCTGCACCAATAATTCCTGGATTTGTCAATCCTACCTGGGCGTTCATATTGGCACCGTCCATATACACTTGTCCGCCATTTTCATGAATAATGGCGTTCATTTCCATAATGCGCTCTTCAAATACACCGTGGGTAGATGGGTAAGTTACCATCAATGCCGAAAGGTGTAATGCGTGTTTTTCTGCCTTTGCCTGCAGATCTTCCACATCAATATTTCCGTGTTCATCGCATTTTACTACCACGACCTCCATCCCGGCCATTACGGCGCTTGCAGGATTTGTGCCATGTGCACTGCTGGGTATCAAGGCAATATTTCTGTGACCTTCGCCCCGGCTTATGTGGTAATTGCGAATAACCATCAGTCCTGCGTATTCGCCTTGAGCGCCACTATTTGGCTGCAAAGACATACCCGCAAAACCGGTAATTTCGCAAAGCATACGCTTTAACTCCTCAAACATTTGGCGGTAGCCTGCCGTTTGCGATGGCGGTGCAAAAGGATGAATATTAGCCCACTCCGGCCAGGTAATTGGCATAAGCTCACTCGCGGCATTTAATTTCATAGTGCATGAACCGAGCGAAATCATGCTGTGGGTAAGCGAGAGGTCTTTATTTTCCAATCGCTTGATATAACGCATTAATTCGGTTTCGCTATGGAAGCTGTTAAATACAGGATGCTCCATAAATCTCGACTCGCGTTCAAAAAATCCTTTGATCGGAGAATCAATTTCAGTTGAAATTTCAGGCGATGAATCAGGGGTCTTTGCAGCTTCTACAAATACGGCAAAGAGATCTTCAAAATCTTGTCTGCTAATTGTTTCGTCAAGGCTTACGCCAATGTGATTTGAATTGTAATAGCGCAGATTGATTTCTTTCGCCTCCGACAATTCTTCAATACGTACTTTGGTAATCCCTTCGGGAAGTTCTACAAATAAGGTGTCAAAATATACATCATTGTCAATTTTATAGCCAAGAGATTTTATCCCTTGAGCCAGACGCACTGTTTTATTGTGAATGTCTTGGGCAATTGTGCGAATTCCATCAGGACCGTGATATACGGCGTACATAGAAGCCATAATGGCAAGCAAGGCTTGGGCAGTACAGATATTAGAAGTCGCTTTATCTCGTTTTATATGTTGCTCGCGGGTTTGCAATGCAAGTCTAAAGGCCGCTGCACCATGTCTGTCAGTAGAAACACCTACAATACGTCCGGGAAGATGCCTTTTATAAGTTTCGCGGGTAGCAAAAAATGCTGCGTGAGGTCCGCCAAAACCCATAGGAACGCCAAAGCGCTGACTGTTTCCCAATACGGCATCGGCACCCCACTCTCCAGGAGGAGTCAAAAGAGCCAGGCTCATTAAATCTGTTGCTACGGCTACAAGCGTATTATTTGAGTGGGCTTCTTCTACAAATTTTCTGTAATCTGCCGCATTACCTGTTGAATCAGGGTATTGTACAATGGCTCCAAATACTTTATCATTAAAATTAAAATTGGTGTGATCTCCCAAAATAAGCTCTATACCCATTGGTACTGCTCGCGTGCGCAATACATCTATCGTCTGTGGATAACACTGTGCCGAAACGAAAAACTTATTGGCTCCGTTTTTTTGTGCTTCGCGGCTGCGCAATGCATAAAACATATTCATAGCCTCGGCAGCGGCAGTAGCCTCATCGAGAAGCGATGCATTGGCCATTTCCATTTTAGTAAGATCCATTACCATGGTTTGAAAGTTGAGCAACGCCTCCAGACGGCCTTGTGCAATTTCACTTTGGTAAGGAGTGTAGGCCGTGTACCATCCCGGATTTTCAAGCACATTGCGCTGAATAGCAGGCGGCACAATGGTGTTGTTGTAACCCATGCCTATATACGTGCGAAATAGCTTATTCTTCGCTGCCATTTTTTCCAATTCGCGCAGGTACCAGTGCTCGCTGCGCGAACCCGGTAAGTCAAGTGGTTTCTTTAAGCGGATCTGCGCCGGAATGGTTTTGTCAATTAACTCATCCATAGTGCTGTAACCCATGTCGTTCAGCATTTGCTCCGCATCTGCTTCGCGCGGTCCGATATGTCTTTTTGGAAAATCTCTTAGTGGCATAATATATTCGGCTTTACCTTGTTTTTTAAAGCCGCAAATATACATACAAATGATATCACAAACATTATTTTTGCTTCCATCTGAAATCTTGGAAATCCAATTTTGAATTGGCCATTTTCAATCTATCTTTGACTCCTAATTTTACCCTGTTGAGATTATTTCTTTTTCTGATTCTTTTTACGCCATTCGGTCTTTTGGCTCAAAAACCGGCAGAGCTCCTGTTTATGAATGGCAAGAGGCTGGAAGTGTACGATTTAAATGATACTTCGTACGTACCCCTTCAGTATAAGTATGACAAGAATTTTTTTAAAAAGGAACGCATGAATATCAAGGCCGCTCGCAAGCAAGGTGTGTTGTTTAATCCCAATTTCTCTACTCCCAAGGCAGAAGCGATTCCTATTGTTTTGAAAAATGGTGGCATAGATCGCGAAGATGTGTTTTCGGTAACCTATCCATCGGGCGATGAAAAGGTATATTACTTTTTTGACGAACCGATGGGGAATTACTTAAGAGAAGACCAAATGCGTGCTTTCGTTTACGGCGAGCGCGATGCGCGGAATGCTGTAACAGGAAAAGGTTGGTTTTATGGCGGCTTGGCTACCGGAGCAATTACGGGGTATGCGCTCAAAACCAGCGTAGTATCCCTTGCGGTGCCTCCACTTTTTGCGCTTACCGCCAAAATCCCTACCATTCATATCAAAGAACGATACATCGCTGATAAGGCTTATCAATACAATGAAGATTACGCATCGGGTTTTGAATCTTTTGCGCGAAGCAAGAACACCATCGAAGCTTTGAAAGGCAGTGCAATAGGAACGGTATTGGGAATTATTGCCTACTCCATTATCGACAATAACAGGTAATGAAATCTGAATCTTCGATTTCCAGAGCTTTGTTTTGGTTAGGCGAAACAAATATTTTTATCGCTTTTGCGGCCGGCGCGTGCACATTGGCTACGTATGCTTTTCACGATGTTGCGCCCAGCTACAATCTTGTGGCATTTATATTCTTTGCCACCCTACTCATTTACAACTTACAGCGCCGTATTGGTGATTTAAATGCTTCGGCGGTTTTTTACAAAAGCAAAACCATTTTGATGATTCTGGGTGCAATAGGATTGATTCCTTTTGCCTTCCATCTCACACTTATAGAATTGGCTGGTCTGGCCGTGGCAGGTGCCATTTCGTTGGGTTACGCATACCCGTTCATTCCGTATAAGGGCGAGCGTTATTCAATTCGCAGAATTCCCTATCTGAAATTATGGGTAATTGTTTTGGCATGGATTCTTAGCACCACCATCGTTCCGCTTATCGAAATTGTTGATCTCAATTCTGCTGACGACCGTCTAAGCACCATTTTATTTGCTTTGCAACAAGGCGCCTTTATTCTGGCTTTAACTATTCCATTCGATGTGCGCGATCTGGAAGATGATTATCCATTTCAACGCACATTGCCCATGGTTTTTGGAATAGAGTGGAGCATTAAATTTGCTCAAAGGGCTATGATCGCCGCTTTTTTGTTCGCCTTTTTCAATTATTTGATTGGCTTTTTCGCGTTTCCGCAAATGTTGATGCAGATGGGAATCTCCGCTCTCGGCTTTTTTGTTGTCGCCCGTGGCAAAACACACCGCTCTCCGCTTTACTATTCTATTGTATTAGATGGAATGATACTGCTGCAGGGCTTGTTGGTGTTGGCTGTATAGGATTAGTATAAATTCAATACTATTGAGTCATTTAGCAATGGAATGGTTTCAATTTATTCTTACTCGATTTTACAGACACTTGGGCAATAAATATAAATGTGACGTGCTGAGCGCAGTCGAGGTAACCGTGTAATAGAATTCTGATTTTCGCGTGGATTATCAACGTAAAATTATCGCAGGACGATATAACTGTTGTTAGAATTCAATTCCATAAACCTTTAAATCGAAGCTGTCCATTTCGAGTGCCTCAACGCGGCGCATAGGGATTCCCTTCGGTCTTTAGGTGTAGCATATTAAAAAACAAAAAGTTAAGTACGAAGAGGTGCGACACCTCACAGGGTCGTAAAATACGTTATATTTTAATCAATCTACAGACATTTGACCCTAACAGGCTCATGATGAAAAGAGGAGTTTTACAGGTGAACATTATTATCCAAAAATCATCTCCAAACTTTCTTTAAAGGCAGCTACCGCTTTCTTTAAATCGTCTGATGAGTGCGCCCGCGAAATAAACCCGACTTCAAATCCGGAAGGGCCGATATAAACACCACGCTCAAGCAACGCTCCGTGCAGTGTTTTAAAATTTGCCATGCTATTTTGGTCAATATCAGAGCTTCTTACAATCGCCTCTTTTTCTGTAAAGGCAACCCAAAAAATAGAGCCTACTCTAAAAATCTTAAAGGCATATCCTTTTGCTTCCGCGAATGCGTTTATTTCACCTGCAAATCCAGCTGCTTTTCTTTCAAGATTTTCGTAAAATCCATCGCTTAGGCAGGCTTTAATCTGGGCTTTTCCTGCAGCCATGGCTACCGGGTTTCCGCTTAGGGTTCCGGCCTGATAAACAGGGCCATCGGGAGCCACGCAACTCATTATTTCATTGCTGGCACCGTAAGCTCCTACAGGCAATCCGCCACCGATAATCTTTCCAAAAGAGATAATGTCGGGAGCAATGCCGTAAAGTCCTGCCGCGCCTTCAAATCCCACCCGGAATCCGGAAATCACCTCGTCAAAAAAGAGCATAATTCCTTCGCTGGTGCAGATATCGCGCAAAAACTGAAGAAACTTTTTATCCTGAAGCAGCAATCCATTATTTGCCGGAATCGGCTCGATAATAATGCAGGCAATATCGTCTTTGTATTCTTCAATAGCCTTTTTTACAGCGTCTTCGTCGTGAAGCGGAAGAACAATGGTTTCTTTTACATAAGCTTCAGGTACACCTGCCGACGATGAGGTACCCAGCGTGGCCAGACCGCTGCCGGCATTTACCATCAGCGAATCAACATGGCCGTGGTAGCACCCTTCAAATTTTATGATTTTATCGCGACCCGTATATCCACGTGCAAGCCTCACGCCAGACATAACTGCCTCGGTACCCGAATTTACAAAACGTATTTTTTCAATATAGCTGTGATTGGAAATAATCATTTCTGCCAGCTCATTTTCCAATTTTGTCGGTGCGCCAAAAGTGGTTCCTTTTTTAACCGTTTCATTCACAGCCGAAACAACTTCCGCAGGAGCGTGACCCAAAATTAAAGGGCCGTACGAACAACAAAAGTCTATAAATCCATTTCCGTCGGCATCGTAAATATGTGCTCCTTCGCCGCGTTCAATAAAAAGCGGATGGCCACCCACGGCTTTAAATGCCCTTACTGGACTGTTTACACCACCGGGAAACAGGGTTTTAGCCTTCTCAAAAAGTTGGTCGGAAATAGTACGTTTCATGAGCTATCGTATTTTAACTATTGGCAATAAATTGAAATGCCGTATTTTGTGCGCAAATTTAATGTTTTAATCCCCATTTGCGAAATGCAGGAGTATAAAGAAGAAGCCAAAAACCACGATGCGCAAGATGCCCTTGCGGATTTTAGAAACTCGTTTTATTTTCCGGAAACGGAAGCCGATCACTGTGTGTACTTTACAGGAAATTCGCTTGGGCTGCAACCAAAAACGGTACGTGATGAAATAGATATTGAGTTAAGAGATTGGGCTAAATACGGTGTAGAAGGGCATTTTGAGGCCGAGCATCCCTGGTTTAGCTATCACGAATTGCTTATGGAGCCTGCTGCAAAAATGGTTGGTGCTCTTCCGGGAGAGGTGGTGCATATGAATGGGCTCACCACAAATATTCACCTTTTAATGGTGAGTTTTTATAGCCCTACAAAGCACCGCTACAAGATAATTTGTGAAGCTAAAGCCTTTCCAAGCGATCAATATGCACTGGAATCTCAAGTGCTTTTTCATGGATTTAACCCCCATGATGCCATAGTGGAAGTGCATCCCCGAAAGGGCGAGCACACCATACGCCAAGAGGATATTGAAGCAGCTATTGAAGAGCATAAAGATGAATTGGCACTCGTTTTTTGGGGCGGAGTGAATTATTATACCGGACAGCTTTTTGATATGAAGGGTATTACGGAAGCCGCTCATGCACAGGGGGCGGTAGTTGGGTTTGATTTGGCGCACGCCGCCGGAAATGTGCCGCTTGAGTTGCACAATTGGGATGTTGATTTTGCAGCCTGGTGTACTTATAAATATTTCAATTCCGGTCCCGGATCGGTTGGCGGAGTTTTTGTACATCACAAGCACGCCAACACCAAAAACCTTCCGCGCTTTGCCGGGTGGTGGGGATACAACAAGGAAAAGCGGTTTAAAATGGAATCTGGTTTTGATCCTATTCCGGGGGCAGAAGGATGGCAACTAAGCAATGCTCCGGTTTTTGCCATGGCGCCACATTTAGCTTCGCTAAAAATATTTGAGAAGGCCGGAATGGATCGACTAAGAGCTAAAAGTGTAAAGCTGACCGCATTTCTGGAAAGGATAATAAACCATGTTGCCGAAAAGAATACTGCTGAAATAGAATTGATTACACCTTCTGATCCCGATGCGCGGGGAGCGCAACTAAGCATTCTGGCACACGGATATGGTAAAGGATTGTTTCACGATATTCAAAAAAATGGCGTATTTGCAGACTGGCGTGAACCCAATGTTATAAGAATTGCACCTGTGCCGCTGTACAATTCGTTTTACGATTGTTATAAATTTGGTGAATTGCTTGACAATGCGCTAAAGAAGTATAAAAAATAGAACGACTCGATATCCAAGTGAGTCTGTAAGAAATTGAATACGAGAAAATTGCGTTCTTCACGCGCGCTTATTGAAAAAATATGAAAAAAGTACTGGTAATTGGAGGCGGACTTGTGGGCTCGCTGCTTTCTGCAAATCTTTCGCGCCACGGATATAAGGTGAAACTCTATGAACGCCGGCCTGATGTGCGTGGCATAGAACTTCAGGCTGGAAAATCGATTAATCTGGCCTTAAGTACACGCGGTTGGAAAGCGGTAGATTTAATTGGCTTACGCGAAAAAATTGAGAAGATTTCCATTCCGATGTACGGGCGTATGGTGCACGATGAAGAGGGGAATAAATCATTACAGCCATACGGCAAAGAGGGTCAGGCCATTTATTCAGTATCGCGAGGCGAACTAAATGTGTGCCTACTTGATAAAGCAGAAAAAGAATACGATGTAGAAATGAACTTCGACTGGCGCTGTGTACATGTTGATTTTGAAACAACTACAGCCGAGTTTGAACATACGGAAACCGGAGAGAAGCGAAAAGAAACGGCTGATTTAATCTTTGGAACCGACGGAGCATTTTCGCAGGTACGTGCAAATATGCAGCTTACCCGCAGGTTTGATTACCAGCAAGAATTTATTCCCCACGGCTACCGCGAGTTGCTCATGCCCGCAAATGCCGATGGATCTCACAAAATTGAGAAAAATGCACTCCACATTTGGCCCCGAGGCGGGTATATGCTTATTGCTCTCCCAAATTTGGACGGTAGCTATACGTGTACCCTTTTTATGCCTTACGAAGGCAAAGATTCGTTTGCTGCACTGGAGGATGATGAGAAAGTAAAACGCTTTTTTACGGAAGTATTTCCGGATTTTACAGAAATGATGCCCGACATCATCAAAAATTACCGCGAGCACCAACTTGCTGATTTGGTTATTATTCGTTGCTATCCGTGGGTTAACAAGAATACGGCAATTCTGGGCGATGCTTCTCATGCCATTGTTCCTTTTTACGGACAGGGGATGAACTCGGGTTTTGAAGATGTTTCGGTAATGGACGAGCTTATTGAAAAACACAATCATGACTGGGAAAAAATTCTTCCCGAATTTCAGCAATTGCGCAAGCCCGACGCTGATGCTATAGCGACATTAGCCATGCGCAACTATGTAGAAATGCGCGACCTGGTGGCCGATCCGGGTTTTGTACTTCGCAAAAAAATTGAGGGCAAGATTTACCGCAAGCATCCCGAACAATGGATGCCGCTCTATTCGCAAGTTACATTTAGCCATACGAGATACAGCCAGGCTTTAAAAACCGGAATGATTCAAGATCGAATTATGGAAGAGGTGATGAAACGCCCTGATATTGAATCTACTTGGGATAGCGCTGAAGTGGAGGAGGCAATATTAGAGAAGCTCAAAGCGTTAAAGTAGGTAACAATTCGGGTCTTTCTGCGTATTTTAATGGCGGATTATTCCGTTTTAAGAGAAGCGTATATGAGAAAAGTCCTTTTGATAGTCTCCCTTTGTTTGCCATTACTGTCTGTAGGGCAATACCAGCGTAGCAATGATATATTTCCAAATTTTGGAAATTACGAGCGCAAGGGGTGGTTGATAAATCCGGCAATTACCTATACCCTAAAGCCGTTTAAGAAGAACCAGCAACGCATGTTTACCGGTTCAGATTCGGTGTATGATGTGCTGATTAATGCCAAAGGAAAAATGGGAGTAGGGCTTGAAATAGGGCGCTTCTACGCCATAGACAATTCGCGGATTATCTCTTATGTTGATTTCTCGCTGGGTATAAAAATACTGCGCGGTGCCGAAAAATTTGAAGCTACCCTTGATGATCCAGATCGCGCTGAACCTTATATTTTGAATGGCGAAGGGGTGTTTTCGCAAAACTATGCTACGGCGAGTTTTAATGTTACAAACGCACAGCCTCTAAGCCGCGGGACATCTATGCACAATACTATAGGAATCAATGCCGATTACCGCCTTACTGAGTATTATGAATACAATGATCGTAGCTTGCCAATGGACTTAAATGTTCCCGGACGGTTTGTATTTCAGGCACATTATAAACTTGGTTTTGGATTTACAATGGGCAAAAACCTTATGCTTATCCCATCTGTGGAAACTCCGCTGGTTACTTTTCACGAATACGACGACTTAAAATCTACGCTTTCAATTTTTAACTCACGCTATCGCCCGGTTATTTTCAGACTTACCGTTTTGGTAATGGACAATAAACCCGACAGGAAATGCCCGAAAAACAAAAAGCGAAGTAAAAGCGAGAGTTTGTTTGGCGCATTGGATACCAAAAGGCCATGGTAGAAAGAACAACAATTGTAATTTCTTAGTGTGCGACACCTTACAGGGTCGTTTTTGCCCATCATGTAATATTTCTCCTACAGACCTGCGACGCCTTTAGACCGAAGGGAATCCGTATGGACAGGGTCGATTTTAGGGTTTATTGAAATTAATTGTACCAATGATTAGGCTGTGTCACATGAAAATTCTTGTTTATGTCTTACTTGAAATTAACGGCCACTGTCCATACGAATACTTCTACTCATCTTGATTTCGCTCGATAATCTACGCTCAATACAACCTGCTTTTTCGGTGTACTGGTCAAATGTCTGGAAGCATCGTAAGAAATGGCTCGAAACCTTACTTTTCAGGATGACTGATTAGCTACACCCATCAAAAGGTTGTTGCGGTTTATGATTTATGCTTAAATCCGTTTTTGACGAAACGCAAAAACTCATTAAACTGATCTCCAGAAGAAAATACCTTTGCTATTTCGGCTCCCAGAGTCGTGCCTTTCTTTTCCTTGTTGAGGTCTGTTTGAATGTTTCGAGGTCTTTCGGCTGTAGCATTGGGATCGCCAGACTGATCTTGGGCGAGCTTATCAGCAAAATCAAAAAAGACTTTCGCCTTTTGATGGTGCCCCAGTTTTTCAATCAATAAGCCCAGATTGTTGTGCGCAATGGCATCGTCGGGGTCTAATTCTACAGCTTTTTCGTAGTCTTTTACTGCCCCTTCCACGTCGCCCATGGCATCGCGAATGTACGCGCGGCTCGAGTATCTGTATGAACGTGCAGGCTCCAGTTCTTGCGCGCGATTCATATCTTCAAGAGATTCTTTTAATTGATTGTTATGAAAAAATGCCACAGCTCGCTCGCTGTATAGATCAGCACTACTATTTTCTGAAATAGCGCGGGTATACCAATAAATGGCTTCTTTAAATTTGTGCTCCGAATAGAACTTCTCGGCTTTTTCGGTGTATTTAGTTAAGTTTGACATGTAAAAAATTTAAAAATCTTGTTTCCGATTTATAGAAAGTACTCAAATAACAAGTCGTTCTTTAAAGTGTTCGATTCAAATTCATTTGAAGAAATTCAGGTATTGGGATCAAATTACTGGATTTATCCTTTTGTTGCAAAGATACTTCCCGACAGGAATTTTATCAAAGATATGATAGAAATGGAAGGAGGAGGGTGGATCGAAATTTCTGCGGAAGCGTATAATGGTTTTAAATCAAATTGCGAAAAGGAATTCAAGAAACAGAATTAATTAACTGACGCTAATTATCGGTAAATTAGGTCTTGGTCGAAGAATTTATTAGTTTTATCAATCCTAGAAAAGCGATCTATCGCGAGGCAAAATAAATATATTGCGTAAAGTTCTATTCATATTCATACTCTTATTCCTAACCGGTAAGGGATTCGCGGCTCATATAATTGGTGGCGAAATGTATTATGAATGCCTGGGAGGTAATCTGTATCAGGTTACTATGAAGCTTTACCGGGATTGTAATAGTTCGGGAGCTCCTTTTGATGCACCTGCCATGTTTGCAATTTTCGATGAGTCCAATAATCTGGTTACCGGCAAGTCTGCATTTCTTGCCTCTGAGGCGAATATTGAACCTGATTTGAGCTCGCCCTGCCTCACCTTCCCGCCCGATATTTGCGTGCAGGAGGGAATTTATGTTTTCACAGTGCAACTGCCATCCAATACGCAGTCGTATCAAATTGTTTATCAGCGCTGTTGCCGGAACGGAACCATTCAAAATTTGATAAATCCGGGCGATCAGGGGCTTACTATCGTAGCAGAAGTACCGGCAATTGATCTTGCGGAGTGCAATTCTATGCCTTCCTACAACAATTTCCCACCACCGGTGCTTTGTGGTCAGGAATATTTTGAATTTGACCATAGTGCAACAGATTTGGATGGAGATTCGCTGGTTTACTCGTTATGTTCCCCTTTTATTGGCGGCACCACTAATAATCCTGCACCCGATCCGCCTTCTAGTCCTCCCTATACTCTGGTAGCGTGGGGAGCGGGATTCGGAGCACTAAATCCACTCAATGCAAATCCGGGACTTTCTATCGACCCAATTACGGGTTTGCTCACGGGTACACCCACCCAGCTTGGGCAGTTCGTAGTTGGAGTCTGTGTGGAAGAATGGCGAAATGGTCAGTTGCTGAGTGTGAATACACGCGATTTTCAGTTTAATGTGGCCCTTTGCGAGCAAACTTATACAGCGATTATTGCCGAGCCGGAGCCTGCCGATTTATGCGATGATTTGAATTTTCAATTTGAGAATTTAAGCGATCCCGACAATCAATTCGTTTGGATTTTTGGCGACCCGACTACAGAAAGTGATGTGAGTACCGCTTATAGCCCTTCATATACCTATCCCGATACCGGTGTTTATAGCGTAATGCTGATTACCAATCCGGGATTCTTTTGTTCCGATACAGCTTTTTTGGAGATCCCGCTCTATTACGAAATTCAGATCAATGTCCAAATAGCAAGTTTTGAGTGCATTAACGGCCAGCAGATTTTCACCTTTGCGGCCAATGGAGTATTTGATGAGGGCGCTACAATTAACTGGAATTTTGGGCCAAATGCAACACCTCAATTTGGGAATGGAACTTCTGTCAGTGGGCTCACTTTCTCTACCTTGGGTCCGCAAGAAATTGATGTGGAAGTATTAGATAATGCCTGCAATGCACAAGATCAGGTTACCGTAGTGATTCCTGACCCACCTGAGATTTCAATTGTGCCACAAGATGTTTTTTGCAATGGTTACACCTATCAGTTTGATCAGGAAAGTGAAAACGCAGGAATATTTTCATGGAATTTTGGCGTAAGCGGCACCAATGCAGATGTGAGTTCCCAGGCTACGCCCATTTTTACTTTTCCCGAGTCGGGAGTGTATACGGTTTCCCTTACGGGGAATAGCTCACAAAATTGCCCGATAACCGTTACTGAAACATTTGATTTACAAACGCTTCTTGCACCTGAAATTGCTCCACACAGTATTGTATGTCTTGAAGGAAACTCCATCAGTTTCGAAGCTGCGGGAAGCTTTTCGAATGAGGCTGTATTTGCCTGGGAATTTGACCAGGCCAGTCCCGCCACGAGCACTCTCCAGAATCCTGTGGGTATTTCTTTCGAAGCAGCGGGTATTCATCCCGTACAGCTCACCATTTCAGAACACGGCTGCACGCGCACAGCCGAGGGTAATATGCCTATACACGCTAACCCCATAGCCGATTTTAGCGCCGGAACTTTATATGGCTGCGCGCCTCTAACAGTGGCTTTTAGCGATCAGTCGTTTACACAGAGCACTGCCGTGAGCTATACCTACGATTTTGGCGACGGCACCCAGTCTTCGGCGCGAAGCACCAATCATACTTACACAGAGCCCGGCGTTTACTCAGTACATTTTTACATTCAAAACCTAAACGGCTGTATTGATTCTGACGACGAATTAAAAGAAGCAATTGTAGAAGTGGTTCCAACTCCCAAACCGGGTTTCAAAGCCGATCCGCTAGTAGTTTCTGCAATTGAACCAATAATTGAAATTATTGACATGAGCGAGGGCAGTATTTCATGTGAATATATCTTTGATGGCCAGATTTTTAATGATTGTAATTTTGAGCATATGCTCCAGATTGTTGAGCCACAAACTATTGTGCAGACTGTTGAAAATGAATATGGATGCACAGCCAGAATAGAAACAGATATTAAAATTTCAGATCACCTCATTTATGTGCCCAATGCATTCACACCCGACTCTGATGGCCTCAATGATTTCTTTTTTCCTGTAGCAACAGGAGCAGTAAACATTGAAATGCACATTTACAATCGCTGGGGCATGGAGGTGTATAGCAATTTGAATGATAAGACGGGGTGGAATGGATCAAGCCCGAATGACAACTTTTTTGCTCCGCCCGATGTTTATCATTATGTTATAATTCTCACTGACAATCTGAGCTGGAATTTTGAATATACCGGTTCTGTAAGCTTACTTCGCTAATTCATGAAGAAATTTTTAATTGTATTACTCGTTCTCGCCGTGGCGGGATTTGCTGCTTATCAATATTTTGATGAATCTCCACCTTCCGGTAAAAAAGGTGAAGCAGCAGAGGCGCTTGCTGACAAGATGCTTTCAGCCATCGGCAAAGATAGTTGGGATGCTATTCCTTATATTCAATGGACATTTAAAGATGCCCGACACTATGTTTGGGATAAGCAAAACGACCGCGCCGAAATTAAATGGGATGATAATGTGGTAAAGATGAATCTGGACAATCAATCTGGGTCTGTAACTAAAGCCGGCGAACAAATAGAGGGAGAAGAAAAGCAAGAGGCGCTTGAAAAGGCTTGGGGCTATTGGTGCAACGATTCTTTCTGGCTCAATGCTCCCGCAAAAATTCGAGACTCAGGTACCATGCGATCAATTGTAAAAATGGACGATGGAACCGATGGACTGCTCGTAGAATATACATCTGGAGGTGTTACGCCAGGAGATGCATACCTCTGGGCACTTGATGAAGCGGGACTTCCCATTTATTACAAAATGTGGGTTTCAATTATTCCTGTAGGAGGAATGAAAGCCACATGGGGCGATTGGAAAGAAGTAATGGGCGCCAAAATATCCACTTCTCATGATTTGGGATCATTTTCTATTCCTATTGGTAATTTAAAAGCCGGTAAAACCCTTGCTGAAATGGGGTTGGGAGAAGATTTTTTTGAAGGAGTTGATTGATTTTTGCTCCGCTGTAGGTCTTAAGAACGCTCCGCAAATTGCGCCGTCGCCAAGCTTTTAGCTTGGGGACGCTTTGTACGGCATCTTGCCGAGTTTCCTGAAACAAAAATCTGTTTTGCTGAAGGTAAATTGCTGTGGCACATGATAGCTCAAATTTCTTTAAATCATTAAGGAGTTAAGAAAATGAAGTTTTGGGTCTTGGAGCAATACAGATCACAACCCTCAGTTCTTCACAAACGTGGCACTATAAAAATCACCATCGATATTAAGCCTTATAATGTAAAGCCCCTTATTTAAAGTTGAAATATCAAGTTGCTTCTTTTCAGTTTTTGAAAACATAAGTTCCTCAATGCGTTTGCCGGTACTCGAGTAGATAGTTCCGTAACAAGAGCTAAAATTTTGATCAGTTAAATCTAATAAGAGTATGTTGGAAGTTGGGTTTGGATAAACTCTAAAATTGAGTTTAGAATTTAGTTTTTCAATTGATGTGGGAAAATAATAAATAGTGCCCCATTCATCCAATCCTTTTTTAAAATAAGTTAAACCTAACCAGTGAGATGTAATAAAACCTTCGTCGTCTCCATACCAATTGGTATCATCGTAAGGCCCTCCACAACCCTCAATATAACTTGTTTCTATTACCCAGCTATCAAATATTGGAGGAGTGCTTAAATTCACTTTTCTCCCATTATAATCCGCCGAATAGTATACAGAATCCATATTGCCAAGTAGGGAACTCAAATTCGTATAAGAAATCGTATCAACAAAGAAGTTATAACTACCCTCCGGGTTATTTGTTCCCGAATAATAAGTGTTTACACTGCGTATATAAAAGACAGTATCGCTATTAGCTGAATAATATTTTCCTGAAATTAGAATACTTGAATACTCGAGAAAGCCAGAAAAACCGTTAGAACCAGTTTCCTTAATTTCAAAAACATCATTGATCTCGTAATCATATATTTCTCCTATCGTAGAAACAGACTGACCTTTTAAACCGGATGAAATAAGACCTAACAAAAGACTTAATCCAATCAATTTCAATTTTCGAAAATCTTGCATCGTGTAAAGCATGGCTATGAGGTATGGTATTTTAAATGGTTACTGCGGTCGGCTAGAATATTTCACCTATTTGATTTCACTAAAAATACAAATAATTTTGATTTGACATACCTTTAAGTGCAGATATTCAGACTCTCCTGTATTTACCTAAGAGAAAGACGATGCGCTTTATTAAACCATTGAGAAATTGAGAAAATTAAAAATTGTCACTGAAGATAATGCCATTGCCAATTGCCAATTGCTTATTGCAAAATTGCCCATTGCCTCCCTTGTGCATTCCTCTACATACCTTTAGATTTGTCTCACCCTTTTAATCTTTTCAAGATTGTTGATAGTGTTGTTGAAAAGAGGGGGTTTGGGGGAGACTCAAAACTTCGTAAAATTGTGAATAAAAAAAAGAATGGGGTGAACTATCTTACATACTAGGCCTCTATGCCTACGCACTCCCTTCGGTCGTCGGCGAAAAGCCTCGTCGGATGCAGGAAAGGGAGTTCACATCGCGGTATAGTGAATATTAGAATTTAAATGGAGGATTTGAGTAGTAATTAATACGGTTGTCAATTACAAAATTGCCTATTGCCTATTGCCTATTGCCTATTGCCAATTTTCTTAGGAAACCGCATATCAATATGTTCAATCCCATCCCATAAATAAACATCACTTATCTGAGTAAAACCAAAACCGGAGTAGAATTTCTTCAGATAGAGCTGGGCAGCAATTTTGATGGTTTTCGCGTTTAGCTCTTCAATGCAAAATGTCATTGCCTGTTCCATAACGATTTTTCCAACTCCCGTTCCGCGCAGTGATTTGTCAATGGCGACTCTGCCAATACTCACCTCGCCGTAAATTACACCTGCCGGAGCTATGCGGGCAGTGGCTAAAGTTTTACCGGAGCTGTTTTTTCCCAAAACATGGATGCAGAGCGGGTCTTTTCCGTCTATTTCGGGATAGGCGCATTCCTGTTCCACAACAAAAACATCGACTCTCGTTTTTAGTAAATCGTGAAGCTCATTTGTCGAGAGCTCGCCAAATGTTTTTATTTCCCAAGTCATTTCCGGTTTTTGGATGTCGCTCATTTCTTTGTACTTTTCCGACAAAGATACAAGCACATGTGTGGCAGATACGTAGTTATTTCAAAAATTTCAGAAATAGAAGAGCGATTTGGAGTGCACGCTCTCGGGCCGTATAATCCCAATTTTAATATCGGCCCCGGTAGTTTTGCGCCGGTTATCACGGATAAAGACCCTGATAAATTACAGTATTTTATGTTTGGAATGACACCATTTTGGGCTAAGAAGAAGCTCTACTTTTTCAATGCACGTGCTGAAGGGGATCACAATAAGGAAAACGATCCGAAGTACCACGGAGCAATGGGTATCATTTCAAAACCCGCCTTTCGGAAATCTATTCGCAGCAAGCGTTGCCTGGTTATTGCTGATTCATTTATTGAGGGCACTACTACAAAAAAACTCGATGAGCCATACGTGGTGCACCTCTCAAAAGGACAACGACCATTTGCCTTTGCGGGTATTTGGGACGAATGGGTTGACGTGGAAACCGGCGAAGTGGTAAATTCATTTGCCATTATAACCACTACGCCAAACAAGCTTTTGCAAATGTTGCCGCACCACCGTTCGCCGGTTATTTTACCGAAAGGAAAAGAACGCGAATGGCTCGATCCCAACTTATCGCTTGGTGAAGTTACTGCCATGCTGCAGCCATACGAAGGAGGTGATATGAATGCCTATCCGATCTCTACTGATATCAAAAACCCCAGAAACAATGGTATTGATTTGCTTAAGCCCATCGGCCCGGCCGTAGCCTCTGAAACGAGTTTGAAGTTAGAACAGGAATTAATGCTGGAAGGAATGGGTTTTTCACGAGCCAGGTCAAGACCGCGTTAATCAAAAAAGAGAACCCTGATGCGCACCGGAATTTAAAGTCACTGGCACCCAAAATACAGGAGAGATATAAAGAATAAAAGCTTTTACCGGCTTCGCACTCATTTGCTGTAAAGCCGCGCCATACCTGGCAACCTGCTCCTCGTATTTCTCATCTTCTTCGCCCGTTTTAAAATCGATTAATACTGTGTTTTCTTCATTTTCGAGTACCATATCGGGACGCAATATTTCCGAATTGTAAAATAGCTCCCGTTCGGCCAAAACCTTTGACGACTCGAGTAATTTGACAAATCGCTTATCGCTGTACAAACTATCGGCCATTGCTAATAATTCGATGTGCTCCAATGGAGTAATTTCGCCTCCGGCCATCAATCTATCTAGCTTTGCCTTTGCCTGCTCTGCCGATTTTGACACAGAAACAATAGTGTGAAAACGGACACCTCGCAGGCGATCGGCTTTTTGAATTTGCGGAGCGGTGAGCACTTTTGTAAACCAGGGCTCATTATCGGGATTTATCCATTCTATTGCCCCGCCCTCAACTACATCAGTTTCTGGTTTTTCGCTTTCAGGCAATACGCCGATTTCTATGGTAGAGCCTGATTCACTGTGGTCTGTGGAGTTATATCCTGACATTGAAGCTAGTTTCGAATCGCGTATTTGCTCAAGCGCATTCATAATTGTTTCGCCTATTTTTGAATCGCCATTTGAGCCGAACGATATACACAAAGCTTCTTCGGCTCGGGTAAGCGCTACATAAATCAGATTGAGATTGTCGAATTTTGAAGCATCCTCGTCTTCTTCCCACTCTGCCGTAAGTCCCATATCTTTTAGGCGATTGTTTAGCGGAAGCGGAGCGAATGGAATCGTAGAAATGGGATTATCACGCAAGTCAAACCATTTTAATTCAGTGCTTACCGCACGAAACCTCCAGTCGATATCCGGAGCAAAAACCACTTTAAACTGCAATCCCTTTGCTTTGTGAATCGTCATAAGCTGTATGGCGTTGGAACCTTCGCTTCCGGGTACGCTCGGCTTTTCGTTCAAGGTATCCCACCAATCAAAAAATTCACGACAGGTACCATTGAGACCTACACGACTGACAATGACATTTAAAAGTGCATTCAGAAAACTATTTCTGGAATTAGGCAAATAGTCGGCAATTAATCTTTCGGTAAGCTCATAAATCCCCTCCGAATTTTTTAATCCGCTGAAAATTGGTTTGCGGTGCTTTTTTAAATAGGAGTTGAGGTCTATTCCATTTTTAAATAAAAAAAGATGGGGTTCGAAAGGCAAGTGAAAAATGGTTTGCATGCTTCGCATAATCGAAAGCTTTGCCGGAGTATTTTCGCGATCGTAAGCCAAACGCATGAAAGCCAGAATAAGCCTGACTTGGATGTTTTTGTCAATTTCAAAACTATTTGCCGTTGCCACTGGAATATCGGCATCCTGAAGTCTGTCTAAAATTAGCCGACCTTCCTTAGCGGTACTGCGCACGAGGATGGCCATATCGCTATACGCATAGCCCTGATTGGTAAAAAGCGCAATATTTTCAAGCAATTTATCCCAGTTCGCATCTTTTTCGGGCTTCTTTCCCAGATGATCAATGCGCACATAGCCATCAGTTAGTTTGGGATTAGCATTCTGCGAAACGCTCTCTTCTTTGTACTCTTTTTCGTACAGCGAATCAAGACGGGTGAGATTTTCGCCGAGTTGAGAAAACAGGGCATTATTAAAATTTACGATATTTATTCTGCTTCGGTAATTTGTGGCGAGCTCGTTAATTTCTGAAGTGCGTCTAAGCGTTTCGGCTGCTACAATTCTCAAGTCTTCGGGTGGCGAAAGCAATTCGGGCAATGCAATAAGCTGTTCGGCCTTTCCTCCACGCCAGCGGTAAATGCTTTGCTTAGCGTCGCCTACAACCATACTCGTTTGTCCTTTTGCGAGCGACTCTTCAATAAGTGGAAGGATATTAAACCATTGCAGCTCTGAAGTATCTTGGTATTCGTCAATCAGAATATGGTTAAACCGCATTCCGTAATGTTCGTAGAGATAGGCTACCGGTTCTTTGCGAAGGGCTTCAGAAATTAGTTTGTTGAATTTTGAAATGGGCAGAATATTTCGCTCTTCGCAGATTTCTTCAATACACAAACTCAATTCTTCGAGCACGGCTATCAAATCTATTTGCCACATCAAAGCATTACTCAAAGTGAAATCGCGGTGGTTTTCTTCAAACACTGCAATGCTTTCTTCAAGTTTTGAAATCAACTGACCCGAAAAGGAATCAATTTTTGACTTTAGATGCCCCGCTGCCGACTTGGCGACAAGCTCACCTTCCAAAGCTTTTTTGATGTATGAATTACAATGTGGAGTCTTATCTGGATAATCGGCCATTTTAAGAAAATAGCCGCCATATCCACTTGCTTTATGCGAGAAATCGTTTATTTCGATTTGTTTAGCGGCAAGAAATTCAAGAACTTCTTTTCCCTTTTTCTGAATGGAATTCTGTGCGGTTTTCCGCTTTGCCAGGAGGTCCTTGCGGATAGCAACAAAATCTAAATCTTCCTGATTTTTTAAAGTCGTTATCGCTTCCAAAGCAGATTCGCCAAGCACCAAACCGCGCATTTGTTCCAGGTCTCTGGCTATGTCAACCCGTTTTTCATCATTGAGCTTTAAGGCCATATAGCCCAAAAGATGAGTGGTAATATATGGATCGTCGCCAACGCGGTCAATGAGTCGCTGCACAGCTTCATGAAAAAGACTTTTTTCATCTAGCTCTACTTCAAAATCTGATTTTAAGCGAAGGTCTCTGCTAAATGAGCGAATAAGGCGGTGGTTAAATTGATCTATGGTGCCAATAGACAGATCGTTAAAGTCGTGAAGCAGAATTTTAAAGCTGCTTAGCGCACGCTGCGAGAGGGTTGCAAGATCTGTATTTAACTCTTTCAGAAGACCGTCAATAACGAAATCGCCTCCTTTATAATCAGCAGAAATAGTGCTAATTTTGTTCAGCTCCGAAATGAGTCTTTCTTTCATTTCGGCGGCAGCCTTATTGGTAAATGTAATGGCGAGAATTTTCTTAAACCGATTCGCATCAGTAGAAGCAAGGCTTAGCTTGAGGAAAATGTAAATCAGGGTAGTCGTTTTACCCGATCCGGCCGAAGATTTGTAAATGAGGAATTTTGACATAGCGCTTTAATGCCGATAAACTTACAATTATAATGAAAATGAAATGGGGAAATCTGGTCTAATATTGTACTTTAACAAAGATTTCAAAGAAACTGGATCACTATGAGAATCACAAACTTGCTGGCAGTAGTTTTTTCAGTGCTTTTTATTGGCGGCTGTACCAAAGATGATGAGACACCCGCGGAACGTCCTGCAGAATTATCCATTATGTTTTTACCCATGATTGGTAATCAGGAGATGCAAATCGCACAACCTTATGTAAATGTAGATGGTTATCCGCTTTTTTTCAAAGATCTAAACTTTTATCTTTCAAATATTCGCCTCATTGCCGAAGATTCTTCGATTGTGCCGCTAAGCGACATTGAAATTTTCAGCGTTCGAAATCACCGTACAAGCGCCACTTATACCATTCCTTACGGAAAATATGTGGGCATTGCTTTTGATCTTGGTGTACCCGCAGAACTTAACAGCCCTGAAAATCCTGATTTTTCTATCGGCGATTTTGATTCCAATCATCCGCTTAGTGAATCAAACGGCATGTTTTGGAGCTGGCAGGGAGGATACCGGTTTTTTTCGATAGAAGGTTTTTGCGATACCGTGCCAAATACGGCTGCCGCTCTTCCAATCTCTTTTGGACTTCATTCCGGTCTAGACACGCTTTACAGAGAAATTCCGCCTTTCAGCCGACAGTTTGATGTAGGGTCAAATGATGTGGCATTGATTTCGTTTAAGCTGAATCTCGACACCTTCTTTTTGAATGAAAATTCGCATATAGATTTAAAATACGAAACCCAGTTTCATGGCAATATGACCCAAATGCCCCTCGGAATTAAAGTGGCAGATAATAGCGCGGCATGTTTTGAAATAATTCAATAAGTCAATCAATATATTTGGAGATATCTATTAGAAATAGCGTTTTATTAATCTGGCCTTTGGTCCTTTTGGGTTTGCTGTTTAGCTGCAAGCCCGATGATGATGGAGAACCGGGTGAGCCCGCGCCCAAAAGTATTTTATGTGAAGTAATACCCGGCAGTGGAACTCCACACGAATTTCAAAAACCGTATTTCTTTCCCGAACCTTCTTTGCCGGCTTATAATCCGATGACCGAAGAAGGAATAGCTCTCGGACGCAAACTTTTTTGGGACGAGCAGCTTTCGCGAAATAATGCATTGAGCTGCGGCTCATGCCACGCTCCCGAGCACGCCTTTGCCGATAATGTGGCAGGAAGTGTTGGGCTCTATGGCGATTTTACACCCAGAAACAGCATGGCACTTATTAATCTCGCCTGGAACAATAATTTCTTTTGGGATGGCCGTGTAAATACGCTTGAAGAACAGATTGCCAGCCCTATTCACGATCCCATTGAAATGGATATGGATTGGCCAACGACCGTTTCGCGCGTGAAGCAAGATGCTGAATACCCCACAATGTTTGCCGCTGCTTTTGGAAACGATTGTGTGGATACATTACGCATTTCGTATGCCATAGCACAGTTTATGCGCACAATGGTTTCTGCTAATTCACAATTTGATAAGGCATATTATTATGGTGGACTTCCACTAAGCCCCTCAGAAATTCGCGGCCAGGAATTGTTTCTTGCAGAAGGGGGCGACCCCAATATATATATTGGTGGCCAAAATGGTGGCGATTGCTTCCATTGCCACGGGGGCGCTTTTGTACAATTTACTGATCACCAGTTTCACAACAACGGTCTCGACTCCGTTTTTACTGATCTCGGAAGGGAAGGAGTAACAGGTATAGCTTATGATCGGGGACTTTTTAAAACGCCTACGCTTCGAAATATCGCCCTCACCGCTCCCTACATGCACGATGGTCGTTTTGGTACCCTTCACGAAGTAGTAGAACACTATAATTCGGGTGGTCATTTATCCCAAACTTTAGATCCGCTGATGAAATTTCCGAATGTTGGTTTGGGCCTTTCAGAGCAAGATGTTGATGACTTGGTAAGTTTTCTCGAAACCTTGACTGATACTAGTTTTGTGAATAATACAAACTTTGGCAAGCCGTAAGATTAGAATCGTATTTACGCCAGTAATTTTGTTCAATTCAGGTGTCGCATTGCTATATTTTATAGGTATACAGCATATTAAGAATTAAAGATTCTGTAATTATGGTTAAAACGATTTTGAGATCTAATTAAAAAAGGCTAATTTCAAAGCGCTCAGTTTTATACAGAATGCTCACTTTAATGGAAACAGAGTTTTCATTATAAACCATTTAAATCATGAAAAATTTTCTACTCCTTCTCACTTTCATTTCTTCAAGTTTATTTGCACAGGAGGCAACTTGGTTTGAGACCGGAACATCCTGGAAATATCAATACCAAACTTTTGGTTTTTTAGATGAAATTGAAACTGTTGGAGCCGAATATGTCATTACGGAGCAAACAACCCTTAATAGTCAGCCTTGTGCTAGGATGGAAGCCGTTGGAGACAATCCTAATCCTTTAGGCTGCAATGCCAATCCTGCCCCATATTATTTTTACGAAACAAACGATTCAATTTTCTTTGCCAGCGATTACGACCAGACTTTTCGGTTAGCTTTTGATTTTGGAGCAGAGCCGGGAGACTCCTGGGAATTCACTTATCCTGTAGAAGTGTATGGTGATTATACTACTTACCTTGTTACCGTAGATTCAATCTCGACCGTTCAGCAAGATGGCCAGGATTTAAAGGTCATGTTTCTAGATTATAATCTTATCTCGGGTGAGCCTTCTAGCTCAATGGAGTTAGAGCAATACACTGTTATCGAAAAAATGGGTGCAACTCAAATATTCTTTGTGCCATTTGGGTACTGGCATGTATGCGAAGGTGTTATTGGAACATTCCTTCTGTGTTTTACAGATGCAACCACCTCGTATGTTGGTGACGGTTTTACTTCTTGCACGGTAGGGTTGAATAATCCTCAAGTCTCTGACTTTTTTCAGATTGCGCCTAATCCATCGCAGGGCTCTTTTGCAGTTTATAACTCAAAAAACTTTACAGCAGAAATAAACTTGTATTCAATAAGCGGCAGTTTGGTTTATTCAGGTCAAATGCAAAATGAAATGCATACCGTAAATACTGATATCCTTTCTCCCGGACTATATGTATTAAATATTCGAACTGAGGCAGGTGTGATTCACAAAAAAATCGTATTGGAATAAAACCTTTAGAATCAAACATTTTCCAATAATTCGGCTTGAATTTTTCTCACTAAAACCTTTGAATTTAACTAACACTGGTTTCAAAGATATTGGTTAATTTTTTTCTTTTCGCGGAAGCGTAACCTAAAAACTAATAAAAACTATTGAAGTTTTTCGACCATAGTGTGCCTTAACGGGTACCCTAACCTTTCCCATCATCTGCCGTATACTGCCCTATGATGAGGAAAATGACTAAAATTGGGATAGGGCTCTTCATAGCCGCATTTTGTATGCACTCCAATTCATTTGCGCAGTGCGAATTGTTTGATTTCTACGGGAATCCGTCCAGCAACCCTGTTTGGTACAGCTGTAATGGTAACGATTTTACACTGAGCATTCAATCGCCAAACTCAATAGGAGCATATACCATAGACTGGGGTGATGGATCGCCAATTCAAAACGGTCCCGGGTTAGTTCCACCAAATGCTGTGTACCACATTTATGGCGCTACTGTTGATATTTACACTGTTACATTTACAGAGACAGCAACAGGCTGTACTATAACCGGAACCGTAATAATGGAAGAAGCTACAAATGCTTCTATCCAAATTCCTGTTGGCGGGCTTACACAAGCCTGTGCTCCGCAAGTAATGGAATTTATTAATTCCAGTACAAATACCTCTACCACCACAACTTTTATTTGGAATTTTGGAGATGGATCGCCAAACGAAACCTATGATTATACCAATCTGGGTCAAACCATTTCGCATACCTACCAACAAGGAACGGTAGATTGTGAAACTGTGGTAACTCTTACGGCAGAGAATAACTGTAATACTGTACAGGGTGGGCCGAGTAATGCGACATTTAACCCCATTCGGATATGGGATATTGACGACGCGGGAATTACCGCTTCTGAAACCATTCTTTGTTTTCCGGATAATGAGGTAACTTATACGAATACTACAGAGCGTAATTGCCTTTTTCAGGGAAATATCTATCAACGTTATGAATACTGGAATTTTGGTGATTACTGGGGCCTTGGATACGACTCAATTATAGACTGGAGAGCCTGGCCACCTACCTTCCCGCATACGCTTGAGTATCCGGGTATTGGTTCTTATACCACAACTTTGCTCGATAGCAATCTTTGTGGAATTGATGTGGCTACAATTACAATTCAAATTGTTCCACCACCCACTGCCGGAGCTTCGGCCAATGCAGCCTCAATTTGTGAAGGTGAAACAATAACCTTTACCAATAGCTCATCTTCTTCGGCTACAGATTTTGAATGGAATTTTGGTGATGGTACTCCTCCGGTTTATTCCGGAAGCAACACTGTAGATCATGTTTTTTCAAATTTTGGAAATTACACCGTGCGACTCATAGCGGCCGTGGGGGGCTTATCGGGCGGTTGTGCCGATACTGCCTATGTGCCCATTACCGTTTTGCCTGCACCCGAAGCTATTATTTCAGTAGATAACACCGCTGCCTGCGATACACTCGTAGCTACTTTTACTGATAGTTCTACTGGTGTTATTTCTTCATATGCTTGGGATTTTGGAAATGGAAATACCAGTTCAGCTCAAAATCCGCCGGTGCAGAATTATAATTCTCCCGGAAATTATAACGTTACACTTACCGTAGAGGCTCCAAACCTCTGTAAAAATACGGATACACAAATTGTTAGGGTTTACGAAAGTCCCGTTGCCGATTTTATGGTCGATGATGTATGTATTGGTTCAATAGGTAGTTTTCTCGACTTATCAACCCATGCCGGAGGCGACCCCATTACAACGTGGTTTTGGGATTTTGGTGATGGAGCCACTAGCGTTGATACCAATGCTACCCATGCCTATACCGTGCCTGGGCCATATGTAGTATCTCTTACAGTAGAAACTGCTACTTGTACCGATACAAAAACATTGAATATCAATGTGCAGAATGCGCCCACGGCTTCATTTTCACCCGATATTGCAGCAGGTTGTGCACCCCTTGAAGTTGACTTTACTAATTCCAGCGTAGGAGGTAATACTTTTACATGGATTTTTGGTGATGGTAGCGGTTCTGCAAGTGTAAGCCCAAACCATACTTTTAATAATTATGGAAATGTTGACTCTGTTTACACTGTAAAATTAATTGCCCGAAATGCATTTGGGTGTACTGATACCGTGCAGTCTAATATTACGGTTCATCCAAATGCCGTTTCACAATTTCAAACTTTCTATACGCCAGCTTGTAATGCCGATTCTGCCATATTCCTGAATAATTCGCTTAATGCATCAAGCTTTGAATGGAATTTTGGAGATGGTTCGCCAACAACAAATGTGATTAATCCAAAGCATTTATTTACAAACTCAAACAATACCCTTGTTAATTATACGGTAACGCTTATTGCAAATACACCCTTTGGGTGTGCTGACACGAGCACGACAACAATTTCGGTATACCCACAGCCAAACTTTGACTTTACACTCGATGTTGATTCGGGGTGTGCGCCATTCTCAGTACAATTTCCAGTGGTGAGTGGGGCAGTGGCATACTATTGGACTTTTGGTGATGGAACGATTTCTATTGCGCCAAATCCATCGCATACTTATGCAAATAACACTTTGATTGACAGAACTTACACGGTTCAATTGGTAGCTACTTCTGCCTTTGGTTGTAATGATACCACTACTGCCGATATTGTGGTTCACCCCAATCCGATTACACAGTTTTCGGTAGATCGCACCGCCGGTTGTAGCCCGCTTACAGTTTCTATTGAAAATCAAACCATTCTCGGCGATTCGCTGGTGTGGACTTATGGCGATGGAGCTACTTCAGATACCATGGCAGTAATCCATGGCCACGAATTTGTAAACAATACAAATCAAACGGTAACATATACCATAGGCCTTAACGCCTTTACGGCAAATGGATGTAGCAGATCGTTTACACGAAATGTAGAAGTATATCCAAGTGTTGTCGCGTCGTACACACATCCCCTTGAAGGCTGTTCTCCGCTTTCATTTACGTTCGAAAACAATAGTCTTAACGGAAATATTTATCAATGGGATCTTGGAAATGGAGTAGTAAGCCTTGCAGACGAACCCATTGGCGGATATCAAAACAATACTATTTTTCCAGATACATTCGATATTCGCCTTATCGCAACTTCTATTTATGGATGTGAAGATACCGCGCGAAGTCAGATTGTAGTTTATCCCAAGCCAAATGCCAGCATTGTTCCCGATCGAACTACTGGTTGTAGTCCGCTGCAGGTTGTGTTCCAAAACAACAGCTCTACGGCTGACTCTTATGCGTGGAATTATGGCGATGGATCTATTTCAGATACGGCAGCTGTGATACATTCACACACTTTTTTATCAACTTCCACTGCGCCTCAGTTTTTTGATGTAAGTATGGTAGCTTCTACAGATTTTGGATGCACCGATACGGCAGCCTATGAAATTACGGTTTATCCTGATGTTATTGCCGCCTTTACAGGAAATCCGCTTGAAGGATGTTCTCCACTCGCTACCAATTTTGTAAATCAATCGTTCGGTGCTTCCACCTTCTTTTGGAATTTTGGTGATGGCAGCGAGGCGTATAGCCCAAATCCGGCTCACAACTTCGTAAATCTAAGCGATACAATTAATGATTACACGGTTACCATGGTTGCTCAAAGCGGTTTTGGTTGTACCGATACCGCAAGTATTGCTGTAAAAGTTCACCCCAATCCCGACATTAGTTTTGCTGTTGCAGGTATAGAAGGGTGTTTCCCGGCAGAGTTTACTTTTGGAAATTACTCCAGAGGAGCAAGCACATTTAACTGGGTGTATGGCGATGGTACCAATTCAAATAATGGCGACTCGCTGCATACGCATACCTATGTGAATAGTGGTACGGAACTCGCTACTTATTCTGTAACCTTAAACGGTACAAGTGATTATGGATGTACCGCAGCCGCAACTGTAGATGTAGACGTAATACCAGAAATAATCGCAGATGTAGTGCAGCCTCAGGGTGGGTGCTCGCCATATACCGCCGAATTTGTAAATAATTCTGTAGGTGCCTTTACCTATTATTGGGAATTTGGTGATAATACTTATTCACAGGATGCTGAACCAACGCATTTTTATACCAATGCAAATGCCGAAGATTCTGTTTATACCGTAAGGTTTATCGCTTCATCGCTATGGGGTTGCGGCGATACACTGGTGTTTGATATTCCGGTAGTAGGGCAACCACAGGCAGCTTTCGTTGCCGCTCCATCTGTACAAACATTCCCGGCAGCAACAGTAAATGTTGCCAATTTGAGCGCTGCCAACAGTACCGCTGAATTTGAGTGGGTTTGGGGCGATGGTATCATTGAACTATCTGACGATCCGGCAACACCAAACGCTCATACTTACGAAACATGGGGAGAATATACCATTAACCTAATCGTTGGAAATCAAGTATGTAATGATACTGCTAAGCAGGATATACGTATTGAGCCACCATTACCTATTGCTGATTTTGAAGGCGAGGGTATCGGATGTATGCCGCTGGTGGTTTCATTTACAAATACCTCTACTTATGGCGTTACTTATCTCTGGGATTTTGGAGATGGAACCAATAGCAATCAAGTGAATCCAACTCATACCTATTACCAGTCTGGGACATACAACGTTATGCTCACGGTAACCGGTCCTGGCGGCGATATTGATATAAAAATTAAAACAAGTGTGGCAATCGTTCACCCGAGGGCAGAGGCTTACTTTACTGTAAATCCTCCGGTAATAACTATTCCCGATCAGGTGTTTTTCTTGAACGTTTCTACAGATGCCACCATTTTTACCTGGAATTTTGGAGATGGAGGAACTTCAGATCAGTTTTCACCGTACCATTTTTATGAAACAACGGGTTGGCACGGGGTTACGCTTATCGCGAATAATGAATTTAATTGTCCCGATACGTTTGTAGTAGATCAGGCTGTACGCGGAAATGTTGACACAAGGATTGCTTTTCCAAATGCCTTTACTCCAAATCCGAATGGCCCCAATGGTGGCTATTGGACTGTTGACGATATGTTTAATAACGATATTTTCTTCCCTATGTACAAAGGTGTGGAAGAGTTTGAAATGCAAATTTTTAACCGCTGGGGTGAGCTTCTTTTCGAATCGAAAGATGTGCGCCAGGGATGGGATGGATATTATCGCGGTATGATATGTCAGCAAGATGTATATGTGTGGCGGGTTAAAGTAACCTTCCAGGATGGCGGAGATCTCACAGAAATGGGAGACGTAACACTTATAAGATAATGATTATGAATAGAATTTTTATTTTTCCAGCATTCTTATTCTTATGCTTTTCCACGGGTATGCAGGGTCAGAAACTAAGCCGGTATCAGAAAAATCTGATGTACGAAGCCGAAATCTATTTTCTGCAAGGCGATTATTATTATGCTTCTGAACTTTACAGCGAGTTGCATACTTCTGCGCCTGATGACGCAGAAATAACCGGAAAACTCGGAATATGCTACTTCCATTTGCCTACCCTTAAAGGTCAGGCAGAAAAGTACCTTGAAAAGGCGGTTGATGATGGGAACACCGAGGCTTTGTATTATCTCGCCAAAAAGCGCATTTCTGACTATATGTTTTTTGATGCTCTTGATTTGATGGACACTTATCAGGAGCGATCAAACAGATTGCGTTCTGAAACAGAAATAATTCATGTAATAGCAACCGCTCAACTATCTATTAAAATGGTGCAGAAGCCACTGTCGGTAACAATAAAAAATCTGGGCGAAAACGTAAACTCTCCAATGCACGATTACGCTCCCGTATGGGATGCACAGGGCAATAAGCTCTATTTCACATCGCGCCGCAGGTATGATGCGGGGAGTGAAAAAGATTTTTCTAAACAGTACGATGAAAACATTTATATCGTTGATTTAAATGCAGACAAAATGACTGCACGGGGAGCCGGTAATCTGCTAAATACGCGCACAAACGATGCGGCAGTCGCCTGTTCGCCAGATGGAAAATCACTTATTTTTTACAGAACCAGTAGAGATGGTTTCTCTGGCGACCTCTATATTTCTCAAAAGGAAGGCTACAGCTGGAGTGAAGCCGAAAAACTCAATCAGGAAATAAACTCAAAATATCAGGAGGCCAGCGCCTGCTTTGGAAATCGGGAAGGAACATTGATTTACTTCTCCAGCGACAGACCCGGAGGATATGGAGCTAAAGATATTTACCAGGTCACAAAACTACCTGACGGAAGCTGGAGCGAAGCACAAAATCTTGGTGATAAAATAAATACACCTTTTGATGATGATGGTCCCTATATTTCTATAGATGGCTCCTTATACTTTGCGTCGCAAGGTCATGCAAATATGGGTGGATTTGATATTTTTTGTGCCGCAAAAAATGGCGATGGCTTTGACAGACCCATCAACCTGGGTTACCCTATAAATACGCCCGGCGACGATGTGTTTTTCACAATTGATCCCACTGGAAAAATGGCTTATTTTTCTTCTGAAAGAATAGGAGGGTCTGGCTTGCAGGATATTTACCAGATTGTGTTTGATGATGCTAACAACATTATATACAAAGGTGAAATTACATCTATTGGCGATCAGATTCCCAAAAATGCAACAGTAACCCTGTTTAATAAGGAGAGCGGAAGTATGGAGGGGCTTTACCAGACCGATCCACTTGCTGGTACATTTGTTTTGGCTTTGAATACGAATAAGGAATATACAATGCTAGTAGAAGCCGAAGGCTATCAGCCTGTAGAGAAAGCTGTGTTTTTTGATGAAGACCAAAATGGCACGGTAGAGGTGGAGGAAAAAATATTTTTATCTAAATAAACTGAATGACGAAATTTCTACAAATATCACTACTTCTTGCCGTAGGTTTTGTTTTTACAATAAATCATGCAAAGGGCCAGGATCAGCAATACACACAGTTCTATGCGAACCCGATGTATCTGAGCCCCGCTTTTGCCGGTACGAGTATTCAGAGTAGAATTGCGATGAGTTATAGGAATCAATGGCCTGCCATTCCAAAGGCTTTTGTTTCTTACAACGTTGCTTTCGATCATTTTGTGTCGGAAGTAAACAGCGGGGTGGCATTAACTGTGCAGCACGACAAAGCCGGTACCGGTGGTATGAGCTATACTTCGGCCGCGCTGCATTACGCTTATGAAATTAATATAACCAGAAAAATAAGTCTCCGACCGGCGCTTAGTTTTGGGTTTGGATCTAATTTTCTGGATATTGATAAACTCACTTTTAGTGATCAGCTTGCCCGTGAAGATGATGGTGTAACAACCCTCGACCCGGATAGATCACGATTTGTTCAAGAGCCTGTAAACTATCCCGATTTTGGGGCCGGATTACTCATTTTTTCAGAAGCTTTTTGGTTTGGTGCGGCTATTAATCATATTAATGAACCTGTTCAATCTCTAACAGGAAGCGATACTCAACTACCAAAAAAGATAGGTGTGCATGGGGGTGTGCGGTTTAAGCTCTCTGATGTAAGCGCATTTAGAAGCAGACAGTATCTTGTGCCCGCCTTTAACTATCAAATGCAGGGAATGTTTGATCAGCTCGATTTGGGATTTTATTATGAGTACGATCCGGTGGTGATAGGGTTGTGGTATCGCGGAATTCCACTGCTCAAAAACAATGATTATAACTATTTAAATCACGATGCGATTGCCGTGTTAGTGGGATACGAAATAAATAACATTAAAATAGGGTATAGTTACGATCTCACTGTTTCAAAATTTAGCCCCAACAGTGGAGGAGCGCACGAACTTTCACTGACTATGGAATTTGCGAGCAAGCGGAATAAAAAACGTAATAAAAGAAGAGTTATGCCATGTGCAAAATTTTAAATTAACACACTGTTAACAAAAAATAAATGAGCTTAGTATAAAAATCATCAATCCAATCGAGAGTTTTTTTACCTTGGCAAAGCCAAAACTTTGTAGATGAAAGTGGACTCAAGTGCCTTGGGAATATTCGAAAAATATGCTGAGGTAACGTACGAAAAGGTGAAAAAATCAGATTCCGAAGATGTGATAGTTCACTTCGTGGGAGACCTTAATGTGGGCTATACCAACGCTATTTCATCTAAATTGGAGCAACTTGTAGAGAGCAAAGTGTCTGATAAACAGGCAAGAAAGCGCTTTTACACCGCGTATATTGAAGCCATCCAAAATATTCAATTGCACGGAAGCAGGGATCAAGACAGTCGAGTATCCGGTGCAGTAACAGTTTCTGTAAATGGTAAAAAAATCTGCGCCACATTTCTAAACATTATTGAGAAAAGGTTCGGCGAAAAATTGATAAATCGCTATGAATTGATCAATGAGAAAGACAGAACTGAGTTGAAAACGATGTATCTCGATCAAATGATGAATGGAGAAATGTCGAAAAAGGGTGGTGCCGGGCTTGGAATCATCACCATTGTTCTGAGATCTCAAAATCCGTGTGAAGTTGAGCTTATTCCACTTTCAGAGCATAATGAGATTTTCAAAAACACCATTTGCGTGGATTATAGTTCGTGATAAAATGATTTTTATTTTCGATTGGGGTCATGAAACACGAAAAGTGATTGGTCCACTTTCACAAGATGACCTCTATATAAAAGCACCTTCAGGATTTGTAGATCTTGTGTATATCAAATCCTGGTTTCGGGTATTCTTCATTCCAACAATTCCCACAGCTACACGTTATTTTTTAATTGTAGCTGAAAATAATCAAAGAAGGGAAATCAGCAAAGCCGATTTTGAGAAATTAAAACCACTCGCTGAGTTGAATGTCCTGGTGGTAAACGATGACATCTCGGAAGAGGAGTATAGTGAACGCCGTTCAAAAATCAATCACTATTAAATGTGTACGCTAACGTATGTCCCGCTAAAAAACGAAAAGATAATTACAGCTAATCGCGATGAAAGTCCTTCGAGAAATGCAAGCCTTTTAAGTCCTTATTTCTCAGCCGGAGGGCAAGCTTTTTATATCGCCGAAGAGCCACTGCGCGGAGGAACCAATATAGCCCTTGGTCAAAATGGACGCCACTCGGTATTGCTAAACGGTGCTTTTGAGCCTCACAATATGCACCAAACCTATGGGATGAGCCGAGGTATAGTCTTGTTGAAGAGCCTTGATTGTAAAAATGCATTCGAATTTGCTGATCAATTTCAATTTAAAAAGGAGAATATTCAGCCTTTTACCCTGATAGATTTTTCTGATTCCATTCGTGAATTGCGCTGGGATGGTGAGACCATTTTTAAGAAAGAGTTTTCTTTAGATGAACCTCATATTTGGGCATCAGCCCAACTGTACAGCCCAGAGGTACTGGAAAACAGGCTGAAGTGGTTTCGTAATTTACTTGATAAAGAAAATATTACTGCCAAAGAAATTCTCGATTTTCATTTTCAAGGGGGCAATGGCGATCCCGAAAATGATTTGGTAATGAACAGAGGTAAAGTTTGCACGGTGTCAATTACTCAGGTTTCTGAAAAAGAAGATCAAAAAGCAATTGTGCATTTTGATCTTGTAAGGGATGGGCAAACGAAGTATATCTTTGACTAAGAGACAAAAAGCTGCTTAGGCTACCAGAATATCTACTCCCATTCTCATCGCATCGAGTCCACGCTTTTCCAAGGCATCTTCTACGTAATCAAAGCTGGAAAGAATATCAGGTTTGCCATTAACCACGGCTATATCATGCTCAAAATGGGCACTATACTTTCTATCGGCTGTTACAATAGTCCAGTCGTCATCAAGCATTAAAATATCTTTGGTTCCAAGGTTAATCATCGGCTCAATAGCGAGAACCATTCCATTTACAATTTTTTTACCTCTTCCACGCTTTCCGTAGTTTGGTACCTGCGGATCTTCGTGCATATCAGTTCCCAAGCCGTGGCCTACCAGTTCGCGCACTACACCAAAACCGTGTTTCTCGGCGTGGTGTTGTATGGCGTAGCCTATATCGCCAATTCTGTTTCCCACAATTGTTTGGGCAATTGCCAGGTAGAGACTTTCTTTAGTGACTTTTAATAGGTTTTTCGCCTCTTCGCTTACATCGCCAATTGCAAAACTATAAGCATGGTCGCCATAAAAACCGTTTTTTACAGCACCGCAGTCAATTGACACAATATCACCTTCTTTAAAAGAAATCTTCCCCGGAATTCCGTGTACAACCGCCTCGTTTACGGAGATGCACAACGAGTTTGGGAAGCCGCCAAAACCGAGAAATCCGGGTTCGGCTCCCTGGTCTTTTATGTATTCGTAAGCTATTTTGTCTAACTCGAGTGGTGTAACACCGGGGGCTATTTTTTCGGCCATCAGCCCAAGTGTTCTTGATACAATCAACGCGCTTTGACGCATTATTTCTATCTCTTCTTCTGTTTTGATTTTAACCATGGCAATTTACTTAATAAGGTTCTATTCGATTTGTGATTCCGGTGTGCTTCTTCGTTTTTAAACTGATGATCAAAGTCGCCATCGTTAGGGTGAAGCATCTGGTATATTTCGCCCCAACCCAAAAAACCACCTACATTTCTATCGTCGATAAAAATATCAGCATTTATTTTTCTGCTTATGCCTTCCTCCACTTCTTCTTCGGGATAACTCCTGTTTACTGCGTAAAATGTTATTCCGTTCTGTTTACAATATTCTACAGCTTCCTGCAAATATTTGCCTTCCCGATAGGTCCAAAGAATTAATTTATGTCCTTTTTTTTGAAGTGCCTTTAGAGTTTCAAAAGCAAAAAGCATTTCATCACCAATTTCCGGATACGTGTGCTCCACTATGGTACCGTCAAAATCTACGGCTATTGTAAGAGCATCTTCACGAATCATTCTTTAATTTTTTGCAAAAGTATGAATTATCGCTTTCTTTAGGAGCAGATATCCTATAAATCCTGTGAAAAACCGGAATTATCAATTTTTAATAACTGTAAATTCAACCCTTCTGTTCATAGCCCGCCCAGCATCTGTGGCATTTGATGTAACTGGCATAGTGCTGCCATAACCCTTGTACGAAAGTCGAGAAGCGTCTACTTTTTCATCTTTCAGATAGTCCACAACACTTTTTGCCCTGGCTTCGCTCAGTTTCTCATTGTATGAATCTGAGCCAACATTATCGGTATGGCCACTTATTTGAATGGTCAGGTATGGATAATCTGTAAGGATGTCCATAAGCTTTTTGAGCTCGGGTTTTGATTCGGGTAATATGGTTGCTTTATCAAATTCAAAAAAGATATTTTTGAGCGTCACCGTGTTTCCAACTTGGTAATCAATGCTATCAAGTGTAATTTCTTTGGTTGAAATAATTTCTGTTTTCTCCAAAATCCGTTTTGGTCGCGGGGCAATGCTTTCTTTTGGTTTTGGCGTAAGGCCTTCATCCGGTTTTGCTCTTCGCACTTTTACATCGTCTATGTAATAGTAGCCTCCGCCTTCCCCTTCCGGGAAATGATTGGTGCTGGTAACGTCGTCATTGTAAAAATTACCAATCAGCAAATAACGTTTCTCGGCATCGACTGTAAAGACACCTGAAACCTTTTTCCAGATATTCCACCTCGATTTTACAATCTCATCGGTATTTATCTCTGGAGTAAAAAACAAGGGCATTCTATCTCTGGTTACCACAGCGGTATCGCTAAAGTACATCCCGATATTATTGGTTGCTTTATCTGATTTCACAGCCCGTGCGGTGTAAAATTCAGCGTAGTATTTCTCACCGGGTATAAGAGCCGAGTCGAGCTCTACGATGAGGTATTCGTGCCAAAAGGTTTCAGTACCGCCTTTTCCATACGTTTTTATTCCCGCCATATTATCGCCTGTTCGGGGACCTTGCTTGCCATCACTGTGCTTCGTAGGATTTGCCCAGCAGGTAGGCTTAAGTCTTAGGCTAAAAATATCGGGCGTAGTCTCCGTTGGCGAATCCCAGTTGTGAATGTCTTCCATGTATTTTCGGCCATTTTGATTCCATCGGCAATATTCTCTCACGGTTTTTTCAAAGCCGGGGTTTGGTACGTAGTTGTAGTATCCGTCGGGCTCTAATAATCCATCTAATATTTGACATTTCGCCGAAAGGCTAAACCCAAGAAAAAGAAGGACGAGGTATATGCTGGAGGTATATTTCATAAGTTTTCCACAAATAGTTAATTCTCTGTTCGTGCAAAGCTACCGCAATGCCTTATAAAGTGGGCGGTTGATTAAAAAAGCTTTCATCAGTTAGATGTGGATAATGACAGTGACACCCACCGCAGCAAGGGAACTTATGCTCCTATATTTGCTCATAGCTCAGACTGTCGAATCTCTATGTGCCATAAAGCTTTAAAATCGTTTGTTTATCTAATTGGATTTCTTCTGTTTTCTCCTGTTCTCAAGGCGCAAATAGAAGATCCTTTAACCTGCTTTAATGCACAAGAGATCGTGTTTCCATTAGAAAACAATGATTTTAGCCGGAGCCAAATTCTGCTGAATAAACAAAAAGTCAATGCGTTGTACTATTTGTACAATGACAAATATTCATTTTGGTATAAATTTATTGCTCAAGAAGATATTAAAATTGAGTTTTCGGTGTCGGCCAGTAATGCGAATGATAGATATAGAGCGGTAGCGTTTAAATATGGCAAGGCTGATTTTTGCGACCGGCTGATTAACGATAATATGCAACCTATGCGCCTTGATCGTTCGCCAATTTTTAATACTGACGGCTCAATACTATATAGAAACACTATAGAAGCTGCGGCTGGAGATACATTTTATATTTCGGTTTTAAGCTTGAATAGAGAAGATTGTGGACACTATTTGTACATGGAGGCAGAGGGTAAATCACTTTCGGTAAATGCTATTCACAAGCCGTGTTATGATTTTATTTATTTAGATGTACCAGATTTTAATGCCGCGAAGAAGGTAGCAGACGATGTGCAAATTGACCTGGATTTTGGTGAGGATGCTGCTGAACTGCCCGTCGATGAACTTAAAGCAGATTCCGGCTTTACCGCTTTGAGTACTATAGAAGTGCAGAGTAAGGCTGAAGGATTTGTAACAGTAGGAGACAGGCTGGTGCTCAATCAAGTTTATTTTTACAACAATACTTATGCCCTTAAACCCGGAGCCGATAACGAGTTAAATCAATTAGTAGCATTTTTAAAGGGAAATCCAACGATTGAGGTGGAAATTCAGGGCCATACGGCAAATAATAATGCTGAGATTACACCCGATCCCAATTTCAAAGGGCAGGGCAAGGAGTGGAATTTTAAAGGGTCGGCTTTTGAGCTTAGTGAAGAGCGAGCCAATGCCGTAAGAACGTATTTAATCGACAACGGAATAAATAAAAAACGCCTGAAAGCAGTGGGATATGGCGATACCCAAAAGCGTATTCCTGAAGCAACCACATTTGAAGAGTTTGAGAAAAATATGCGCGTTGAAGCATTGATAATTAAAGAATGAAACCAATTTTTAGCTTAGTTTTAATCGGATTGTTTTTAGCGTCATGCGTTTCCCATAAAGAGGTTACCTACTTCAATGATTTAAACAATACTATAGCAGGATCATTGAATATGCCAGACGCACCTGTATTGAACCTGCAACCAAACGACGTGGTAGAAATCGCCATCTCCAGCATTAGCAAAGATGCCAATGAATACTTTCAAAAGGGTGGCTCAGATATAGATCATAAATATGCGGGCAACACGTATCAAATTGCCCGCGATGGAACAATAGATCTTCCGCTGGTGGGTAAAGTTGAAATTGGAGGAATGACTAATCAGGACGCTGAAGCTCTGATTAAAGAAGCCTTACTAACCTATCTGCAAAAGCCATCGGTAAATATCAGATTGGTAAGTTTTGAAATCACCGTTCTCGGAGAAGTGAAAATGCCTGGAGTGTACGCCATTGCCGATGGGCAAGTAACCGTGCTCGAAGCATTGGGTTATGCCGGCGATCTCACTATTTTTGGAAAGAGAAATAATATTCTGATCATCCGAAATTCGGATGCAGGGAAAGAGTATTTCAGAATAGATTTAAACAGCGCTGATGTACTGAATAGTGAAAAATTTTATCTCCGCAATAACGATGTGGTTTATATAGAACCTTCAAAAGGACTAACATCTCGCGACGATAACGCATACAGAATTTTGCCACTGGTATTAAGTACCCTTACTTTTGCAGTTGTAATAATAGGTTTGAGCCAATAATCAATGGAAGAAAAAAACCTGAATACTCCAACCCGCGAGCAGTCAGATTTTAGCCTGAAGAGTTTTCTAATCAGATACCTCCGTTATTGGTATTTGTTTGCGATATCTATTGTTCTTGGTTTCTTTATTGCCAAATACTACAATTGGTACAAAACGCCCATTTACGCCATTACCGCAAAGCTCTTGGTAAAAGATGACACCGGCGGCAAGGATAGACTGCTGAAGCAAATGGATGTTGAAGCAGCCGATAAGAATATTGAAAACGAAATCGAAATTTTCAGATCACATAATCTGCTTGCTAAAGCGCTTGATCAGCTCGATTTTGATGTGTCTTATTTCCTGATTGGAAATGTAAAAGTTTCGGAGGTATATACTGATTGCCCGTTTAAAATAACCATTGATAAACTGGAGTTTAGCGCATATTCTCAGCCGTTTTTTGTCGATATCGTCGATAGTACAAACTTTGTTTTCCATTACGAAAAAGCTTCTGAAACCGAACAAATTAATGGTGTATTTGGCGAAAGATTTAATATGGGAATGGGAAATATAACACTTGAAAAAAGGGATAATTTCCCGCTAAACCAAATTGCCCATCCCAGTTTTGAAAAGCGGCAGTACCGAATCTCATTTAATACAATAGGTTTCAATCAAAACAAATATTTATCGCGATTGTCAGTGGCATTGGCCCGACCACAAAGCAGTATTCTTCAAATTTATCTGGAGGATGAAGTGCCTCAGAAAGGACTTGATTTTGTGAATGCATTGATAGATGTATATCTGAAAAATGATGTAGATGTAAAAAACAATGCAGCCTCAAACACATCAGATTTTCTCAATGCCCAGCTCGCATCAATTACAGACGATTTAGAGCGCATAGAAACTAACCGTGAGCGGTACAAAGTCTCAAAAGGGATTATTGATCTGGAGTCTGAATCGCAAATGGTGCTTGAGCGACTTAGAGACATAGACGCGCAAAAGGCCATTAACGATGCGCGGCTGAGCATGATAGGTCAGTTGAAGCGGTATGTTTTGGAAAATCAAGACTTGCGCGACCTGGCACCGGCAGCACTCGATATCAATGACGCCTTACTCATAAAATTAATCAATAAGCTTTCAGAGCTTCAAAGCCAGCGCGAGATCATTATCAACCAGAGTACTGCAAACGATCCAACCCTTGTGCCTATCAATGCCGAAATTGAATTAACGCGATCTTCTCTCCTCGAAAATATTAAGAATATTGAGAAAAGCCTGGAGAATACCGCCGGTGAGCTAAAAGGGAAACTGCGTGACAATAAAAATCGTGTAGAGCAAATTCCTACCACTCAACGCGAATTGCTTGAAATTGAGCGGAAGTTCAGAATTCAGGAAAATCTTTACATTTTTCTTCTTCAAAAACATGCAGAGCTTTCGATTTCACTTGCTGCCACCGAGAGTGATACCCGCTTGATAGACACGGCACGCGTATTGCCAGGGCCCATTTCGCCTGTCCATCAGCGCGCATTTTCTATTGCGCTTTTACTGGCAATCATCATTCCGGTTTTGCTCATTATTGTAGTTGAGAAATTGAGTGATAAAATTAAAAGTATAGCACAAATCCGCAAGCTTACTAGCGTTCCTATCTTGGGTGTTGTGCGCTACAATAAACATTCTTCACAGCTAGTATCGGTTGAAAAGCCGCGTTCTTCTATTGCCGAAGAATACCGGAGCATTCGAACCAACCTACAGTTTTTTAATAAGGGCGAATCGGCAACCGTTACCATGGTAACCTCATCTATTGGTACAGAGGGAAAAACGTTTACCGCCATGAATCTGGCCGCCGTAATGGCCGCATCCGGAGAGCGCGTAGTGCTTGTGGGGCTCGATATGCGTAAACCGCGAATAGTAGAACAATTTGAAATTGCAAATGATATAGGATCGAGTAATTATTTGAGCAGAAATGCAGCTGTCGATGACATTATTCATCCATCGGGCTATCTTGAAACGCTTTTTGTTATTCCATCCGGGCCTAATCCGCCAAACCCTTCAGAATTAATTATGTCTGAAAGAATGTCTGAGCTTATTGAGGAGTTAAAAACCCGATTTGATAAAATAGTTATCGATACACCTCCCATAGGCTTGGTTAGTGATGGATTGATTTTGGCAAAACATGCTGACAGTACTCTGTATGTGGTTCGCGATGGTGTAACGCACAAAGATCACCTCCACCATATCAATGGTTTATATGAATCTGGTCAATTAAAGAATGTGGCTATTGTTTTCAATGCAGTTCGTCAAAGTCGCACGGGGTATGGCAGTCGTACCGGTTACGGTTATGGCTACGGCTATGTATATGGATCAGACTACGGCACCTACTTTGATGATGAAGAAAAGAGAGGGGGAAGATTCAAAAAGTGGTTTAAGCGATTCGATAAATGATTGACAGGCTTGTTGCAAAATTTGTAAACAAATCTGATGCCCGTGGTCAGAAAGCATTTCGACACATTATTTACTCTGCCGGACTCAAGGTCATAAACGCAGCTATTAGTTTTCTCATAATTCCGCTTTATCTCGCCTATCTCACTGAGGTATCGTTTGGTATTTGGCTTACTGTGAGCGCCGTGCTCAATTGGTTTAATTTCTTTGATTTGGGTATGGGCAACGGCTTGCGAAATAGATTTGCTGAAGCCAAAGCAGCTAACGATACCATTCTTGCAAAATCTTTTGTAAGCACTACTTACGCATTGCTTATTCTGATTTCGGTCGCCCTGCTTGGATTGTTTTTGATTGCCAATATCTTCTTTGACTGGTCTGTAATTTTTGCCGCACCCGATTTTTTAAAAGCCGATGTAAATAAAATGGTTGTGGTGCTTGCAATTCTTTTCTGTCCGCAATTTTTTCTTCAGCTCATAAAAATGGTGGCTACGGCAGATCAGCGCCCTGCTATAGCCAACATGATGAATACGGTCGTGAATATTCTCCACCTGGTAGCCCTTTATATTTTATCGCAGCAGGGCTCCCCGTCGTTATTTACGTTGGCGCTGGCCATTGGGGGTATTAATCTGTTGGTGCCATTACTGGCAAATATTATTTTTTTTAGTGGAGAGTATCGCGATGTGGCACCAAGTTTGAAATCCGTAAATTTCGAGTATTCACGAAGTCTTATGGGGTTGGGTTTTGTGTTTTTCATAATGCAAGGGGCGGCTCTGGTAGTCTTTATGACTGATAATTTAATCATTACCAGAGTACTGGGGCCCGAAGAAGTCCCTGCCTACAATATTGCATTCCGTTATTTTAATCTTATAGTTGTCTTTTTTGGATTGGTTACCACCCCTTTTTGGTCGGCATTTACAGAGGCCTACGTAAAGAATGATATGCCATGGATTAATAAAGTTATGCGCAAGCTCTACACGCTTTGGTTTGGAGTTGCCGTTTTAGGCGTTATTATGTTTTTTGTTTCTCCCTACGTTTACAATCTCTGGATAGGCGATGAAATAGAAATTCCTATGCTTTTAAATTTGGTAATGATGATATGGGTTCTTGCAACTACAGGCCTTAGCATTTTCGGGATTTTTTTGAGTGGCGTGGGCAAATTACGTCTATCGCTGTACCATTCTATTGTGGTAATGATCATCAATATCCCATTGTCTATCTGGCTTGCGGGTTATTCAGAATTGGGGAGCGCAGGGGTAATGCTGGCAAGCCTGTTTGGCGTTCTATTGCGTCTATTTTTTCAGCCACGTCAAACCTTTAAGCTCATTAAAGGTACAGCTAAAGGCATTTGGAACAGGTAGTTTTCTTTTCCAGTTAGAGTAAGGGGTGATCTTTAACCGCTCCATACGACTCCTTCTGGTCTAAAGACCCGAAGTTTTTACATCAATCCCTGATCAAGTCCTTGAATCAGCCAACGGCAAGACCACAGGCATGAGTGCGCAAAGTGGAGTTAGTTTGTTTTTAATCGAGCAACTCTTCAGCCGCTCCGTCGACCATTGGGAGTGCGTATGTATTATTCTTTGGGATTCAGACCGTCTTTAAATTACTTGCTTCACTGGATTTCGACTGCGCTCAATGACCACGTGAGACAGCTACGCTTAGTTGAGGTGGAATGTAAAATTCTTTCCTCTAAATTTCAGTATCCAACGATGTCTTCACTCGATATAGCTCGCTATATCTTT
>NZ_JAAGVY010000009.1 GCF_010686655.1 Cryomorpha ignava | reverse complement strand
TTTTTTTTCACGCAAAGGCGCAAAGGCGCAAGGAAATGTACCTTGGATGAAACGGAAGTCATTAGAGTGGGTTAGGGTTTAGTGGGTTGTTTGATGTGTTTCGCTCTTTTTTTTCACGCAAAGGCGCAAAGGCGCAAGGAAATGTACCTTGGATGAAACGGAAGTCATTAGAGTGGGTTAGGGTTTAGTGGGTTGTTTGATGTGTTTCGCTCTTTTTTTTCACGCAAAGGCGCAAAGGCGCAAGGAAATGTACCTTGGATGAAACGGAAGTCATTAGAGTGGGTTAGGGTTTAGTGGGTTGTTTGATGTGTTTCGCTCTTTTTTTTCACGCAAAGGCGCAAAGGCGCAAAGGCGCAAAGGGGCAAGGAAGTGGATCATGGATAAAACAGAAGGCATGACAGAGTCTAAAGTAGAATAAAAACCTACAATTTCCGTAATTTCAGAGCAGGTCTTCAACTCCGATTTCAGCGTGTCTACACGATCTTTGGGTCTTAGCCACTCTGCGAAACTATCCGCGCATCACTTCATAAAAACAACCCAAAAAACCTTTGCGTCTTAGCGCCTTTATTCGCTGCGCTCACCCTACGGGCTCCTTTCAGTCGTGAAAACGCTTCGCTTAGTTGCGAGACCATTTACACATAAAAACACCACAAAAAACCTTTGCGTCTTAGCGCCTTTATTCGCTGCGCTCACCCTACGGGCACCTTTCAGTCGTGAAAACGCTTCGCTTAGTTGCGAGACCATTTACACATAAAAACACCCCAAAAAACCTTTGCGTCTTAGCGCCTTTATTCGCTGCGCTCACCCTACGGGCTTCTTTCAGTCGTGAAAACGCTTCGCTTAGTTGCGAGACCATTTACACATAAAAACAACCCAAAAAACCTTTGCGTCTTAGCGCCTTTATTCGCTGCGCTCACCCTACGGGCTCCTTTCAGTCGTGAAAACGCTTCGCTTAGTTGCGAGACTATCCCCACATAAAAACAACCCAAAAACCTTTGCGCCTTAGCGCCTTTATTCGCTGCGCTCACCCTACGGGCTCCTTTCAGTCGTGAAAACGCTTCGCTTAGTTGCGAGACCATTTACACATAAAAACAAACCAAAAAACCTTTGCGCCTTAGCGCCTTTATTCGCTGCGCGCACCCTACGGGCTCCTTTCAGTCGTGAAAACGCTTCGCTTAGTTGCGAGACCATTCAAACACAATAACACCACAAATACCATTTGGTCTTTGCGCCTTTTAGAATCACTCTACCGGAAATCGCTTCAAAAGAATTTTCTGAAAAAGATGGAAGGGGAGAACCCTATTTACCGAAAGGGAAACCCGCTGCCAGAATGTAGCTGCCGGGTAGCGCATAAGGGGATATTTTGAATCGACGATTTTCCAAACCACCCTTGCCACACCTATCGGATCGTGGCCGTTTGATATATCTTCAGAAATTGCCTTGTAGAGTTTCGTAAACCCTTCGTAATATGGCGAATCTTTATCCAGACTTCGTTTAGCAATGATTCTGTTGTTGTTGATATTGGTTTTATAGTCGCCCGGCTGCACAATACTCACCGCAATATTCCATTGCTTGAGCTCCATGCGCAGCGTTTCCGAAAACCGGTCAATGGCACTTTTGCTCGCTGAGTACACCCCCCGAAAGGGAAGGCCAAACTCGCCCGCTATACTGGATATATTGATAATTTGTCCTTTGTTTTGCTTTCGCATAAAGGGAATTACAGCGCGGCAACATTCCAGTTGCCCAAATACGTTTGATTTAAACAACGATACCATTTCTTCTGTAGAAGTATCTTCAATGGCTCCGGCTATGCCAGTTCCGGCATTGTTTACAAGCACGTCTATGCGGCCTTCCTTCTCAATAAGCCAGTGTACTGCGTCAAAAATACTTTTAGAATCTTCTGTGAATAATTGGAGCATGGGTATGCCATGCATCAACTCGCCATTGCGCGCTTTGCGGCTGGTTCCATATACTGTGCAACCTTTTTGCTGAAGATACCGGCATATTGCTAATCCTATTCCAGATGAGCCGCCGGTTACGAGAATTATCTTTCTCTCCATAGTTGAGAAAAAAAAGTGGGCAAGCTACTCACATCGCACCGCTCAACCACATACCCTTGCTACATTCCTGTCCTGGGGGAGTTCTGCAGGAGCTGGTCGTATGAGACTTGCCCGCCGCAAAAGTACGAATCATTCATTCTTGCGCAATAAAAAAATGCATAAAATCAATGCACTTTTTATATTTGCATAAACCTAAACACATTAACCATGAATAAATCTTACGCTTTAAACCTCGGTTTAACCACCGCAGTGCTCTCTATTGTCCTGTTTTTACTAATGGCTATTCTAGGCGGCGGTATGATCCTCTCTTTTGCCATAGGCATTCTTGCACTCGCCTTTATGATTGCGCTGCCCATTATTTTTGTTCGCAAACAGCGCAAGGCAAATAATGGAATTATATCTTATAAAGATGCATTTCTCACTTCGTTTGTTGGCCTAGCGATAGGTGGAATTGTTTATCTGGCATTTTCGTTCATCTATGTAAATTTTATAGACACGACTTATCTCGATAAAATGATAAATCAGCAAATAGAGACCACTATGAGTTTTATGCAGGGAAATGTGCCTGAAGAGCAAATGGTAGAGACACTTACAGAAATAGAGACAAAAACACGAGAGGGGTTTACCCTTCCGGGAATGTTGAAGAATTTGGGAATATACCTGATCGTTTACGCTGTGTTTTCACTTATTCTTGCGGCCATTATGAAGCGAAATCCGGTGATAGTTTCTACCTCTGAAGATATTATCGATAATTAATTGCAAATTTGCGGGCTTGATATCAATCGCCATTCCATTATATAACGAAGCCGAGTCGCTTCCCGAGCTCATTGCCTGGATACATAGGGTAGTTGAGGCTAATAATCTCGCCACTGAAGTGATTTTGGTAGATGATGGCAGCCGCGATGAAAGCTGGGCGGTGATAGAAAACCTCCGGCTGGAATATCCATTCGTAAAAGCCATTCGCTTTACCCGAAATTACGGAAAGGCCGCCGGTCTTCAGGCTGCTTTTGAAGTGGCGCAAGGCGATGTGGTGATTACCATGGATGCCGATTTGCAAGATTCGCCCGACGAAATTCCGGAGCTGGTGCGCATGATACGCGAAGATGGATTTGACCTCGTATCGGGATGGAAGAAAAAGCGATATGATCCGATTTCAAAAACGATTCCCACAAAGCTTTACAACTGGGCTACCCGGAAAATGTCGGGAATTCAGCTTCACGATTTTAATTGCGGACTGAAAGCGTATAGAACAAAAGTGGTTAAGAATATTGAGCTCTATGGCGATATGCACCGCTATATTCCTGTGCTGGCAAAGCGCTTGGGGTACGACAATATAGGCGAAAAAGTGGTAGAGCACCGCGCGCGTAAATTTGGTACTACAAAATACGGCGTATCGCGGTTTATCAGGGGCCCGCTCGATCTACTTACTGTTAGTTTTGTATCGCGATACAGCAAGCGGCCTATGCACTTATTTGGCTTGTACGGAGCCATTATGTTTTTAATCGGAATGGCAGTTTTTGCATGGATTGGCGGCTATAAAATCTGGGCTGTTATACACCATATTCCGGCCAAAAATATTGCCCAAATGTCCATATTTTATGTTGCGCTTACCGCAATGATTATTGGAACGCAATTGTTTATTGGGGGCTTTCTTGCCGAGCTGGTTGGCAGTATCTCCCCCGATAGAAACCGGTATGTCATTGAAGATAAAATTGGGTTTAACCAAAATTAAGCCCTTTGTATATCAAGATTTTATCGTAGAGTATTTCAATACTGCCACAAAAAATGCACCGCCAATAATATTCCCAATCACCGAAAAGAGCATTGTTTGGCCATAAACTGCCGCATTAAAGTCGTGTTGAGACAACATGGCACAGAGAATTTCTACCGATCCTACAATGCAGTGGTGCAGCTTCCCAAAACCAATTATCAGCGTAATTAGCGCCACCACAGCAATTCGGGTAAGGCTTTCCTGAGAGGTAAAAAGCAACCAACTGAGCAAACCCATCAGCCAGCCGGCCAGCGTAGCGCTTCCCAATACTACATACCATTCCGGATCGGTTAGTAATTTTGCGAAATGGGTAAAAGCCTCGACTTCAATGATATTCATCGCGGGGCCTATCCATGTTATCAGCATGGCAAAGAGCCCTCCGCCAATAATATTTCCTGTAAAGACAACCAACCACAATCGAAACAAATCTTTGAAGCCTACCCTTCCGCTCAAAACGGGCATAACGGCAAGCGATGTTTGCTCGGTAAAGAGCTGGCTTCCGCCGATAATGACGAATATAAATCCAAGCGGGTAGCCAAATGCGGTAACCAGATGCAAGAGATCATCGGGTAGATAATTGCGAAAAACGGTGTATAGAATGCCCATGAGCAAAATCGAAAAACCAATTTCAAGCCCTGCCGTTACTGCGCTTAAAAAAATATTTAAATTGCTTCTTCGGTACTCCTGCATACTTTCGTTAAGCTGCTCGCGGAGTACTTGTTTCGAGTCTTTTGGTTTGTCTTCAGATTTGCTCATTCGGTGGTTATTATGATTGGGTTAGCCCATTGTTTAAAGCAAATCGTACCAGACCTGCCGTATTGTGAATTTCAAGTTTCTTCATCAAATTAGTGCGATGGGTATCTACAGTGCGGTGCGAAATAAATAGCTTTTCACCAATCTCCTTGTTCGAAAAACCTTCTGCCACCAGTCTCAATATTTCAATTTCGCGTTCAGAAAGGGTAGAGGCCAGAATAGAATCGGTACCCACCGTAAAATTGCCCGGAGTTACATGCTTCCCAGAGATAACGGCTTGTGCGGCATCGCTGCTAAAGTATGTTTTGCCATGTGACACACGATCTAGTGCATCGATAAACTCTTCACGATCTGAGTTTTTAAGCAGAAAACCTTCAGCTCCAATTTCCATCATACGTTTTATCAAAGCCGGGTCGCCGTGCATAGTAAGTACAACCACTTTTACGCCTTTTAGTTGTGATTTAATACGCTGTGTAGCTTCCAAACCATTCATTACCGGCATATCAACATCCATTAATACGATGTCAGGGTTTAAGAGCTCTGCATATTCAAAAGCCTCCTTACCATTACTCACTTTGGCCAGTACTTCGTATTTTCCAATAGCGGTCACCATTTCGGCAATTCCATCGCGCACCAGGGTATGATCATCGGCCACGATTACTTTTATCAAATTATCTTCCATCAATTTTGGCTTACCGGCACACGCATTTCCACTCGGGTGCCACCTTTCGGTGAATGTAGAAATTCAATGCTTCCTTTAATATGGTTTATACGCGTTTTCATATTCAGCAACCCATGGCCGTCGCCGGCATTTGCCGAAAGGCCCTTGCCATTGTCTTCAACGCTCATTTCTACACTTCTTTTTGTGGCTACAAGTTCAACTTTAACCGCGGTGGCTTCAGAATGTTTTATAATATTGTTTATCAGCTCCTGAGCTATTCGGTATAAATTCACTTCGATTTTGGGGTCGAGACGCGCGCCGGTATTAACGGCATCACCATTACACAACTTTGAATTTCTAGTTTGGAAACGTAGAAATTTGTAGATAAATGATAGTTCATATTTAAAATTCTTCTCAAGAATTAATACTTTGGCCAAATGAAAGCAGCAGGAACATTTGAAGTAAAAATGCAACCCGAAAATTTTTCGGTTCAGGGAGAAAATGAAATTCAATTGGGCAGATATTCTTTAAACAAAAAGTTCAACGGTGCGCTAAATGCGGAAAGCAAGGGTGAAATGATTTCGGCGATGACTTCTGTAAAAGGCTCGGCGGGTTATGTGGCTATTGAGCAGGTGAGTGGAAGCCTGAATGGAATGGCCGGTAATTTTGTTCTGCAACATTTTGGCATAATGAACCGCGGAAAAGACCGACTTATTCTGGAGGTCGTGCCGGATTCGGGCAGCGGAGAATTAAAAAACATTTCTGGATCAATGACCATTGAAGTTAAGGATGGAAAGCATTTTTATGAGCTTGATTTTGAGATGTAGGAGTGGCGTTTTCCTATGGTATCTGAATCCTTTTTGATTAGGTTGTGATGATGATGTCTCAAGGTGAAATTCCGCAGAGTTCCGTCACGTCGAGTGCCGCGCCTTACCGGCCTAACTCTTAGCGCGGTGTATAGAGACGTGTAACGTAAAATAAGTCAGTAAAAAGTAAAGCAAAAGACATCATTTCGATGTTATTCTCTGCTATAAGTGGATCTGGTTCTCCTCACCCCATTAATCTCTGTACACATCTTTTTTGCGATTGAAAATGATATTTTTCTTTTATTCGAAATGCCGACTATGGAGTTAAAAGGAATCAATTTAACTGACTACATTTCAATGCTCTCGCGCGCCCCCGACCCTGAAGGGGAGCTTCCACCGCACAAATTATCGTTGGTGAGAAGCTTGATTTTACGTATTGAGAAGCTTTGATATTTCAAAACTGAAAACCCTCAACCTAATCATTTTTAAACAGCCTTTAACCAATTCCACCCCCCAAAGTAACTCCGGTTACCTTCAGTCGGCTTCACATCCCGTATCTTTGCTGGAAAATCACTTATACTGCAAAATTTATGAAATCGTACACCGCTAAGCTCTCTCTTCTCGCAGTAGTCACTATCATCATTTCGCTATTCTCGACCAGCATGGAAGCGCAGGATACAGGAGAAAACCACAAAATTGTATTTCAACTTACTGACAATGATGTGAAAAGCCAAAAGGCATTGACTAACCAACTTAAAAACCTAACCGAGAGCTGGCCAAATGCTCAAATACAAGTTGTGGTGCACTCGGCAGGAATTCATTACTTGATGAAAGAAAAGTCAGGATTTAAATCTGAAATTGAGGCATTGGTGAAAAAAGGGGTGGAGTTTAAAGCCTGTGAGAATACGCTTAAATCAAAAGAAATAGACAAATTAGAAATTCTGGAAGTCGCAGGTTTTGTGCCAATGGGAATTGGAGAAGTTGTTCTGAAACAAGAGGCGGGCTGGTCGTATATTAAAGCCGGATTTTGATCGAATCTTGTGTTTTGAAAATTTAATGACTCCATCGGTTATGAAGAAGAATAAAAAGGAAATTTTAAAATGGGTTGCCACGATAGCTGTTATAGCGGTTTTCTATTTTACAGGCTGGCATAGACCATTGATTGCTAAGCTGCAGCAGGCGGTGCTGTCAACGGGAATTATAAAGCCCGATATTTCTGGTAACGAGCCAATTTCGGAATTGGCAGATACAGATGCTCATTTTTATGATGAAAATGGCAATAGGGTTTCGCTATCCGAATTTAGAGGGAAACCTGTTTTTTTAAATATTTGGGCTACCTGGTGCCCGCCGTGTAGGGCCGAGATGCCGGGAATTCAAAAATTGTACACCGAAATAGGCGGAGAAAAAGCATCTTTTATTATGCTTTCCACTGATGCCGATTTCGCGAAAGCTGTGAAATTTAAAAAAGACAATGGGTACGACTTTCCGATATACCGACTGGCAGCAAGCCTTCCGGAAGAGCTTGATACTGAATCTCTGCCCACGACTTATGTTTTTGACAAAGAAGGCAGAATGCACTTGTCTCAAAAGGGAATGGCAAAATACGACAGCGAAGAGTTTAAAGTTTTTATGAGGGGATTGTTTTAATGAAATGCTAAAATTGAATAGATGAAAAAATTGGGTTTAATAGGAGGTACTTCATGGCATTCGACGGTAGAATACTACCGCGCTATAAACGAAGGTGTGAGCAAAATTATTGGATCGCAAGCCAATCCGGAGCTAATTTTGTACAGCATCAATATCGAAATTATGCGGGCACAAGACAAGGATGCGATCAACGCTAAATATTTGGAAGTAGCCAAAAAGCTGGAAGCCGCCGGAGCAGAGGCCATCGTAATTTGCGCAAATACTCCTCACATGGCGTACGAGTACGTTCAGCCCCAAATTGGAATTGAAATTTTACATATTGCAGATGCCACAGGGCGCGAAGCAAAGCGTCTCGGACTTAAGAAACTGGGTCTGTTGGGAAATAAACCAACAATTACAGGCAGCTTTATTTCAGCTAGACTAAACTCGAAATTTAATATAGAAACTATCAAACCACATAGTGAAGCTACCGATCAATCTCATTATTTTGTTTCCGAAGAGCTTACCCGGGGTGTGTTTTCTGACGAAGCACGCAGTTTTTACAAAGTGCAAATCCAAAAACTGAAAGAAGCGGGTGCTGATGGGGTAATTATGGGTTGTACCGAATTACCCATTTTGATGAAAGAAGTTGACACAGTAATTCCAGCTTTGGCCACAACCGATCTTCATGTGCAAATGGCGATCGATTTTATCACAAGTTAGTGCGAATTTTCAATGCTTTAAAGGCCGTGAAACCGAAGTAGCGTGTTCCTTTTGCAAAGCCGTTTTAATTTTCAATTAGTTTATTGTGTTGTGTTTGGCAATGGCCTCTAGCAGCTTTTCAATTACATTGTCATACTTGGCTAAAGATTCATTTGCCGGAAGGCAAAAATTGGTTGCGCTATCTGTTTCTAAATTTCCGGTTTCTCCTTTCAAAATCTCAATCCGACCTTCAGTGGACTTAGGCATGGTAGGGAAATAGATCACAAAAAGTGGAATTCTGGCTTTAGTATTTTCTAGATAGGTTCTCAAAATTGCCAGTCGATTGTACTTTCTACCGTCTGGACGTGGATAGTAATTCGACAATTTCTGATTTGTAATCGGGCTTTTTAGCGTATGTTTTTTGTATTCTAAAATCGCAATAGGTCTGTGCGCCTGATCAAAAATGATTAAATCAACATCGCCTGGGTAGAGGCTGGAAGTATTTGATAGATAGCATTCCAGATTTGATGTTCCATAAGTAAGACCCTTCGAGCCTATTCGAATGGGCCCACCGGAAAACGCTTTGATTCTTGATTTAAAATCTTGAATTTTTATGAGTTCTCCGCTAAAATCAAAACCGTTACTCTCCAATCCATTGAATGTCGCTACCAGCAACGAAGCTTTAAAAGAACTCCAGTCAAGATCATCTCGGAATATGATGAACTGAATCTTGAGATTATTTACGTGCTTAAGGGCTTCTAAACGGTGCAGATAAGATTCGCCCAGTTCAATTGTCATAATGGTGTTGAGATGGCGCTGCACTTGCGCATAATCATGATTTTTTGACAAGATTTTTTTAATCCAGATAACTGGCGTTAAGCTTGGCTTTGATAGACTCCAGTCTACAAAAAAGTCGAATGAAAGTCCATACATACCGTGGCGTTGCAACACCTTGTCGGCAAACCAGTCTTGCGGCTCACCGCTGTGTGGATGCTTTTTTGGTAATGTGCTTCTGTCGCTGCATTTTGCGGGAAATGGATCGGAAAAGAAAATCATTTCGCAAGCTTTTTGGGTGAATGACAGCAAGATAAAACTAATAATTGTTTTTTCACTTATTGGTATGTTTCAACGGCTGGCATAAAATTGCTTCAAGATTGTTTGTAAAGGATTTAGCACATGGAAGTATTTCATTAATTCTACCCTTTCAATTTCCACGCTTCAAATTGATGAATAGGCCAAAATAATCGATAGTTTTTTTGTCCAAACAAGTCTTTGAGGTAGAGGAAACTGCATGAAAGACGTAATACTTTTCGCGTATTTTTCGAAACTTAGAGGCTGATAGAACGTACAACAAGCCCCTGGATTAAATGCTGAAATATGAAGAAACTTTCTACCATTTATTTTCCCAGTGCGCTCGTTATATTCCTAACAACCTGCTTTCCATCCATGATCTATGGTCAGCTCGATGCTGATCTAACAACTACAGACAATACAAATTGCAATGGATCTCCCTGCACTTATAGCGGTCCAAGCATTCTCATCAACGAATTAATGATGTCGCCAACCACTTTCGATGGCTCTTTGTGGGGCGGTTCAGCAACACAAAGAGGGGAGTGGATAGAGCTTTACAATCCGAATATTTGTGAACCAATTGATATTTCATGCTATTACCTGGGCAATAATGCCAACGACAATAGCCCATATCCGGGTGGATATGTAATACCGCCTGGAACTGTTGTTCCACCTGCCGGTTTTGCGCTTATTCGCGGGGTAAACGCTGCTGCCGTTCCTTCTCAACTTTTAGTTGAAAATGGCGGAAATGTTGTGGAGCTTGAGGTAACCGGAGTTGGCGTATGCGTAGGTGGCGGTTCGCGATTGTGGTTTCCCAATGCGGGTGGGTGGTTTGCTTTTTACGATGCCGATGGTGTTCCGCAAGATGCCGTTTCGTGGGCAACTCAATCTAATGCAGGCAACTACCCATGTGTGCCGACTTTAACGGGATGCGGTTTTAGCGGAACACTTCCCAACTACAATGAATTCCCAAACGACCGGAAAAATTATATCCTCAATACGTCCGCTTCCGATTTTAGTGGCCAAAGTATTCGCCGAATTCCCGATGGGGGGACCTGGAGCGGCCCCGGCGCTCCAACTTATGCAATTTGCAATACCACTTGCGTAGATGCTGAATCTATTAACTGTAATGGAACCGCCACCGCCAATCCTGTGGGAGGAACTCCACCCTACACTTATTTGTGGAATGACCCACAGTCTCAAAACACTCAAATTGCCGATCAACTCTGCGCCGGGCAATATTGTGTATTGATAACTGACGCTTTAGGCAATACTTTTAATCAATGCATTGATGTGGAAGATGTTGTTTACCAGATTCTAATTACAGATGCGATTTGCGATGGAGAGAGTTATACGCTTCCAAACAATCAAGTGGTAACTACGGCAGGAGATTATCCAATTCTACTCCAAACCGGAAATGGATGCGACAGCCTGATAACTGTGAGCCTGGAGGTACATCCAAGTTATGAGTTCGAGCTGAACCCACAAATTTGTCAAAGTGATGCGTATACCTTGCCTGATGGTACTGAAGTTTCTACTACCGGAACATATAATTTCGCATATCAAACTGTGAATGGATGCGACAGCCTTTACAACATTAATCTCGTGGTAGCATCACCGATACAAATTGTGGTTGATGCCCAAATTTGTGAAGGGAATACGTATGAATTGCCCGACGGAACGGAAGTTGGAAATGTAGGCCAATATAGCATTCTGGTAGCCGGTGATCCCGCTTTATGCGACACGCTTTTTACCATAAATCTCGCTTTTCATATTGATTTTCAGATTGAATTTAATGAGCTGAATCACATTAGCTGTTTCGGAGAGCAAGACGGATCAGTTTCACTGGATATAAATGGTACAAGCGGACCATACACTTATGAATGGTCTGATGGAATTGATCACGGTTCACTGGCAGAAAGCCTTGAGTTGGGGTCATATTCTGTTGAGGTAACAGATGATAATGGCTGTAAAGCAGATACGCTGTTCGAAATAATTGAGCCAACGGTGGTTTCTCTCACAGCATCGGCAGAGGAATTAATCTGTTTCGGCTCTGAATCTAATCTTATTGCAGAAGCAACAGGAGGCACAGGAGATTTTGAATATCACTGGAACCACACCACTTCAAATGCACCAAGCAGTACTGTAAGTCCGACAGAAGACACAGACTATTCCGTATTTGCAAATGATGAAAATGGTTGTAAAACTGATACAATCACACTAAATGTTGCTGTAATTACCATGCATTCTGATTCGTTAGAAGTTTCTGAAGGAGACTCTTTATGTTTTGGATCTTCGACTATAATATCAGCATCTTATTCAGGCCAATATCCACCATATGCATATACTTGGAGCAATGGCTTGCCAGATGGTCCCGGTCCATTCTCGGTTTCGCCCAATGCGACAACATCTTATACTGTAATGGTTACAGACGATTGTGGAAATACTGTCTCAAAAGAAATTCCGGTTATTGTGTGGTCACTACCGATTGTGGCCATTGATACTATTGCAAATGTGACTTGTTTTAATGAAAATGACGGGCGTACTGAAATTTCAGTTTCTGGAGGTAATCCCGGTTATTCTTACACTTGGTCTGACGAAATTGAACACGGCGCGCAAGCAGATAATCTTGAGCCCGGCACTTATTCGGTTGAGGTAGCTGATATCAATGGTTGTAAAGCAGAAACTTTGTTTGAAATACTGGAGCCAACGGTGGTTTCTCTCACAGCATCGGCAGAGGAATTAATCTGTTTCGGCTCTGAATCTAATCTTATTGCAGAAGCAACAGGAGGCACAGGAGATTTTGAATATCACTGGAACCACACCACTTCAAATGCACCAAGCAGTACTGTGAGTCCGACAGAAGACACAGACTATTCCGTATTTGCAAATGATGAAAATGGTTGCGAAACCGATACAATCACACTCAGCGTTACTGTAATTTCCATGTATTCTGATTCTTTGGAAGTCTCGGCTAGTGATTCTTTGTGTATTGGATCATCAACAACTCTATTGGCTTCTTATTCAGGTCAGTATCCGCCTTACATCTATACTTGGAGCAATGGCTTGCCCGATGGTCCCGGTCCAAATATCGTTTCACCCGATTCTACAACCGCATACACAATTACCGTTACAGACGATTGTGGAAATTCGGTTTCAAAAGAAATTCCGGTCGTGGTGTGGTCACTGCCTGTTGCGGCAATTGACTCCATTGCAAGTGTAACTTGCTTTGGTGAAAATAACGGCTATGCTGAAATTGCTGTAACCCAGGGAACACCGGGATATTCTTTCTCCTGGTCAGATGGTCAGGAGCACGGTGCGATTGGCGAAGGATTGATTCCGGCAACATACAATGTGGATATTTCAGATGCGCACGGCTGTGAAACAAATATCTCATTCGCGATAAGCGAACCTGCGCCGCTTGAGATTTCCCTTACGGGAGATACGCTTATTTGCCTTGGAGCGGAAACGACTTTATTTGCAACAGCAACCGGAGGTACAGGCGATAAAACATATCATTGGAATCATACGGCTTCAGTTTTGGGAAATAGTAATGTAAGTCCGCAAGTCGATACGCTTTACACGGTATTTGCTCAGGATGCAAATGGGTGTGTGAGCGAAGAAATCGAACTGACCGTCGCAGTAATGTCGATGGATCCCGGACTTCTAAGTATTTCAAGCGATACGGCAATTTGTCCGGGTGAGTTTGCATCACTTTCGGGATTCTATTCGGGAAACTACCCGCCTTACACTTACAGTTGGACGGGTGGAGTAGAAATAGGGATGGGGCCGCATAGTGTTTCGCCTTCGGAAACAACAACCTTCGAACTTACAGTTTCTGATATTTGCGACAACACGCTCACGGCAAATGTGGAAGTCGAACTGTACGAAAGTCCAATAGCAATTTTGCCCAATGATCTTCTTTCGGGATGTAGTCCACTGGAAATTAATTTGATTGATCCATTCAACAATACGTCAGGTTATTCGCATGAATGGTTGATTTCCAATTCGGATTCACAATCTGGAAATCCTGTAAGCGTCGTGCTCACCGATCCCGGAATTTATGAAGTAACACTTATCGTAACAAGTCCTGAAGGTTGTTCCGCTCTAAGCGAAAACGCCATTCCGGTTGAGGTATTTGCATTGCCTGTTGCCAACTTTAATGCTTCACCATGGTCAACGAGTATTGAAAACCCAGAAATTAACTTTACCGATATCAGTACCGGATCTGTTTTTTCAATCTGGACTATAGATAATACAACAGTCCAAAACCAAATTCAGACAGCCTATACTTTTTCTGATACGGGGCGTTACGCCGTGCAGCTCTATGTTGAAACTGAATTTGGCTGTCGAGATAGCATTACCAAATGGATAACTATTGAAATAGATCATTCGGTAGAAATACCAAATGCCTTTACGCCGAGCAATCCGGGCGACAATCCGTATTACGATCCAAAAGCAACTTCAAACACTGTTTTTTACCCCTTTTCTGATTATGTATCAGATTATCAGTTGAGTATTTTCAATAGATGGGGCGAATTGATTTTTGAAAGTTCCGAGTTTGAGATGGGTTGGAATGGAACGTACAGAGATGAGCCATGCCCGCAAGATGTGTATGTCTATAAGGTTGAATTTAGGTTTACCGATGGCAAAAAACGCACAAAAGTGGGAGATGTAACCCTTTTCAGGTAATGAGATTGAACTTGCGTAAGTATTGGTTTTTCGCCGCCTTTATTGGTGTTGGTAGTTTGTACGGTCAGGATATTCAATTTTCCCAGTCATATAGCAATCCGCTTTATTTGAATCCTGCTTTTTCGGGAACAAAACAGGCTACGCGAGTGGTTTTAAATTACCGAAAGCAATGGCCTGGCCTAAAGCATGAATACAACGCATTTGCCGCCAGTACCGATTTTTATGTTAAGCATATGAATTCTGGAGTAGGGGTTTCGTTTCTTAAAGATATTGCAGGTGAGCATAATCTTAGCAATACCATGGCTTCGGTGTACTATGCTCAACATCTACGCATTTCACGAAAGTCGAATATTTCACTTGGAATAAAAGGAAGCTATGGGCAGCGCGCTTTTGACAATAGCAATCTACTCTTTGCCGATCAGATTATCAATGAAACCTCGGCCAGTTCATCCAATCCGGGAATGTTAAATCAAGTAGCTTATGCCGATTTTTCTGCCGGAATTCTTTACTACAATACCAAGGCCTGGCTGGGAGTATCGCTTCACCGCATCAATGAGCCCAATCAATCGCTTATGGGAGGTATAGATGTTATTCCGCGAAAGCTTTCTGTGCATGGTGGAACAGTGGTGCCTATTAAAAGTTTTGAAGAGTCGTACGGAGAGAAAAAGCTGCGTATCGCCTTTAATTACAAGGAGCAAGGCGAGTGGAATCAATTAGATCTCGGGACGTATTACACCTTCCGCAATGTCAATTTTGGAATGTGGTACCGCGGCCTTCCCACGAAACGATACAAACCGGATATTCCGAATAATGAGTCAGTTATTTTTCTTCTTGGCTACGAAGCTCCCAAGCGGTTTTCTTTTGGGTACAGCTATGAAATTAGCATCAATAGATTGTTTGGCTATTCGGGTGGAGCCCACGAAATTTCCTTGATTTTGGAGTTTTATTCGAAACAGAAAAAGGCGAAGAGAAGGATTGTTCCTTGTGCTAGTTTTTAGAAAAAAGTGTTTTATAGGAAATAAAGAATCGCGGGTTTTAGATTGATATTTTATAGTTGAAATAGCTATATTTATCCTTCTTCGTCCAAATACTGTATCTAATTAACCATAAACCAACTGACATGAAATCACCGAAATTTCTACCCATTCTTGCACTTTTACTATTTCAAGTGGCTATAAGTCAGAATATTTTTGCACAGAATTCGCAATATGACATAGTCGATTTTAATGATCCCGATAGTGTTGTTCAGCTCCTCGCAGATTCTACCACAGGCGATTGGCAAATAGGCTTACCTCAAAAAGAATTTTTTGGAGATGCCTACTCCCAGCCTTATGCAATTATGACCGATACCCTTCAACCTTTTGCAGCTGATACACGTTCTTCATTTATTTTAAAATTTTCGAATACAGATACGCTATACGATGAGCCTTATTACAGCGGCAAAATTTGTTTTTATCACAAGCTTGAAGCGGAGGAGGGAGTAGACTTTGCGCATGTTGCTGTGTCGGCCGATCAGGGAAATTTCTGGTCTGACTACACAAGCGACGAAGGGGGATGGGCATTGACACAAGGGAATGGTATGATTCTTTATTCATCAGATTTTTTTGATAACTGGCATTTTGATGGAAACGATTCTCTTTACGGGTTTACCGGAGTGCTAGAGGAGTACCAACACACCTGTATGAATATTTGCTGGGTTACGCCTGTGATGACCGAGGGAGGATTTCGCTCTTTTCCACCAGATTCTATATGGGTGAAATTTTCATTTCTTGCAGGCCCAAATTCTGCACAAAATGCAGGTTGGATAATTGATGATGTGACTTATGGCTATTTTGAGTGTATAGGTGGATTGTCTGAGCACAATCTTCCACCGCTTAAGGTATATCCGCAGCCGGCGGGAGAGACGCTCCAATTTTATAAGCCGGAAAACACAACTTCCCAGGCTGTTTTGAGCATATTCAACGTGGCCGGTCAGCTCGTAAAGGAAATTCCCTATAGAGGAGATGAACTCTCTATCGATCTTCAACGCTGGAGTAGTGGGATGTATATGTATGTGTTGAAAGAAAATGATGTTCCTGTGAATAGTGGGAGATTTATTGTTTCTCGTTGATGAAGGGAGACTTGCCGTAAAAAAGAAATCTATGTTGTTTAAAATATTAGTTCTGTGAATGCCTTGTCAAAGGAGGTTTTAGTTTTCTAACTGGTCACAGTTTTTTACGGTTTTATCATTCTTTTTGCTGTTTATTGGTAATTATGCCTTGCATTAGAAAAATAGTCAGGCTATAACCTGACAAACGTGTAAATATCGTAAGGCTATAGCTTGACAAATAACTTGTCAGCCAAATTACCATTGAGATTTAAAATAGCAAGTCTATTAATAACTGCACCCCTTAACAAACCGCCAAAAGCTACCATACTTTTGAGGAACTTCTTTAACCAAGCCTTTCTCACCTAACTTTTTCAAGTTTGATTCCGTTGTACTTAAATCTTGGGACAAAGCAACAGCAATTTCTTGGGAAGCTAAAAAATCATATTTTTCAAGCAATTGCAACTCATTGTAAGTGATGGTTTTGGCTTCAACTTTTTTGCCATAAGCTTTTTCTAAAGCCAGCTCGTAGTTCTCATAGCCCGATGTGCCTGATATTTTATAACCCTTCCCATCATTGCCAATAAATATAAAAGTTGGAAATCCGCGGACACCCATTTCACGACATTCTCGCATTTCTTGTTCGAAGGCCAGCTTGGTTATTGGATCGTTTAAGTCTTCTGTGAATTCATCGACATCGGCACCAACATCAGCGGCAGCTTGAATAAGGTTTTCTTCTTTTGCGATGTTCACATTTTCCAAAAACACCATCTCTCGTATTCGTCTTAAGTACGTCAGAGAAATCGCTCCGCCTTGTTTCTGCATGGCCTTGAAGGCGATGGAAGATGGGAAAGAAGAATCAAGTGGATTATTTATCCACACATCCCCGTCTATACTCATCCCGCTCATTTCGCCTACTTCATCCCAATGGTGTGCTACGTCGCTGGGTTTACCTATTCCATTCGCCTTATCGGCAAAACCATCCCATCCAGGCAGAAGGCCGCCCATTCGGTATTCAATGTCCACAAAATCGCCATAAGACATTTTAAACTTTCTAAGTTCTGGCTCAATAGCCCAGCAGGCCGAGCAAATTGGATCTGTATAGTAGATGAGTTTCACTTTGTTTGCTTTTTGAAGATTAATTTCTTCAATTCCTGATTGTTCTTCCGGCCCGCATTCTCCGGTTTCAATATCGCAGGCAAGGTTTACTTTCTTATCAACTTTCATTGTATCTGGGGTTGGAATGCTTGCTTCGCTTGAGATGGCTGCGCTCACTTGTGCTGCACATGTATCAGCAAGAGTAACTATGCAAAAGGTGAAAAATAGATGTTTAAGTTTTCGCATGTAAATGAATTGCGTTGCAAACTTAGTCTATATTTCAATATTGGGTTATGCATTTTGAAGACGAAATTTGCAGTCTAACCGCAAATCGAAGATCAAGCCGTAGGCATGGGACGCAAAGATTACTGACGAAATCAAAGATTTATCAGCATCTTAGATCTAGGCAAAGGTCTCAAAGGAGTAGAACTATTAATATAAAATTCCTTCAGCTCGAATAGTGAACTGGACGATTGACTTTTCGTTTACAATTACGAACCAAGTTATTTCAATTTGTAAAATATCAAAAATATAGTGTTCATTATGAGTTGTTTATAGCAATTTATCCATTAGATATAGCAATTTATCCATTAGATTTTTTGAATTTGACAGGACGTCTTGGGTCGTAAGTAACCTGAGTTACGAAACAAACCATCCCTTCACTCTACTTTTGCACCTTCAAACAACAGGAAGGGTTCTACCAAAAAGTGGAGATACCCTTTTATCAAAATTTATTGTGATAATATGATGGTTCGAACAGTATTGATAGGGATATTTCTCTTTACAGGTTTAAGTCTCTTTTCGCAGGACACGATTTCGATTTCAAATTCGAGTGTGATGGCCAGGGTGCAGGAGTCAAATCTTCAGATTCGCATGGCGCAGCAAGATTTTGAATCTGCTCAAGCGGATTACCGCCAGTCGAATGCCTTGTTTTTGCCCAATATCAGTGCATCGTACACGGCCATCTTGACAACGAATCCGCTGATGGCTTTTGGTTCTAAGCTCAACCAGGAAATTTTAACTCAAAACGATTTTAATCCGGCTTTGCTTAACGATCCTGATAGAATTGAAAATTACGCTACGCTTATAGAGGTGCAGCAACCACTTATTAATGTTGACGGTCTATTTGAAAGACAAGCTGCAAAAAGCAAAATGGATGCTTACCAATTAAAGTCCCAGCGCACCAATGAATATCTCAATCTGGAATCGCAAAAGGCCTATATGCAATTGCAAATAGCCTACAAAGCAGTAGATGTGCTTCGCGAAGCGAATACTACAGCCGAGGCCAATTTAAAGTTTGTGCAAGACTATTTCGATCAAGGTCTCTTACAAAGAATGGACTTGCTCGATGTTGAAGTTCGGGTGAATGAAGTGAAGAATCAGCTTCAAATCACGGAGAGCAATTTGCAAAACGCTTCAGACTATCTGGCTTTTCTTTTAGATGAGGATATGGCGGGTAAGACATATCGGCCGGAAGAAGGTTTGAATACCGAAATGGGGTCTTTGGAAACCATATCAGAAGTGCCTGAATTCCGGAAAGATATTCTGGCGATGGGGAAATCTACTGAGGCTTACGGCAAAATGCTTCAATCAGAAAAAATGGGTTTCCTGCCCCAACTCAATGCTTTTGGTAGTTATCAAATTTATGATGGCGACCCAGTAGGCTTTTCTGCAAGCGGTTACCTGGTTGGCGCCAGCTTGTCGTGGTCTGTTTTTGATGGGTACAAATCAATTGGAAAATATCAAAAATCTAAAGTTGAGTATGAAAAAGCCCAAACAGAAGCCAGACAGTATAAAATGCAGAGTCAAATGGAGCTAAATCAGGCAAATCGCCAGCTTCAAGATGCATCTAACAAGGTAATTAATAGCCGTTTGGCCTACGAACAGTCCGAGGAAGCTTATCGCATACGAAGCGACCGTTTTAAAGAAGGTTTGGTTAAAACTACGGATATGTTGATGTCCGAAACACAGATGTTTAAAAAAGAACTTGAATACCTACAATCAATTTTTGAATTTAATTACACCAAAAAATACTTAGAATTTTTAACGCAATAATCGTTCAGCCAAATGAAGAATTTATACAAAAGCATACTGGGTTTTAGTTTTCTGTTTATAGCAGGCTGCACCCAAGAAGCAGAAACAAATACAACAGAATTGCCTTCAGTTGCTGTAAAAGTGCAAAAGGCTTCGGGAGGTGAAAAAACGCATTACATTTCGGCCAGTGGTCAGATAGAAGCAATAAAAAGCGCCAATATAAGTACCCGAATGATGGGGTATATTCAAGATATTCCTGTAAAAACGGGTCAAAAAGTAAAGAAAGGCGATTTATTGATTAGCATTTCCAATACAGATCTTCTGGCTAAAAAAGGACAGGTAGAAGCTGGCGTATTACAAGCAAAAGCGGCTTATAAAAATGCGGAGAAAGACTATGAACGCTTTCAAGCCTTATTTGCCAAAAAAAGTGCCTCACAAAAAGAGCTGGATGATATGACCACCCGCTATGAGATGGCAAAAGCCGGATTGGATGCAGCAAGGGAAATGGAAAATGAAGTGAATGCGCAATTTTCTTACGCTAATATTCGCGCACCTTTCAGCGGTGTGGTGACCAATACTTTTGCAAAAGAAGGAGATATGGCCAATCCTGGTATGCCATTAATTGGTCTTGAAGCACCCGGTAAAATGGAAGTAGCAGCTATGATTTCTGAGGCGGACATACAAAATGTTCACGAGGGAATGAAAGCTGATGTTTCGCTAAAATCTATTGGGTTAACAGTAGAAGGAGTAGTGAGTGAAGTGAGCCTTTCGGCGAAGAATACTGGAGGACAGTACGTGGTGAAGATAGATATGGAAGCACCTGATAGCTCAATATATGCTGGAATGTACGCCAATGTGCAAATTCATGGAAGTGGAAGCAATGCTGGAGATGCAAATAGAAGTGTATGGATACCCGAAGAAGCACTTGTACATCAGGGTCAGCTAACCGGCGTTTATACAATAGGAAACGAAAATGCGGCCATTTTGAGATGGCTGCGAACAGGTAGAAGTACCGGTGATGAAGTGGAAGTGCTTTCGGGTTTGAAACCGGATGAAACGTTCATCATATCGGCAGAGGGACGCTTGTATAATGGTGTACCAGTTACTTTTTAATTCTGAATAAACTTAGATAGACAACACGCGCGTGAGGGATAGAAGCGGTTATCCTTTTTTGCCTTCGACCAACGGGAGTCCGCACGGATCGGCAAAAAAGATAGTAGCGGAAAGCCCGACCCGTAGGGGCACGCCCAAAGAAAAAAAATACCATGCAAGAAGGAATATCCGGTAAAATTGCCAATCTCTTTATCAATTCAAAGCTTACTATTTTGCTGATTATTGGGTTGATGATTATAGGGGCTTATAGCTCAACGCTCATACCCCGTGAGGAAGAACCGCAGATTGTGGTGCCAATGGCCGATGTGATGGTGGGATATCCCGGCGCCAGTCCGAAAGAAGTGGAAAGCCGCATCATTGCTCCGTTAGAGAAGGTGCTTGCCAATATAAAAGGGGTGGAGCATTTGCACAGTACGGCGATGAATGGAATGGGGATGATCATTGTCCAGTTTTATGTTGGCGAAGACACAGAACGCTCTTATGTAAAGCTTTACGACGAATTGATGAAGCACAGGGATATGTTTCCCGAAGGTGTTTTTGAGCCTGTTGTAAAAACGCGTTCTATTGATGATGTGCCCATGCTGGGACTTACGCTTTGGAGTGAAAGATACGACGATTTTGAGATTCGTGAAGTGGCGGAAGAGCTGGTTAATGAGATTAAAAAAGTTGATAATGTGTCGATTACGAAAATCATTGGCGGACGAAACCGACAGCTGAGAATTGTTCTGGATAAGGATAAAATGGCCGAAAGTGGGGTAGATGCTCTGGGAATTATTGAGATGATAAAGGCCAATAATTACAGTTCGCAATCTGGGAGTTTTGTGAGTGGCGATGAAGAGTTTTTGGTAACCACTGGTGAGTTTTTAAGCTCGGCCGAAGATGTGGAAAACCTGGTGGTAGGTGTGAACCAAAATATGCCGGTTTACTTAAACCAAATAGCGCGTGTAGAAGATGGGCCGGAAGTGCCTGCGAGTTACGTTTCTTTTGGATATGGTCAAGGCCAGGCAGCCTTTGAAGAAGCGCCTTCGGATTATCCGGCAGTAACCATTTCGGTGGCTAAAGTGAAGGGTGCCGATGCCATGAAAATTTCTGAAAAAATATTGGATAAAGTGAGTGGGTTGTCACGTACGCTCGTACCGGATGACATGCACGTGGAAGTGAGTCGTAACTACGGAGAGACGGCTTCGCACAAGGTTAGTGAGCTTTTATTGCACTTGGGTGTCGCCATTTTGGCTGTTACCATTTTGGTAATGTTTGCCATGGGATGGCGCGGTGGATTGGTCGTGTTTTTCTCGGTTCCACTCACATTTGCACTTACGCTGTTTAGCTATTATATGTTGGGCTATACGCTCAATCGGATTACGCTATTTGCATTGGTTTTTGTTGTAGGAATTGTGGTTGATGACAGTATAATTATTGCTGAAAATATGCACCGGCATTTCAAGATGAGACGCCTGCCGTTTAAGCAAGCCGCCATTTATGCGATTAATGAAGTTGGAAACCCAACCATACTTGCCACTCTTACAGTTATTGCGGCTATTTTGCCAATGGCATTTGTGTCGGGAATGATGGGGCCATACATGAGCCCGATGCCTATTGGCGCATCAATCGCTATGATTTTGTCTTTATTTATCGCTTTGACGGTTACGCCATATCTTGGATACCATTTGCTTCGCGAAAAAGAAGATCAGGAACATAAAGAGGTAAAAGGCATTGAAACCGGCTGGATTTACAAGGTTTATAAAAGAATCGAGAAGCCTATGCTGGATAGTTCCAAAAAGCGAAGTATCGTGCTGGCGGTTACGGTTCTGTTGTTGTTGGGATCGGTAGGAATGTTTTTCACCAAATCGGTGGCTGTAAAAATGTTGCCTTTTGACAATAAGAATGAATTTCAGGTGATAATTGATATGCCTGAAGGAACAACTTTGGAGCGAACTGCTGCGGTAACAAAGGAAATTGCACAGTATTTATCGACTGTACCTGAAGTGGTTAATTACCAGAATTATGTGGGTACTTCGGCGCCAATTACTTTTAATGGATTGGTAAGGCATTACGATCTGCGTTCTTCAAGCAGTGTGGCTGATATTCAGGTTAACCTATTGCACAAAGCCGATCGGTCTGACCAGAGTCACGACATAGCCAAAAGGGTACGCCCTGAAGTTCAAAAAATCGCAGCCAAATATGGGGCAAATGTCAAAATTGTAGAAGTTCCGCCAGGACCGCCAGTACTTTCAACATTGGTGGCTGAGATTTATGGCCCTGACTATGATGGACAAATTGAAGTAGCCAACAGCGTTATTGATATTTTGAAAAATACAGAATCCGTAGTTGATATTGACTGGCGCGTGGAATCTCCACAAACTGAATATAAGTTAGTGGTTGATAATGAAAAAGCCATGCTCAATGGCGTAGCTCCTGCACAGGTAGTTGGAAATATTACCTATGTACTTGGCGAGCATACGGTTTCGAACTTGTATGACGAAAATTCGAGCGATCCAGTTGGTATTGTGCTTGCACTTGATGATCGGGATAAAAGCAGCTTGCAGGATATTCAGAATTTGAAGGTGAAAGGTAGCGGTGGAAATATGGTTCCAATAGGCAATCTGGTTCGGGTTCAGGAGAATACACTTGAGCCATCGATTTACCGAAAGGATCAAAAAAGGGTTGTTTATGTCATGGCTGATATGGCCGGCGGATTGGAAAGTCCGGTTTATGCCATATTGGGAATGGAAGAAAAATTGAAAAATATTGATCTTCCAAAGGGATATTCTTTGAATGAGCTCTATCTGGGTCAGCCCGAAGATGAGCAAAACTATACCGTGAAATGGGATGGTGAATGGCAAATTACACTGGAAGTATTCCGCGATTTGGGAGCGGCATTTTTGATCGTAATTATCGTGATCTATATGTTGATTGTCGGTTGGTTTCAGAATTTCAAAACCCCATTGGTTATGATGGTTGCTATTCCGCTTTCGTTGGTGGGTATTGTATTGGGACACTGGATTTTGGGTGCTTTCTTTACCGCCACTTCGTTTATAGGAATGATTGCCCTTGCTGGGGTCATGGTTCGAAACTCGGTGCTGCTGATTGACTTTATTGAGATAAGACTTAAAGAGGGTACACCTATGAAACAGGCCATTATTGATGCCGGCGCAGTCCGCACCACGCCAATTTTGCTAACCACGGGAGCGGTTGTAATTGGAGCTTCTATCATTTTGTTCGATCCTATTTTCCAGGGTCTGGCTATATCGCTGGTAGCAGGTGCAATTGTTTCTACGATGCTAACGCTTATTGTGGTTCCATTGATTTACTATATGACGGAGCATAAGAAGTGGGAGAAGATACATGCTGAAATGAAAGAAAAACAGCAAAACTAAAATTTAATCACTATGAAATTTGTAGTAATAACAGCAGTAAGAGAATATGAGACTGATTTGAAACATATTCTCAAGAAATGTAAAGTTGACACTTTTTCGTTTCACGACATAACGGGCTACAAAACCAATTCAACTGGCGAAACGGTTCCGCATTGGTTTGCCGGCGATGAGAGTCGGTCAACCGGATCTGTTATTTTTTACGTTTTCGCTTCAGGCGAAACCGCCGAAAAAATATTTCAAGAAGTAAATCGCGCGAATGCGGCTCAAGAATTCACATCTAAAATTCACTTTGTTTCACTGAATGTGGAGCAATCAAACTTTACAGAAAATGCATAATAGAATCATTCACGGAATTGCAGGTAGTTTTATTATAATCAGTTTAATCCTTGCCATGTATGTAAATATAAACTGGCTTTGGCTTGCTGCTTTTGTAGGCGTTAATTTGTTTCAGTCGTCGCTTACCCAATGGTGTTTATTGCAAAATATTTTGAATAAACTTGGGGTGAAAAATACGGGTAGTGGGAGTTGTGGGGTTTAGGGTTTTAGTCTGAATTTGAGTTTAAGCATGAAGGGTTTTTGTTGAGCAAATTTAGGCTAAAGATTCTCTAAAAATATTCTCTATTTCGCAAAACACAGAAAAGTTTACAGGGATCTGGGAATATCCTTGTTCCCATGCAACACTCTTACGATTAGAATATAATCCTGATGTATTCGATAAAAGACAGTGTGACCTTGTTCAGTAATACTGAGGATTTCATTTTTTAAGTCTCTTCTTTCTCTTCCAAGTTTTGGATTCTTTACTAATTGCCAGAAGAGACTTTCTAAGTCGGATAAATACTTCACAGCTTGATTAAAGCCGTGCTCATCAAAAGTATAATCGAAGATTTCATCCAGATCAGAATCGGCCTTATTTGAAAGAATATACGAGTTGAGGATCTTTTTGGTCATTAGGCTGTTTTCCTTGACTTGCGTTTTGATTCAATAATGTCTTTTACAGATCGTTGGCTATTGCCACTATTTAGTCCTTTTTCAATCTCTGTTTGTAAATCGGCGATTAGTTTATCCCGGTATATTTGGTGTAAGCGGAGTGCCTCGCGAATAACTTCACTATTGTTTTGATAATCACCCGATTCTACCTGACTGGTAATATACTCGACTTGCTTTTTTGTGAAACTGATATTCATTGCTTTATCTTTAAGTATGCTAATTTAAATAATATGTCCATATTTAGCAAATATGGATAGGGGATTTTAATGATCTCAATTTCGATACATTTTCAGTAGCGCCTTCGGACAAGGTGATATTTTACAGAAAGTTTATCTTCAAACCCCCAAAACAATTGAAGCATCGATTTCGAGTTTAATGCTCATTTCGCGCACTATTTTTAAGGTGGGTTCGCTCTTTCCGTGAATATTTGCTGCTGAGACCGAGCATATACAGTTGGTCAATCGTCTTTTAAAGTTTTTGAAATTTTACCCGCTAAATCGGCATAGATTATTTTAAGTATTTACAGAAATAGAGCCTACACATTTCAAATGATTTAATTACTTAGGTTCTCAGCTTTCCAAGATTTTAATGGTTTATTGATGAGTAATAACTTCTTAATGCAAATTCGGGTTTGTACATTAGCACAAATCAAAACCGACTTTTTTCAATTTTATGCTAGGAACTAACATTGCCAATCTCTTTCAATAGCTCTTGCAATGATAGTTTGAATCTATAAAAAGCGATGCCCAAATTTTACAAAGCCAAACTGCTAAGAATAGCTTATGAATATGGTATTGAGTAAATTAAACCTTTCTTTCACAATCCTCCTTTGTGTAGCGGTGAATTGTACTTATGGTCAGCCCTTGACTATACAGGATGATTTTGAAGGCAACGGAACTATTGAAAGTTGGTATGCATCAGAAGCACAAGCAGATACCGCCTGGGGCAATCCGTTTCAGGAAGGTGTAAATTTATCATCGAGGGTTATGCGGTACCGAGATCTCGGTGGGCAATATGCGCACGTAGGATTCACTCTTCCGGCCAGCTTTGATTTAAGCGAAAATCACAGTTTTACTCTCAAGATTTTTATTCCTTCGGCAACCATAAGTGGTTCTCAGAATAATCAAGTATCTCTAAAACTTCAAAATGCTGCTATTTCGCAACCTTGGGCCACGCAAACCGAGATAATAAAGGAGGTCCAGCTCGATCAATGGCAAGAAGTGAGTTTTGATTTTGAAAATGATGCTTTTATTAATGCGAATATGAACTCAGATATTCCGGTTAATCGCACTGATTTTAACCGGGTGATTTTACAAGTTAATGGCGAGAACAATGCTGATCTTGTTCAAGCCTACTTTGATGATTTTTATTACGATGGTGAAATTGATCTGACAAATGATCCTACAGGTAATATCTACAATCATCTGGTTTGGTCTGACGAGTTTGATGGATCGGAAATCGATGCAGACAAATGGCATTACCAAACACAAATACCCACAGCAGGTGGCTGGTACAATAATGAGCTTCAGCATTATACCGATAGGGAAGAAAACGCGTTTGTAGAAGATGGATTTCTAAACATTGTGGCCATAAGAGAAGATTATACAGACCAGGGTCTTGGTAGAAATTTTACATCGGCACGACTCAACTCGAAATTTGCCTTTACTTATGGTAAAATGGAAGTAAGAGCTAAGTTACCTTTCGGTTACGGCACATGGCCGGCTATTTGGACATTGGGTAAAAACATAATAGAACCAGGGGCATTTTGGTCTGATCAATACGGCCAAACATTTTGGCCTGCATGTGGTGAGATTGATGTTATGGAACATTGGGGAACCAACCAAAATTATGTTCAGGCGGCACTTCACACGCCATCTTCATTTGGTGCAACCGAAAATCATGGTGGCCTCTATATAAACGATGTTTCAAATACTTTTCATACGTATGGCATGGTGTGGACACCAGAATTAATCAGCTTTAGCGTTGATGGCAATATCTACTATACCTACCAGCCCGAAAATCAAAACATGGACAATTGGCCTTATATAGCTGATCAGTATATTCTCCTCAATGTGGCTATGCAAAATCCAGTAAATCAAAACTTTACAGAGAGCGCTATGGTTGTAGATTATGTAAGAGTCTATCAGGAGGGTGCATTGAATGCAGAAAATGCTTTAAGTGAAAACGATATTCAAGTTTATCCAAACCCTTTTAATCAAGATATCAGCATTCACCTGAAAAATTCATTGCTTGGATCTCAGGTTCGGGTTTATTCAATTCTTGGGGAAGAATTGGCTTCTTATTTTCAAAATCAAAATATTTTCAGGTTGGCATTGAGTGATCTGCCCAGTGGGACTTATATTATTCAGGTTTTGACTGAAAAGGGGACTTTAGAAAAGAAGGTTATTAAGCTTTAAAATTGCCGAAAAGCTTACTTCCCCAAACAAAACACAGAAAGCATTCTTATGGATAATCTTTTCAGTGGACTGGGTTAGCGTATCAGCAAGAGAAGTTTAAAGCCTCATACCCCCAAAACAATTGAAGCATCGATCCCGAGTTTAATACTCATTTCGCGCGCTACTTTTAAGGTAGGCTCGCTCTTTCCGTTAAGGTATTCGCTTACGCGTGATGTGCTTACTCCAAGAAGTTCTGACAGCCGTTTTTGATTTAAACCCATCTCGGCCATGCGCAATTTTATCACATCTACAAGTGCGGGTTTTAGCACTTGATAGGTGCGCTCCTCATAATCTGCTACGAGATCTGACAAGAGATTCAACTCGATATAGCCTTTGGTATCACGGTTTTCGATGTTGTCCGCATTTTGAAGAAGGGTTTCAACCCTTTCTACTATTGTTTGATATTCTTTTTCGGTTTTGATCATCGTCAAATGTTTTTAATGTCTTGAATCTTATCGTATTCTGAATGTGTTCCAATAAATCGGATGTACACTTTCTTTGCATTGAAGGAGATAATTGCAACTAGCATGTAAGCATTTCCATTAATATTGAAGACGAAACGGTGGTTGCCAACGTAATCAACATTATTGAAATCCCGTTTTAGTTCGTTGAGATTTTCCCATTCTTTTTCTGATACGAAATGATACCATACGTGAAGTGCAGTTTTCGAATTGGCATGCTTTTCAGAAAACTCCTTGATCCGTTTAAAGGTAACTATCCGCATTTATCCAGTTTACTGCAAAAATAGCAAATAGTTTTGTAATATGGGATTATATGTTGAAAAATAGAACTAATTATCATGACGAAATATAAGGTTATATGACAAATGCAAAGTCAGGTTAAAGCCTGACAATTAATAATTAATAGTAAGGTTAAAACCTGACAAAAATGGATTTAAAATGGAGTTTGAATAATGCCGAGAGTAACAAATAAATAGTACAATGAGGCGAAGTCAAAATTGGACTATATTATTTGTCGAATCGGTATTATTCAAACAAAAACGCAATATCGTCGGCGGTCAAGTTTTTTACGAAATTGCCATCGTCCGCAATGACCTCATCCGAGAGTATCTGCTTTCTCTCCTGTAAAGCCATGATTTTTTCTTCAATGGTGTCCTTACAGATCATGTTGTAGGCAAAGACTTTTTGGTCCTGGCCAATCCGGTGGGTCCGGTCGATAGCTTGTTGCTGAACGGCTTTATTCCACCAAGGCTCCATCAGAAAAACATAATTGGCATTGGTCAGGTTTATCCCGGAATTACCGGCCATCAAGCTCAATAAGAACACCTGTATGTCCGAATCCTTTTCTTGAAATTCAGAAACCAAGCGGATGCGCTCTTTTGCAGTGGTTTTTCCGCTAAACCGGCGAAAAGTGATCTCGTTTTTTTCAAAGGCTTCGGACAATAGATCCATTGTGCCTAAAAATTGAGAGAAAACAAGAACCTTGTGATTGGCTAGATCCGAAGTCAGGGTTTCGATTAAATTATCTATTTTTATGGAAGGTTTGGAACTAAAATCCGATTCTTTCTTTAAAAGTCGGGGCGAACTGCAAACCTGCCGGAGTTTGGTGATCCCTTGCAAAACACCCAATTTGGCCTTGTTTAATCCCTTGTCTTTAATTTGGATCATAATATTGTTCCTTACATGGCTTTTTATGTCTTCATAAGCCGAACGCTGTTCATCTTCCATCTCGCACCAAAGCACGGATTCTGTTTTTTGGGGCAGGTCGGGGGCAGCGGTTTCCTTGGTCCGTCTTAACATAAATGGACTGGTCATTTTTTTGAGGGCATCCATTTGTCCTTCTATTTTTTTATGTTGGAGGGGTTTCTCGAATTGTTCCTTAAAATGCTTTTGGGAAGGAAAGAGCTGGGGCAATAGAAAATGTAATTGCGGGAATAAATCGGTGATATTATTCATAATGGGCGTCCCGTTGAGGATAATCCTTCGTTTTCCGTTGAGCTTCAGTACGGCCTGGGTTTGTTGGGAAGTGTAATTTTTAATGTGATGGCCTTCATCCAACACGATCGCTTCCCATAGCATGTTTGAGAAAAGTTCGTTATCGTTCCTGATCAAAGCATACGAGGTGATCAACACCTGGTTGTCGCCTTTTAAAAAATCGTGAATATCCCTTTGGGCGCCGTGATAGATGAAGAGGTTGAAATCTGGCGCAAACTTTTCAAATTCATTTTTCCAATTGTAGATAAGCGAAGCCGGAGAGACGATTAAGAACTTGGATTCTGGATTGCTTTTTAGCCAGTAAGCCATCGCAGAGATAGACTGCAAGGTTTTCCCCAAACCCATGTCATCTGCCAGTAGGGTTCCCGCATTGATTTCGGCCATCAAGTTTAACCATTCGTAGCCCTTTTGTTGGTAATTTCTTAACTTGGCCTTGATGGAATCCGGTTTTACATAAAGTTGGTCTTCCGACTGATTCCAACGGTTCCATTCTTCCAACCAGTTTTTGGGAAAAACGATACTAAGGGCAGCCTGATGATGTTCTGGACCCGAAATAAGTGGAAGCCATTTGGCAAATTGGATCTCATCTTTATCGATTTTGGCGTTTTTTACAAATAAAGCATACTTTTTTAACCACTCTTCCGAAAGTATGCCAAGGGAATTGTCCTTCAATAAAACAAAATGATCTCCTTGGCTTAGAGCTTTTTGAAGGGTTTTTGTGTCTATTTTTTCGGCACCGAAATAGGTTGTAAATTGGGCGGCTACCGTGTTATCCAATGTTTTCGTAATGCTAAGGTTTGATTGTGCTTTGTGGTTCGAATACCGAAAATAGCCCAGCATATCCATACCGGTTACGGAGAAATTATCCTTGAGCTGCTCGTGGTAAAAATTATAAAACCAGTTCTTTTTGGAAGCTTCGTTGAACTTCAGGAAAAAGATGGTTTGGCCTTTAAAATTAGGATGGGCATTTTGCAGGAATTCCAGAGTTTCCCGTTCTGCTCTTTTATCACGTTTATAAGTAATCCGCTTTTCTCCCTCATAAATCGTAAATATATCTTTATCGTCTTCCACAATAGTGCCGTCATAATCCCAACGGGGTAAAAACATCAACATGTCGCCGCCCAATTCAGAAATCTGAATCAACGCTTGGGGGCTTGCTTCCCGAGTTTCCTCCCTAAAAGCCCCCCCGAGATCCAACGGATATTTTTTCAGTTTCTTGTTGTATTTTTCAAGGTAGGTATCATGGTCGAACGTCCCGGCTTCGGCAATGTCTTCCAATACTTTCCAATCGGATTTTTTTAGCATGTAATAAGTATTGTTCCAACAAATTAAAAACTGGAACCGGTTGACCTCTGCGGCCTCGTAACTCTCATTGTTCAGTTGAAAAAAAGTGGCAATGGAAAGTCTTTTTCCGTTTCGCACAATCTTAAAGGATAGTTCGGGAACCTCAGAAGTATCAAAATTGCACGGTAGGTTTCTATACCGTTTTTCGCTAATTTTTATTCTGTGATAGAGCTGTTGGTTTGCCGAGAGGATATGAAAAACTTGACGGAAGGAATTGAAGTAATATTCCGATAAATATTGGTCGATATAATCCTCCAAATCTCTTCTTGGTTTTAATTGCCGATAATGGGAGGCATACTTTTTTTCTTCTTTATTGAGTTCGTCCACCGTTAATAAAGCCAAAGTTTTTAGGGTATTCTGGTCGTAATCCTTCGAATAAATAGCTTGCAGGTTTTTCACGGAATACGGCTCGTGTTGGAATGTTGTGTTTTTTCCCGATAGTAGTTTTATAAAAAAGGTAAAAGGACATTTAAGGGATCCTGCCGCTACGGGGTCGAATATGAGTTGTGTGGACATAGGTAAGTAGTTAAATCACTTCAATCACAAAAATAGAAAAGTTATGATAAGGTAGATTCAAGCCATAAATGCAACCTTGCCTCCATTGTTGATGGCTGCTACGAAAAATTGAATTCCAGTTTTTTTCTCAATAGTCTTAACTATTTTCTTAATATTTTTTTGCTCAGCACAAATGTGTTTTCCAAAGCGGCAAAATCCAAATCTTCAGAAAAACGATAATTTTCGATGTAGCACTTTCCTAAACAAGTTCCCCCTTCGAATACCAACTTATCCTTGTACTGTTCAAGAAATACAGATAAAAAATGTCCCAATACGTAATCTTTTTCCACCGTGGCGGTACTTTCCATTCTTGAGCTTTTTCTTCGATTTCTCGATGTAAGATCATTTAGTATTTACTTTGCGCAATCTGTATTAAATTTTCTTGGCTCATGTTTAAACGCAATTTCCATGCGCTTACAAACTCACCTTCAGTTGGGAGACTATAATCCAAAACAGCAGGGCTTTCTAAATTTCGTATTGGATCAATATGTTGCCGTGGGTTTTTCTGAGCTTGATGATGACAAACTGCCCAAAATATTGGAATTAAGGTATAAATCAGTTTCTGATGCAAAGAATGAACTCGGAAGCATTAAGCATATTAGGGAAGCGTTCATTGGGTTCCAGGAGAGGATTTATGCTTCGTAATTACTGGTTAATATTTGAAGAATATTCGATTCATTGAGTATTGGTGAATAAAACGTAATATCCATTATTCTTGGCTTGCAAGAATCCCGATATCGCTGGCGCGCTTCGGGATGAGTTCGACTACGAAAAAATCGCAGATTTTTTCTGTCTCACTTACTTCCCAATGCAAAACTTAGAAAATATATTCCCAAGTAAATCTTCCGTAGTAATCTCCCCAGTAATCTCACCCAAGTGAAACAACCCTCTACGAATATCCATTGCCAGAAAATCGCTGGTAATGTCCGAATCAATGCCAGCCAATACCGAAGTAAGCGCTTCGTGGGCTTTAGATAATGCTTCGAAATGACGGATATTGCTGACTACAATATCATTCCCCTCAGTGCTCAAGGTTTTAGTTATAGCTAGAAGCCTGGTTTTCAATTCAGTCAATCCGGTTCCTTGTTTTGCAGAAATGTAAAGCACATTCTCAAACTTTCCAGATGCAACTGTCTTGCCTTCTACCTTATCAATTTTATTCCCAACAAGGATTATGTTCACTTCCAATCCTACTTTCTGGCGCAGGTTTTCCAGTTCATCTGCAATTTCTGAAGTAGTGCTGGTTGCCGCATCAAAAAGATAAATCACAACCGCAGATTTACCCGCTTTTTCAAATGCTCGTGAAATGCCAATGGTCTCAATTTCATCGGTGGTTTCGCGAATGCCCGCAGTATCGGTGAACCGAAACCGGACTCCGTCAATAATCATCTCGTCTTCAATGGTATCGCGGGTGGTACCGGGAATATGCGATACAATGGCACGCTCATCTTCAAGTAAAGCATTGAGCAAGGTGCTTTTACCCATATTGGGAGCGCCGAGAATGGCGACTGGCACTCCGTTTTTGATCGCATTTCCGGTGGCAAAGCTATCCATCAATCCCGTTACCATGGTATCAATTCCGGAAACTAGGGCCGTAAGTTCGTCGCGGTTTGCAAATTCCACATCTTCTTCGCTAAAGTCTAGCTCAAGCTCAATGAGAGAGGCGAAATTTATTAGCTTTTCGCGGAGAGCATTTATCTTTTTTGAAAATCCACCACGCATTTGGTTCATTGCGAGTTTGTGGGCGGCAGAGGTAGATGAGGCGATAAGATCTGCAATAGCTTCGGCCTGGCTGAGGTCAACTTTTCCATTCGCGAAAGCGCGCAGACTAAACTCGCCGGGCTGAGCCATGCGGCAACCATTTGAGAGCAGAAGCTGCAAAATACGCGATTGAATGTATTCAGATCCGTGGCAACTCAACTCAACACTTTCCTCGCCGGTAAAGGAGCGTGGCGCTCTGAAAACTGACACCAGCACTTCGTCTATAAGCTCATCTCCATCGGTAATGCGGCCAAAATGAATGGTATTGCCTTGCGCAGAACTTAAATCTTTGCTAAAGACTTTATTCATGATCTTAAAAGATTCACCTCCCGACACTCTGATTATGGCGAGTGCTCCCATTCCGGGCGGAGTGGAGAGAGCGCAAATGGTATCGTCTGTATTGTAGTGCAGCATGGCGGCAAAGGTAAGGCAAGTTGAAGAGATAATAGAATGCTGGGTTTACAGAAAAAACGAGTCAAAAAAAAAAGCGGAACCGAAGTTCCGCTTTTCTTTAATTGAGAATTATTCAATTAGTTATTGTTTAACAAATCGCTGGGTAGCAACTTTATCAGTTGTGCTAATTTGAATTGTATAAATTCCATTATCTAAAGTAGAGATGTTTTGAGTAAATGTAGCTTGCGAAAGGTTAACAGTATTCTCTAAAACAACTCGACCTATAGCATCAAACACACGAACTGTCGCTGCACCTTGTAGAGATGAAGTAATGTTCACATTGTCAGTGGCAGGGTTAGGGAAAAGATTTGACTCAACTTTATCAAGTTCTGTAACTGCATCTGGATTACAGTTCACAGTGCCAGGCAGTTTCACTGCATCAATTACAAATCCAACAAGGTCAGTTACACCAAAATGTCTGAAGGCCAAATAGATGGTTTGATTGTCATAAGCGCTAAGATCTACAGTTCTTGCCTGCCATTGGTTTACGTACTCCAGATTGTCTGCAAACACTTCATCAGTAAAATCAGCGATATCGGTACCGGTTGTTGATACCAATACAGAATATTCTTCTTCAGAATAATTGCTGTTTAGTGATCTAACGGCATAATAGAGTGATTCATTTTCGCTCAAAGTAACTTGAGGAGTAATAAGATAGTTGTCTGGCGTTAGAGGTCCCGCAGGGCCTGTATAAGAAAATGAACCAATAGCACTGGCACCATCCAGACCGAAATTTCCATCATCATTGGTCACTATTGTCCAGTTCTGTTCATCACCATCTGCATCAATTGCTTGCCAGCAAGCCGGTAGCGCTCCACCCGCTGTTTCAAAACTTTCGGCACCATCAAGAAATTCCGGACAAGCTACGCCACTACTATTGGTAGTAATTTTAGGAAATCCGCCATCAACAGCACCAGCTACTCCGCAATTTCCAGCTTCGTTTATTACGATTTTGTAAATCCCGGCTTCTGACGCTGTCCAGGTAATTGAGCAACCATCGCCATCACCGGCTCCAAAGTTATCAACTGCATCTGACGGAGCTATAACTGTAAATTCAGGAACCCATGTTCCAGCGCCAGGGCCGTTACACATGCTGAAAGTAAAATTATCGCCTATCTGAACATTTGCTAATATGTAAGCCTCAGACTTATACACTTCGAAACCAGTTATTTCTCGTGATTGGCCTGTACATGGCACATCACCAAAGCTCAAATACGCTTCCGGAGGGGCTGGATCAACCCAGTCCATACACTGAGCACTTGCTGTAACCGTAATTAACGATGTTAATCCGGCAAAAAGTAAATTTTTAATCATCTGCTTGTTGTTTAAAAATGTTTGAATAAAAGTTATTTAAACAAATTTAGCAATTCTCACAAGAATCGTTCGTTTCCTTATAAAATCTTTGAACCAGAGAGTGAGCAAATCACATGATATGCGGGAAGTATTGTGGCTTCGAGATATGTTAAATAGAAAAAATAAAATGCGACTTTACGGATTTATAAAGCCAAAAAAAAAGCGGAACCGAAGTTCCGCTTTTCTCTAATTGAGAATTAATCAATCAATTATTGTTTTACAAATCGCTGCGTCGCAACTTTATCAGTTGTGCTGATTTGAATTGTATAAATACCATTTTCTAACGATGAAATGTTTTGAGTAAACGTAGCCTGCGAAAGGTTTACATTATTCTCTAAAACTATGCGTCCTATTGCATCAAACACTCGAACTGTAGCAGCACCTTCAAGAGATGAAGTTATGTTCAAGTTGTTAGTTGCAGGGTTAGGGAAAAGGTTTGACTCAACTTTTTCTAATTCTGTAACTGCATCTGGGATACAATTAACTCCTGGTAGATAGATAGCGTCTATTAGGAAAGCGAACTGATCTGTTACATCATGATGACGGAATGCAATATAAATTGATTCTCCGGCATAACCACTCAAGTCAACAGATCGACCTTCATAAGCTGCAGATTCAAGAACTTCAGTTAACACTTCGTCAGAAAAGTCGCTAATTTCAGTTCCAGTTGTAGAAACGAGTACTGAGTAGTTTTCAGCAGGAAAATTTGCGCTTATTGCTCTTACAACGTAATATAGTGAGTCTCCATCTACAATGTCCAATAAAGGAGTTATCAAATAATTGTCAGGAGTTATAGCTCCAGCTCCTGGAGGGTTAATGTAAGACTCCGATCTCGCTGCTACCACACCATCAAATGCCAGGTTCGCAGCAGGAAGTAAATTCCAAGAATTACCATCTCCATCTGCATCGATAGTTTGCCAGCAATCAGGAAAGTTTACCGTATCAGCTTCAAAGCTTTCAGCACCTTCAAGTAAAACTACTGGAAGAACTGGATCTACTACACACACATTTGTGAAAACACCAGGAAGGGTAACATTGTCTAGTTTCATGTAAAAATTATCTGTTACATCATAATGACGGAACGCGATATAAATATCCTGACCTTCATAAGCTGACATGTCAATCGTTCTCAATGTCCAAACTGAGTCTGTTAGTTCTACCAATAATTCGTCCGTAAAATCGGCTTCTTCATTTCCCGATGTAGAAACCAAAACACTATAGTTTTCATCTGGGTAAGCTGGATCTTGAGCAGAAACATAATATGAAAGTAATTCACCAGCACCAATTGTTAACTGTGGTGTAACCAAATAGTTGTCTGGTGTAAGAATTGCTTGATTCCAAGAAGCCGATGCCGCTGACATTGCTCCTTCGTAAGCTGAACCAGCTGCGTTGTATTGAAACCAACCTTGACCATCACCATCCGCATCTATTTGAGTCCAGCAAGGTGGCAAAAAGCCATCTTCAAATCCTTCAGTCATTTGTGCGTTAGAATCTACAGCAGAAAAGCATGTCAATGCTGCTACGATTCCTGTTGAAAAAAGTAAATTTTTAATCATAATTCTAATCTTTAGTTTATAGCGTCTTCTCTATTTGGCAGAGAAGATTGTTGGCAAAACTACAAAATAATTCCTCGTTCAATAGTTTACTACCTTCAATTACTAACATAAACCTTTTTACAAAAGCTCATCTACTCGTAGGATTAAAAGGATATTTCTGGTAGTCAGCAGTGCACGTAGGTGTATTACAGATGTAAGCGGACGTGTTATGACCACAACTATGTTTTAGAATCCAATATTGATTAAAACTGATTTAACATTTTTGAATATTTCCAACTAAGAGGTAGCAACATAATTCGGCCATTTTTTCAAGGATATTGCATTTTTCTCAGCATTCTCTCGAAACCACTGTTCACCTTATTCAATTCCTTTCGATAAGTCTGCAAAAAACCAATAATCATGAAAATAAGACTTACATCAAAACTCTCAATCTGGATGTTCGTATCCATGTTTGCGCTCGCATCCTGTGCAAAAGAATCGTCAGACACAAGCACTCCGTCCGGTGGATCAGGCGGCCTCGGCGGAATTGGTGGCGGCGGAACTGGTGGAGATGGAACTGGTGGTGGCGGAGATACCGGCGGATCTTCAAAAACCCAGATGCTTACCGTTAAAACGTGGAAAACGCTAAGCCTGCAAATCAATCCTGCCATTGATGCCGATGGAAATGGAACAACAGAAACAGACATTACTCAGTTTTATGATGTCTGTATGTTAGACAATTTCTATCAATTTAACTCCAACTTGGCCTACACCTACGATGAAGGGCCGACAAAATGCGACCCAAATGCTCCCCAAACCCCCGAATCAGGAACATGGGCGTGGAATACAGGCGAAACTCAAATAACTTTAACTGTGCCCGAAGGTACCTACTCTCTTGAAGTGGCTACACTTACTACTACGCAGTTAATTACAAATCAGCCGGTAACGTTTAATAGCGCAAATCACACTTTAACAGTTACATGGAATTAATAAGATTATACATCGATTGACCAGAAGAACAGGGCTATTATGTCCTGTTTTTTTATGAATTAAAGATGCGGATAAGCATATAACGTATTAATAGTTCTTTCATTTTTTGTGTTGGTGCTTCCGCGAAATTTGCTTAAACAATGTTCTCTCGGCTTTTTAAATTCCGTCCTTGTACAGCCCATGCGAATGTAGTAAGTTTGTGGCCTAAAAATTAAATATATCAGATGAGCGTTTTAGTCAATAAAAATTCAAAAGTAATCGTACAGGGATTTACCGGAAGTGAAGGAACATTTCATGCCGGGCAAATGATTGAATATGGCACCAATGTAGTAGGTGGAGTTACACCGGGCAAAGGTGGACAAACGCATCTCGATAAACCGGTTTTTAATACCGTAGCCGATGCAGTGAAAGAAACAGGTGCCGATGTGACCATTATTTTTGTTCCGCCGGCGTTCGCGGCAGATGCTATTCTGGAAGCTGCTGATGCAGGGATTAAAGTTATAGTTACCATTACCGAAGGTATTCCGGTAAACGATATGGTAAAAGTGAAAAACTTTATTGACACACTAAACGACTGTACACTTATTGGCCCTAATTGCCCTGGAGTTATGACAGCCGGTGAAGCGAAAGTGGGCATTATGCCGGGCTTTATTTTCAAAAAAGGAACTATTGGTATCGTATCTAAATCGGGTACATTGACTTACGAAGCAGTTGACCAGATTACCAAAGCTGGATTGGGTCAATCAACGGCGATAGGAATTGGTGGTGACCCTATAATAGGAACAACGACCAAAGAAGCGGTGCAACTGCTTATGGCCGATCCGGATACCGAAGGAATAGTAATGATAGGCGAGATAGGTGGAAACCTTGAGGCAGAAGCTGCACGCTGGATAAAAGAGCACGGTACCAAGCCCGTGGTTGGTTTTATAGCCGGAGTTACTGCACCAAAAGGGCGTACAATGGGTCATGCCGGCGCTATAGTTGGTGGCGATGACGATACGGCCGAAGCCAAAAAGAAAATACTTCGCGAATGCGGAATCCACGTTGTTGATTCACCGGCAGAGATCGGTAAAAAAATGGCCGAAGTGATGGGTGTTACTGCGTAAGCCGAAAGACAAATAAACCATATTTGAAATCCCTGCGAGTATTCGTGGGGATTTTTTGTTTTGATGGAAGAGCATCGAGGTGCTTGTTTTAACCGCAAAGCACGCCAAGATCTCACGCAAAGGTCGCAAAGAAAGAAATCAGCTAGTTGCCTACTTATTTTATCAAAACATGAAAAACCTTACCTTGCCCTTATTTAATTTAAACCTGCGCTATGAGGCTATTTCTATGTGTGTTCATTTTTATTTCGCTACCATTTCAATCAAAAGCTCAAGATGATTACAGCACAATTCATTTTGTGATGAAAGATGGTGTGTATGACACAGCCTATAAAATATACCTGAATAATCACTATATTTTTGCAATTCGGTATGGTGAGAATTATTCTTATAAAGTTTATTCAGAAGGAAGATTTGCTGTTGATATTGCTACACTCACATTAGGGATAGATATGAAAAATGGCTATGATTACTATATCCAAATAAGTGGTGGTTTTAGCGGAACCAAGGAGGTCACTACCGAAACAGGTATTAAAATATTCGAAAGAAACTCAAAAACCTACACCGGCGAAGAAGACATATACAACCCCATTGGCGACTTGCCCGAAACATCTTCCTTTGGCGGAGGCCAGGCAACTTGCTTTGCAGTTAATTCATCAGGATATTTAATAACAAACTATCACGTAGTAAAAGACCGCAAAAAAGTAGATATTATTCATGGTTCGGATACAACCGTAGCCGAAGTAATTGGCTTTGATGCTGATCTTGATTTGGCTCTGATAAAAGCCGATAGCGCATCGCTCGGCTTAGGAATTTTGCCTTACAGTATTTCTGCAAAAGCGGAGCGTCAGGGTGCACCGGCTTTTGTATTGGGATACCCAATGGTGAGCGCAATGGGCGAAGAAATAAAAGTAACTGATGGAATAATAGGTTCGCTTACAGGCTATAAAGGTTCCTATTCGCAATATCAATTTTCGGCACCGGTGCAGCCGGGCAATAGCGGCAGCCCGCTTTACAATGAGCGCGGACAAATAATCGGTGTGATAAACGCCAAGCTCAAAGGCGCAGAAGGAGCAGGGTACGCCATAAAATCGCAGTATTTAATTCCATTTCTTGAAATGCTGAATGTACCGCTGGGCCAGGAGCAAAGCACACCCGATCTCTCTCTTCCAGATAGGGTTGAAATACTAAAAGATTTTGTTTTTACGGTTCATGTTTCCAAATAGGCAATCGATTATAGGTTTATAAATAATATCAACTCAATGAGGTCGTAATAAGTTTACTGTGACTCGCACACGTGTAAAAACTAATAATTTTGCACGTTTGATAAGATTGTTGTACTTTCACACTGCAATAAGTCTAATGATTTAGATCACAAAGAGATGAGTACAAAACTAACACTGACCTTAGAGAAGTCTGTTATTGAAAAGGCAAAACGCTACGCTAAAAGCCAAGGTAGAAGCCTTTCAAGTTTAATAGAAAACTACCTGAAGACAATAACAATTGATGAGGTTCATGACGAAATTGAAATTACGCCCGTAGTTAAATCAATAAGTGGATCATTTAAACTTCCGGATAATTTCGATTATAAAGCGGCTTTAACCGAGGCGTTGACCGAGAAATATCTAAAAAATGGATAAAGTCCTAATTGATTCAGATGTTCTTTTGGATTCGTTTGCAGGAAGAGTCCCTTTCTCAGATTCTGCTGATAAAATTCTTTCTTTATGTAGTTCAGGTAAACTAAAGGGATTTGTATCCCCAGTAATTATTAGCAATGTTTACTATGTTTTGAGAAAGGTTGGAAGCCACAAAAAGGTAACTGATAAACTTCGAGAATTATTGACAATAGTCGATGTAATTGATATGAAAAAAGAATCGATTTTAACGGCTCTCAATTCTAAATTCAAGGACTTTGAAGATGCAATGCAGTATTACTCTGCTCTTGATTCCAGTGAAATTAGTATTATTTGCACTCGAAATATTAAGGATTATAAACTTAGTGACCTGCCGGTTCTTGCTCCGGGTGCATACATCAAATCTGTTTATTTGAGAAAGAATAATTGAGTTTTCTTCTGTGTAGTTTAATCAATTTCGAAGTAGGTTGTAAAAATCAAATGCCTCTCATAGGTACAGATTTCTGGAAAGATTAATAAAGAACTACCAGCGGACTGTTTTGTGTTAAAACCCTTCCATCTGTCATTGTAGCCTCAATCTTAAATTGGCGGGTCATCGTGCTGTCTGGAATAGCATTGAGTCTTATTGATAGAATATCTCTGTGGCCGAAATAGGTCATGCCATCATCATAATTATTTTGATACGCAACATATTCAGGAATAGATGTTTGATCCCAATAACTCATCCCTGCAATAAAGTATTTTGTAATATCTGATTCTGCCGGATGGATGGAATCGAATGGATGAACCGTAAAGATTTTTATCGATTGGAAACGGTCTAATGCCTTACCGTTTGTCTCATCACAGCTGCATGCCAGTGCAGTATTTACAAAGAGTCCCGATGATTTTACTTGGCAAGTATTTTCTTTTTGAGTGAACTGGAGTTGAATTCCATATTTCTCTGTTTCAATGCTATCTGTGATTAATTTATCGTACTCAGTATCGGTGTATTTCAAGTTGAAAACTTCGAGCTCACATCGCTTGTACTCAATTATTGGCGGACTATCACAACGGCAGCAGGCTATAAAAAAATCGGCAATAAAGAGCAAAAGGCCAATGAGTATAAGTCTTTTCAAAATCATAATTTCATCGTAGAATCAGCTGCTAAGCTAATTAATCGAAGGTCAGAATTCAGAAGATTCTTACCATTTGTTCGTCGAAAGTTTTGATGAAATTGAAATGTTACCAATCTATTCAATTACCATCCGCTTTACAAAACTCGACGTTGCAGTATTAAATCTAATCAAATAGACTCCTTTGCTTAGCGCAGAAACATCAATAGGCTTTTCAATTTCAGGTGCATTTAGAGATCGAATCTTTTCGCCTGTGATATTGAAGATGTCCACAGATTCTACACTAGCTTCTGTTTGAAGGTTTAGCACATCACTTGTGGGATTTGGATAGATTTTAAAAGAATTTAATTCGTTCTCCTTTACCAGTAGCGGTTCCCCAAATTCCATCGCATCGACAGATATCCACGCTGTACCACCTATCAAATCGGCAAATTCTGCGCTTACGCTGATGCGTGCATGAGTAACTATTCCTGGAGGGGGCAGCACCTGACTTAAAGGAACTGAAACAAGCGTATATTCTTCCATGTTCTCATTTCCGAACCAGTGTACGGTATAAACTTCAGTCTCGCCGTTTAGAAAGGTTACATTCACGGCAACACTGCCATTTTCAACTTCACTTTTAGCGTAAAAGTTTAAGGCTGTAGCAACTTCGGTGAGTGAGATAAGCGTATTTGCTTCGCCATAACTACCCAAACTCGTAGGCTGTGCCGTAACCCGCATGGCAATTTCACCTTCGTAAGAATCGAAATCCTTAGTTACTGTCGGCCCTAATTCCGTATTATCGGTTACCCAAAATTCGGGATTTTCAGACCATCCTACCCAAAACCAGCTTTCAAAGTTGCCATTTGGGACTGTTTGCGCTGTGGCGAATAATGGGAGAAATAGGAAGATTAGTGTAAATTTTTTCATGATGTTTTTCTTTAATTATATGATGGCGAAAGGGAAGAGGCGGTTGCTAATAATAGAAGTGATTCTTATTTTACCATAAACCTGGAAGCCTTCAGATTACCTTTATCACTGCTTATCATATAAACTCCGGCAGCCAGATTTTGAATACCAATTGTCGTTTGGTTTTCCTGAACCTGTTTCTCTATCACAATTTTACCCAGGGCGTCAGTAATTTTCAAATTTCCCAATGAACCACTTATAGATTGTATGGTGAGATTTTCGCTTACGGGGTTAGGGTAAATTCTAAATGTGTTCATTTCCGTTTTCTTTACACTTAGTGGCTCTCCAAACTCCATCGCATCTACAGATATCCAGGCTGTGCCGGCTACGAGGTCGCCCACCTCCGCTATTACTTTTATTTTGGCATGAGTTATTACAGGCTCTATTTGGACTAATGGAATGCTTACCAAGGTATATTCTTCCCAATTTTCAGTGCCAAACCATATTTCTGAATAGACTTCGACATCCAGATTCAGGAAAGTGATTTCAACTGACGTTCCGCCAAACGCTACTTCGGTTTTGGCATAGAAATTCAAAGCAGCCGGAATGGCGTCTATTTCAAACAGGTTGTATGCTTCTCCATAATCACCCAATCCGTTAGGTTGAGCTGTAACCCGCATGGCAGTTTCACCTTCGTAAGAGTCAAAGTCCACACTTACAATATTGTAGTCCTCAGTATTTTCTGAAGTCCAAGATTCAAAATGCTCAGTCCATCCCACCCAAATCCACGATTCAAAGTTACCATTTGGGATTGTTTGCGCTGAGGCGAATAAGGGTAGAAATAGGAAGAGTAGTGTAAATTTTTTCATGATGTTTTCTTTCCTAAATGATGATAGAAAGGAAGAAATGGTTGCATTGCCAATGTTGACTTATTCTAGCTGGGAAAAGAATAAAGCAAGTCAAGTAGAAATAATTTCGTTTCATTAATTAAGAATTATGAAAAAAATCCGAGAAAGGAGACATCAGTTAAAGATCCTAAACCAGAAATTCCGGCTGCCTTGCGAAATTAGCGCATATCAACATTCCAAAGATTTGAATATTCCTCAAACCCGCATATCCGAAATGATAAAGTGAAATAGAAGAATCACTACCGTAAAGGCTTTCGTTTGAGCAACTGTTTAGGAAGTTCTAATAATTTTTGATTAGGAATTAGAAATGATTATGACCTTCAAAAGAAACAAATATAGCATTGTATATAAATGATAAACCCGGACATTCCTGCCGGGTTTATGTAGTAAGTAAAACAATACTTTCACAAGAATTTATTCAGATCCCAAAAGAAATAGTAGCCCAAAATTCAAATTGTTAGTACCAAAGCCGATACTAAAACGATTGTCGGTATCATCCGAATCTTCATAAGAAGTTTGAGAATAACTAACTAAACCCAGAGAGGCAGTGAGAGCCAGTTTTCTGCTTAAATAAATATTGAATCCTCCACTCACTAAGCCTCCAAAAGCCGTGTAGCGTAAATCGCTTTCACCAGAATTATTGTTTCTTTCGCCAAAACTAATGGGTATTGCAAGTGTTGCAGTAGGCTGCAGCCAACCAAAATTCACATCTCCAAAAAGAGTAAAGGCCGGAGCAATTGTAAAGGCGTCCATCTCTGATTCGCCCTCACTAGGGGTATCTTTATTAAAAGTAAACTTACTTTTTTCGTACCCTACCCCCAAGCCTATAGCAAACCTTTTACTCAGTGCAAAGTCGGCGCCAAAGTTCAGGCTAAACTCGTTACTCTCACTGAAATCATTACTGGCGTTTGCAAAATTTACATCACCGGTTAACAAAACGGTTCCCTTTGTAATTCGATTGCCGTAATTAATTTTTTCTGAACCCTCTGTTTGAGCTGAAACTGTAACCGCCAACATGCAAGCGATTAGTAATGTAAAGATGTTTTTCATCGTTTTTAGTTTTCTTGTTTATGCGATCAAATGTAGAAATAAAAGTTTCATGTTGAATTTTTTGTATAATGAAATTTCTTCACCAAAGTTTGGAGGCAATCAGTGGTTATTAAAGAACTTTAAGTTTCACCATTGCGCATAGTTTTTAACTTTACGGCAAATATTGAAATTCAATTCATGAAATTACTTGAAGGAAAAATCGCAATCGTAACAGGTGCCTCCCGCGGAATAGGGAAGGCCATAGCTCAAATGTTTGTAGATCAGGGCGCCACAGTGTGCTTTACCTACATGAGTTCTGACGATAAAGCCAAAGCGCTCGAAAGCGAGCTTTCGGCAAAAGGCGGAACTGTAAAAGGATTTAAAAGCGACGCCGGCGATTTTAACGCCGCTCAAAAGCTGGCCGATGATGTAATTGCTGAATACGGTCGTATTGATATTTTGATAAACAACGCCGGCATAACCCGCGATAACCTGCTTATGCGCATGAGCGAAGAGCAGTGGGATGAAATAATGGCGGTAAACTTAAAATCTGTTTTCAACCTAACTAAAGCTGTGCTAAAACCTATGCTTAAAGCACGTGCCGGATCGATTATTAATATGAGTTCGGTAGTGGGAGTGAAGGGGAATGCAGGTCAGGCAAATTATGCTGCTGCAAAAGCGGGAGTACTCGGATTTACAAAGTCTATTGCTCTCGAACTCGGTTCCAGAAACATACGCTGCAACGCCATTGCCCCGGGTTTTATAGAAACCGAAATGACCGGAGCACTTGATGAAAAAACAGTGCAAGGATGGCGCGATGCCATTCCGCTAAAGCGTGGCGGCACACCCGAAGATGTAGCCAACCTTTGTGTATTCCTGGGTTCTGATATGAGCGCTTATATTACCGGCCAAACTATTAATGTAGATGGGGGAATGCTAACCTAGTGTCCGTCCATAATGCCCAATATCTTCGTTATGCTTGATTTGATAACAGTCATCCCGCCCCAGCGGGACTCCTTGATTACGCCCTGCGGTGGTGAGATCGCTGCGCTAAGTATTCAAATCTGTGCAAGCCACTTCGACAAGCTCAGCACGGCGCTTGATCTTGAACTTTTTGATCCAGACCTACAAATCCACAGACAGATACTAGCTAATTGAAGAATCTAATCACAGAATATCCTACCTGGGCCATTGCCCTTTGCCCATTACTAGGGCTTGGCTTTGCCTTACTGCTCTATTATAAAGATAAGCGGCTTCAAGATTTGTCTAAGGCAGTGCTGGTTTTCCTCGGCTTCCTGCGTTTTGCGCTCATTACTATTATTGCTTTCCTTTTGTTAGGGCCTTTGGTGCGCTATTTCCAGACTGATATTGAGCCGCCTTCGATAGTACTCGCACTCGATAATTCAGGTTCGATGGTTTTAAGCAAAGACTCTCTCGAAGTACGTGCTCAAATAGAGCAGCTTACCGCAAGTGTTCAGAATCAACTTGGTAACAATTATACGGTATCAATCTATACTTTTGGCCAGAAAGTTAATGAGGGTTTAGACACAAATTTCACCGATCCGGTTACAAATATCTCCGACCTTTTTGAATCTGTTAAGAGCCGCTTTGCCAATAGAAATCTTGGAGCGGTAATCGTTGCCACAGATGGGATTTATAACCGTGGGTCAAATCCTCGCTACTCCGTAACGGGAATTAATGCACCTGTTTATACCGTGGCCATGGGCGATACCATTCGCCGAAAAGATGCCCTTATTGCGGAAGTAGCCGCAAATAGAATTGCCTTTCTTGGAAATAAATTTCCCGTAGAGGCGCGCTTTAGAGCCGATAAGCTCGAAGGAGTAAAGATTGATTACGCACTTTTAAGAGGAAACGATGTAGTGGAATCTGGCTCTTTTACTCCCGAAAGTGAACAGGATGAAAAAATGGTTCGGTTCTTACTCAGTGCTGAGAAACCCGGGTTGCAGCGCTACACCATTCGAATAAATGCAGTGCCCGATGAGCTTACACTCGCTAATAATCAACGATCTGTATTTATTGATGTGATCGATGGCCGCGAGAAAGTTTTGATTTTGGGTAATGCTCCGCATCCCGATATTGCTGCCCTTAGAAATGCTATCTCTTCTAATGAAAATTATGAAGTAGAAGTGGCCTATATCACTGATTTTCAAAATAAACTACTCGATTATAACGTGCTTATTCTTCATGGTCTTCCTTCCGGTGATGGAAATGCAAACTTGCTTAATCAAATGCGCGATACCAAAATACCTGTTATGGTTGTGGTAAGCAGTCAGACAAATCTGGGTAATCTCACAGATTTCGGGGTTCGCATAGGGTCTTCAAAAAACACACTTAATGATGTAGGAGCTTCTGTAAATTCCGGTTTTGGACAATTTAGAATTAACGAGAATTTTAATTCCTTTCTTTCAGATGCACCTCCGCTGCGTATGCCTTTCGGCGAATGGAGAACCAGCAATGCTTCTGAAACAGTACTTTATCAGAAGATTGGGAATATTCCTACTAAAGATCCTTTGCTTTTGGTTACCAAAGTCGGCGATCAAAAGTCTGCCATGCTTCTCGGAGACGGAATATGGCGCTGGAGACTTTACAATTTCGCATTAAACGAAAACCATGAACTGTTTGATGGCTTTTTTGGAAGCATTGTACAATTTCTTTCGGTAAAAGATGACAAGCGCCTTTTTAGAGTACAATCTCCTGCCAATGTTATGGAAAATGAGTCGGTTGTCCTTACTGCCGAACTCTACAATGCAGCTTACGAACCTGTAAACGAACCTGAGGTAAACATCGTCTTTACCGACGAAACTGGAAAGAGTTATCCTTTTGTTTTTTCGCGTACTGATGTGAGTTACCGCCTTGATGCCGGCGTATTGCCTGTGGGCAATTACGCATTTACTGCCAGCGTTGATCAAAATGGAGAGCGGCTTACCGATAGCGGAAGCATAGTAATTCGTCCATTTGCACTCGAAGCTGCCGAGCTTACTGCAAATCACAATTTGTTGAATGCCATTTCGCAAGGTACCGGCGGGAAACTGTTTTATCCCAGTGAGGTAGACCAATTGGTAAAAGATATAAAAGCGGCAAAATCAATGCAGCCCGTAAGCTATACCACAGAAATATTGAGCTCATTTCTCAATTTTAAGTGGCCGTTTTTCCTTATCTTAATTCTCTTGAGTATTGAGTGGTTCATTCGAAAACGGTCGGGACATTACTGATGAGCTACAAGCCATAAGCTTTAAGCTTCAAGTTGATGTTGCCTAAATTACACTGACCAAATTATTTTACTTCTTGTCGCACAGTCGCCAAGCTTTTAGCTTGGGGACGTTTTTTCAGGCGTCCCGCCGGGTTTCAGAGTCTTATCGTTTGTTTTTATTTCAAACCAACACGACTTGATGACGTTAAGAGAATTTGCACAATAAAACCTGGCGGGACGCCAGAGGATTGAACCCTCGCTAGACGCGAGCGTTTGCGTGTGGAAGAAAGTGAGCACACATTTTTGATGCTTCCAATATCACTGACTATAACTCTCAACCTATAATTTGAGATAGAGGTTCAATAAACAAATTGGATCAAAACACGCAAAAAATTTTCGCTTGAAGCTTGCGGCTTATAGCTTAAAGCTATCTAATAACAACAATCCTCCGAGTAGCCGTCCCCATAGTGGTTTGAATAGTCACAAAGTAGATTCCCTCACCAAACCTGGCGGTTGCCATTGTCAAGGTTCGTGCATTGCTGCCAAAGTTTGTTTGTCTGATTACAACTTTACCAATAGCATCAGTAACCTGAATCGACAAAACGCTATTGGCTGTATCGCCGAGATAGATATGGCACAGATTATTGGTAGGATTAGGGTAAATGCTAATAAACTCTTGTGCAGCGTTTGGAATATCCACTACAGTAGAAATACAGAAATCTGTTGATTGCTGGGAGCCAAATTGACCTCCTGATGCTAAAACAGCTCCTTCCATATCTGTGAGTGTATATGAGCCTGTTCCGTAAGCACAGCAAATTCCATCATTTTCGCTATCTTCTATTATAAAAGTGTAGCAACCCAAACCGACACAGATATTTTCTTCAATCTGAGCCACTGCCGAATTACCGCTGCCTGAGGCGAGAACAAAACCACTTTCAGTTTCCAGTCTCCAGGTGGTCTCTAAAGGATAATTGTCAAAAATAATTCCGAGTGAAATAGTCTGACTCGACTCATTTCCATAATAATCCGTGGCTCGGTAATTTCCGGCTATTACAGCATCGGTCTCACCGTTTACATCTATTATTTCAACTTCTATATTATTGGCGCCCAAAACTGGATTTATCACACCAAGCGAAATATCAGTAAAAGAGAAAGGCTCGATGCTTCCGCTCCAGTTTATATTATTCTGACTCAATTCATTGATAGTCAGGCTTAAGGTGATTTCTGTAATCGTTTCGCTTCCGGTATTTAGCACGTTAATGGTTGGCTGTAGAGGTTCCAGACTACAGGTCGGCGTTTCAATTCCATTTATTTCTACCAGAGAGGCATCAATTGTGGGCTCACTTCCGGCGCAAGAATTTGGAACAATAAGCATCCCGGTATTTCCAGGGTCTAGCCAGTCTTTGAGGCGGGTAACGGGTGTATCCCCGAAATCCCACGAAACCCCAAATCGTCCGTAATAATCATATTGGCCATTGTTTACATTTCCTATACAATCTGCCTGTCCGCCGGCGAGCTGTCCAATAATTCGGCCTGACTGATTAAAAAGGGGAGACCCTGATGACCCACCCTGGGTAACACCAAGCTCCCAGTTGTTAACAAACCACACCTCGTGCACAAAACCGCCAAGCGCAGTTTGAGTAGGAACATCATTTTCAATACTAATTTTCTTAATATCGCCTGCCGGGTGGTGTATTCCATAAGCCGATGCCAACGTGTTCGGGTCATCCGTGGCGTCCCAACCCGAATAGCATACATTGTAAGAATCGGGAATGGGGTTATTAATTTCCAAAAGGGCAAAATCGCTTTCTGCGTTTTTTGCTTTAAGCGTAGCGCCGGAAACACTCTGGTTAATAGGTGCATCCCCATTTCCATCGCAGTCGGGCGTTTCGTAATTAAAGTATAGAATCCAATTACCTTGAGCTCCCAAACAATGATTGGCAGTAAGAAAATATTGTGTAAGATCTTGTGAAGTATTGTTGATCAAGGCGCCAGTGCAGTGACCGTTATTACCGACCACAATCAGAGCCACACTTCTTTTTTGAATCCCGTAAGGCAACCCTTCCGGGCAATTTACATTTACATTACACGCTTCGGAAGTTCCAAATGGCCCTTTAGCTTCTATTTCTTTTTCCAGAAGTACATTGCGATATCCGTGTGTTACATTATTGATGTGCAAATAGCCTTGTCCGGCCACCCCTGCAGGTTCGTAATAAGAAATAACGAGTTGATCTGAAAATATAAAACCAACACCGAGGGAACTCTCCGGACTGGCATTTTCACTGGTAAAACTGCCCAGGAGTTGTTTTTTATCAATATCGTAAACAAATACTTTTCCGCCTTCCGGCAAATGGTATTGGTCAAAAACAAAATTAATTGTCAAAGCACCTTTTGCTTTTATGGATAGTTTCCATATCCGGTCGCCATTTTGGAGAATAGTCCAGTTTCCACTATTGTTAATGTCCAGATCTACCGGAATATTGGCTCCAAACCGCCAGGGAATATCTTTTTGCTGGTCAAAAATCGCATCCTCGCGTTTTAGCGTTTCCAGGTCAATTGCCGGCATGGCCTCAAAATTGAGGTTAGCTGACCCTCTTTCATTCCAATCAAACGGCTCGCCTCCATGGCTTATTTGCGATTTGCCGGAAAGCGAGAAAAGCATAACGATTGCCAGAAGGTAGATTTTATTCATTTAATCAATAGTTGTATTCAAGGGTTTTATCAGTATTCTTAATGATTAGCAATACTCTTGCAGTGCCATCATATTTTAACTGGCTAATATTGAAATAGAGTTTTTGGTCAATAACACTTCTGCATCCGTCACCATTATTATTGTGCTTTAAACTTATTTCTACTTCGGGTGGATAAGTTGCCGAAAAGGCACCCATTGTCACTAAATCAAAAGTGTGCTCTGCGCAACCTCCTGAATAAGATACATCAAATACGATATAATCCCCACTTTGTTGGGCGAATTTTATATTTATCGGATCTGACTTTTGACTAAATTCTGCTCTATTTAAAATGCGTACATCTTTTGCGTCTTCAGGTATTCGCAAAGCCCCTGATTTATTTATGGCCGTGCAACTCAATATAAACAAACCAAAGATCAGGAATTTTGGAAAAATTTTCATTCGATGCTAAAGTTAAACAAGCTATTTGATAAAAGCACCAAAGATAATTCTGAACCGTGGATTCTCAAACTGTTCAATAAGGGTTAGCTAAGGGTTGCCTGTTAATAAAAAAAAAGTCCTGCTTTGGGCAGGACTTTTTTGGATTTCAAAAGGTTGGCAAATATTATTGTATGCTTAGTTTCTTCTCTAAATCGTCTAAATACTTTCTAAATTGCTTGTCAGTTTCCTGAAGGTTATTCACCGTTCGGCAGGCGTGAAGTACTGTTGCGTGGTCTTTTCCACCGCAGTGCATTCCAATGTTTGCCAAGCTACTTTTGGTCATTTTCTTCGCAAAGAACATAGCGATTTGTCTCGCCTGAACCACTTCGCGTTTACGCGTTTTAGATTTCAATAATTCAATAGGCAAATCAAAATAATCGCACACCACTTTTTGAATATAATCGATAGATACTTCACGCGCAGTGTTTTTCACAAATTTATCAATCATCTGCTTAGCGAGATCGAGGGTTACGGCCTTGCGATTAAGCGACGAGTGAGCGATAAGTGAAATCAACGCACCTTCAAGTTCACGAATATTGGTGGTAATGCTATAAGCGAGATATTCTACTACATCTTTAGGAAGTTCAATTCCATCGGCATACATTTTCTTCTCCAGAATGGCTATACGCGTTTCTAGACTCGGTGTTTGCAAATCGGCAGACAGGCCCCACTTAAATCGCGAAAGGAGACGTTGCTCCATGCCCAGCATTTCTACTGGTGCTTTATCGCTTGTAAGTACGATTTGTTTGCCGGTTTGGTGCAAATGATTGAAGATGTGGAAAAACATGTCTTGCGTTTTTTCTTTTCCTGCAAGAAATTGTACATCGTCAATAATCAGCACGTCAATCATTTGATAAAAATGACTAAAGTCGTTTACATTGTTGTTTTTAACGGCATCGATAAATTGATGAATAAACTTTTCTGACTCTACATAGAGTACCGTTTTATTCTCAAATCTGTTTTTAATTTCAATACCAATGGCTTGAGCCAGGTGGGTTTTACCCAAACCAACGCTACCATAAATCAATAAAGGGTTAAAAGCGGTTCCGCCGGGGTTTTTTGCAACAGCAAATCCCGCAGAGCGCGCCAGTCGGTTACAATCACCTTCCACTAAGTTTTCAAACGAGTAGTTTGGTTTTAAATTGGAATCTACATTGATTTTCTTCAATCCCGGAATAACAAACGGATTTTTGATCTGTTTGCTGCCGACATTAACAGGTACCTGAACGGCCGGATTCTTAATCGCACGACGGTTTGAGGTTGGAATCTTAACAGTGTAGGGACTCGAGTCGGAGTAGTTACCCTCCATTATAATGCTGTACTCAAGCCTGCCTTCATCGCCTAATTCTTTCCTGATAATTTTTTTAAGTAAATGTATGTAGTGTTCTTCCAACCACTCGTAAAAAAACTGAGAAGGTACTTGTATAGTCAACACATTGTTGTCAAGCTTCACCGGTTTGATCGGTTCAAACCAAGTTTTGAAGCCTTGCAGGGTTACATTGTCTTTAATTACTGAAAGACAATCGTCCCACACTTTCTCATGTTTATTACTCATTTCTTGATACGTGTAGTTAAAGTTAATAACCTGATTTCATTCAAAGGCTTAATGCCTTTTTAACATTGCCGAAACGCGAGGCAAATATTCGTAGAAAAAAGTTAAAAAAAAAGCCGTGACGCTATTGCAATAACTAAATGTTTTACAGGGGATGAAAATATTTGAAAAGCCTGTTATTCCTGACATTTGGCACGGTTTTATTTAAATAATTTCGTATAGAATACCACCAATTTGCAGTACTTGAATGATACCTAATTGGTTAGATGCTTTACGTTAAACCCATTCATGAAATAAAGCTCTTAGATGCTTCTTTTCACCGGATTGAACAGTTGATATTGGTTATTTAACTCGGTTAATACTTTAATGTTGTTTTAAAAAATCAAATAGTGATTTTTACGGCCGTAAGTTAGCCATTTTTTGACTCAATCAAAATCAGATTATAAGATTGATGTTAAAGATTCTTATTTATTTGCAACCATCCGCATTATATTTGCTCTATGGTAAAAAATAGAACAGAATTACGGGTGCGCTACGCTGAAACAGACCAAATGGGTTATGTTTATTACGGCAATTATGCTGCCTATTATGAGGTAGGAAGGGTTGAACTTATGCGCCAACTAGGTACCAGCTACCGCCAAATAGAAGAATCTGGGCTCATGCTTCCTGTACGCGATTTTTCAGTCCGCTATTTTAAACCGGCACTCTATGACGACTTAATTACGGTAGAAACCAGAATTGAAGAAATGCCGACAGCCCGAATAAAATTTAACTATGATATATTTAATGAAAATGCAGACTTATTAACAAGCGCTGAAACTACACTCGTGTTTGTAAGCAAAGAAACGAACCGGCCGGTGCCTGCACCAAAATCACTTTTGGATGCTCTAAATGGCTTTTTTGAATAAGGATTAAATTTATTGCCAAATCTAAAATCAGTGCGAAACTAAATATTGAAAAATAAATAGGCCATGCTATGGCAAAAAGGAGTAAAGCGAGATAGTTATGAAGCGAAAGCGTTGTTTCCATATAATTGAGCGCAATTTTTGAATTGTTTATTCTTTTGGTTTTAAAAACTCATCTGTAAAATGGGCTTTGTGTTTTTCCTGTTTAAATTTATCGGCATTAAAAGTAGTTGATTCGCCTTTTGGAATACTCAAACTTTTCCAGTCTTTTCCTTTTACCATTCTACCCACATACACTATTTGACCTACATGGTAGGCGTAATGTGCCAACTGCCTGTTTATAGCTTCTGTAATGGTATGTCCTTGGTTTCTAATGTAAATCGTGGCGTTGAAATTTTTGCTATTTATACTTTCCAGAGCTTCAAATAAGCACATCCATCCGGCTTCCCACTTTTCTTCAAGTTCTCTGCGGGTTTTAATGCTTTCTTCAAATTCTGCATCGCGCTTGCGCCAATTTTTCTCGCCATCTGTGGTTAAAAAGTCGGTCCATCGAGAAAGCATATTGCCCCATAAGTGATTAGCCATAATGGCAATAGAATTGCTATTAGCATTGTATTGTCAAAGTAAATCGTCATCACTGAGCTGATGAAAGGTGCGTTCGCCAAGGAGCTTGTAATATGCAAATTGCTTTTTTACACTTTCCAGATAATCATCTTGCATTTTCGGGAGGATTTGAATTGATAAATATCGAAATTTTAAGCGATTTATAATCCTTATGCCATTAGCAATTCATTCTGAACGAATCACTATTTTCTTTCTCATATCTTTGCGCACAGAAAGAGATTCTATGAGATTTCACACCAGAAAATGGGTTAAACCCGAAGATTTAAACCCGAATGGCACCTTGTTTGGCGGTCGCTTACTGCAATGGGTTGACGAAGAAGCGGCTTTGTACGCCATTGTGCAGCTCGAGAACAAAAAGGTTGTTACCAAGTATATTTCTGATATTAATTTTTCGGAAGCTTCGCATCAGGGCGATATTGTTGAGATTGGCATTGATGTAGTGAAATTTGGTCGTTCCTCTCTTGTGCTGCGCTGCGAAGTGCGGAATATGATGACCCGAAAAACCATCTTGACCATTGAAAATGTAACTATGGTTAACCTTGGTGATGACGGAAAACCGGCACCACACGGAAAAACCGAGAAAGAATACGTAAGAAACCGGCTTGCAAAAGATGCCTGATAGCTATCGGCTTTAAGCACTCAAAAACTATTGTGACCAACTCAAATAAAATCGAGCTATTTCACCTTTTCAATCGGGCTATTGAGATTGAAGAGCTTCCTGAAAAATTCACCTATCCATTTAGTTATAAGCCGCATCCGCTTTGTGTTGAAGCATCTGATTTATTAAAGAAACACCTTGAAACACAGGGTGAATGGGAGCATAATTTTGGATTGCAATCTGATAGCGAGAGCCATGGAATTGGCAAAATGTTCGGTGTATTGATTGTAAAAAACACTGATGGGCAAATTGGCTTCCTAGCTGCTTTTTCCGGTGGCCTGGCAGACGGAACAAATTATCCCGGCTTCGCACCACCAGTGTATAATAGCGAAGTTTACAATGCCTTTGTAGATGATGGTATGCGCGAGATTACGCTCATAAACAATGCTATTTTAGAAAAAGAAAATGCAGATTTGGCTGAAGAATTAGAGAAAATAAATCTTTTAAAGCACTTGCGAAAAACCCATTCAGTCTCACTTTTAAACAAAATTTTCGATCAGTATCATTTTTTAAATCAAGCCGGCGAATCAAAAACTTTGCGCGAGATTTTCCAACACCTGCTTCCCAAAAGTCCACCTGGTGGGGCAGGAGAGTGTGCAGCTCCAAAGCTGTTACAATATGCATTTACGCAAAATATGAAACCCATTGCCCTGGCCGAATTTTGGTGGGGTAAGAATCCCAAAAAAGTCAATGTGCAACACGGTAAATTTTATCCTTCCTGTATAGATAAGTGCAAGCCCATATTAAATCACATGCTAGAAGGTATTGAGTTGGATGAACCTTTAGTAGAGTTCTGATGGATTTTTGAAAAAGGATTATTCCGCCTTAAACGGCTGCAATAAATTTTCACTACCAGATGTATTGACCCTTATGCAATGATTATGTAAATTATTTTTCAGACTGAGTATTTATAAGCTTCAATGGCAATATTGAACTAAGCTAAATGGTGGCGGAGAAGAAGGACGATGTGGTTGGCTAAAAGATAAGTTCGGCTTATCGTGGCAGGTGGTGCCTGCTATTTTGAGTGAGCTTATGAGCGACCCTTCCAGATCGCGACGAGTAATGGCTGCATTTATGGAAATGAAGAAATTTGATATTGAAGCGCTGATTAACGCATAATTTCATTCAAGTTATTTGAGATAGAACTCGTGAAATATTGAAATAAAAAAGCCGCAAACATAACGCTTGCAGCTTTTCATATTGTGTAAGATGGTTCTTATTTACGCATATTATCGTCGCGCTTCATATCTTTATTCATCGGCGCTTGATCCATTTGGTTCGATTTCATATCCATCATATAATCATCCTTCATAGTAGAATAACGTTCGTACTGAGTGTCGTCAAATATATTTTGGAGATCACTATCATATTTATCCATTGATTTTGACATCATTGCATCTCTCTCCGCAACATCTTTTTTACTCATGTTCGCTACATCAGAATAATAAGTTGTGTTGCGTTCCATGAGCTGTTTGCTTTGCTCTGCTGTTAAATTTAGGTCACGTGTCATGCGATCTGTTTGAGCTTTCGCCTGATCTGCAGGAGTCTGCTGAGGCTGTTCCTGAACATTGTGAACGGCTTTTTTATTCGCTCTTTGAGTGTCTTGTGCTTGTGCCGAAAAAACTGTGGCTGCACTTAATGCAATAATAGTTACTAGGGTTTTCATAATATTTGTTTGTAGTGTTTTTCTTAAATAGTGTTTTTATTCAATGAAAATGGAGTTGTCGAAAATGGAGTTGTCCATTTCTTACCTATCATCAGGCAAATTAATCACCAAACCTGGCTGATAAAAATATGATCGAGATTTAATCGTGAATGATTGCCGATTAATTGTCAATCTTTAATTCTTGGCAATTGCTTGAATTACAGCTGCATATGTCGGTTTTCGCGCCCTCTATTTCTTCTGTAAACAGTTCTCTTTTTAAATTCATGTAGATGGGTTTTGAATATTTTGCCAAGTTGCTACTCATTGAATAGCGGGGTGCAACCTACCCATAATTATCATATTGTGATGTAGTTTTCGTCATAATGAGATCTTCCTAATTTGCGCAGCGGCGTACCGATTACTTTTAGGGCTCAAATTGATTTCAAATGCATTTTTTATGAAAATATTATGAGTGCCATCGATTCGCTATACCACAAACAAGGTATTTTGAGTCAAAAACTTTGCACAATCCTTTTTGGGTTGTATTATTGCACTTGTTTAGATTGGTTTTAAATAAGAAATAAGTTGGCTTCACTTACAGCAGATATTATTCAGATTAACGAGACCGTAGAAATATTGGATCTCGACACCAATGATCTTGGGCAAAGACTTGGCGAAATGGGTTTCTGGCCCGGCAAGTCCATTCAGTTACTTATTTCTGCACCTTTTGGAGATCCGCTCGCTTTTAAAGTTGATAATACCATTATTGCACTGCGCAAGGCAGAAGCGAAACTTATCCGCGTTAAGGTTGCAATTACGGCAGCCTGATAATGAGTAAAAATACTGATCATCAGCTTATTGCCCTTACGGGGGTTCCAAACGTTGGTAAAACTACCATTTTTAATAATCTTACAGGGCTCAATCAAAAGGTTGGCAATTATCCAGGCGTTACTGTCGATAAAAAGATCGGTAAACTCAAGGGAAAAGATCACTCTGTAAGAATTGTAGACCTTCCGGGCACTTACAACCTCTATCCGCGATCTGAAGATGAGCAGGTGGTTTTTCGCGTTTTATGCGGTTTGCAAAAAGGGCTCGATGTAGATGCAGTATTGGCTGTAGCTGATATGAGCAATCTGGAGCGCGGTTTGTTTTTGGTAACCCAGCTTATAGATTTGGGATACCCTGCGGCATTGATTCTCAATATGGAAGATCAGGCAGCCAAAGAAGGTACTACCATAAATCGCATTATGCTGGAGCGCTTGCTCGGCATTCCTGTTTTTTTCGCAACTGCCGATCGGGGTAGAGGGTTAGACACTATAAAACAATCTATTCTCGATAGCAATTTTAAGTCGGGCCGCAAACTTCTTACCGCTTCTGAATTGATTCCATCAGAAATGATTGATGAGATGATGGAAGCAACAGGTCAAAAGAATGACTATCGTGCACTTCAGGTTCTTAAATTTCGAAATGAGGAAAGTCAACTTTCAGCTGATGTAAAAATTGATCTAAATAGAATTGCCGATAAGTATTCCTTTAAGAGTGCAGAGACGCAGAGCAAAGAAACAGAATTACGCTACGACCGCATTCGCGACATTCTATCGAAATGCGTTAAAAAAGCAGAAAAGGAAAAGCTGAACTACACCCGTAAGCTCGATGCTGTTTTCCTGCACAAAAGTTGGGGCTTCCTCATTTTTCTCGCTATTCTTTTCCTTATTTTTCAAACGATTTTCAGCTGGGCCGAGGGGCCTATGGATTTGATTGATACCGCATTTGCCGAGTTGAGTCAATTTGTAAGTACCTCACTGCCAGCTGGAGCTTTAAACGATTTGATTAGTCAGGGAATCATTCCGGGACTGGGAGGAATCGTGATTTTCGTTCCCCAAATAGCCTTGCTTTTCGCTTTTTTGGCTGTTCTGGAAGGATCAGGCTATATGGCCAGGGCGGTTTTTATCACCGACAGGCTAATGCGTCCTTTTGGTCTGAACGGGCGGAGTGTGGTGCCGCTAATTTCGGGTTTTGCCTGCGCCATTCCGGCTATTATGGCCACGCGTACTATTTCCAATCGCAAAGACAGGCTAATTACCATTTTTGTTACCCCATTTATGAGCTGCTCTGCACGGCTTCCGGTGTATATCGTTTTGGTCGGTTTGCTTTTTCCGGAAGGCGATAATGGTTTTTTCAACTATAAAGGCGCTTCTCTTTTTCTACTCTACTTTCTAGGTATTTTTGCTGCCCTTATTTCCGCATGGGCTATGAAGCAGATTATGCGGAGCGAAAAAAGCGGAAATCTGGTTTTGGAGCTTCCACGATATCAATGGCCAAGCCTTAAAACGGTTGGGTTAACCATGTACGAAAAGTCTAAGACCTTTGTGGTTGAGGCAGGTAGAATAATTCTTGCCATATCTATCATTCTCTGGGTCATGGCCTCATACGGCCCTCCCGAAAAGATGGCAGCAGCCGAAGCTTCAGTGGTGTTGCCTGCAAATCCTACCGAAGCAGAACTTCAGCATTATCGTGGCGAATTGTCCAATAAAAAGCTTGAAGCATCCTATGCCGCTGTGGTGGGTCACTGGATAGAACCCGTAATAAGACCACTCGGCTACGACTGGAAAATAGGAATCGCCCTGGTGTGTAGTTTTGCCGCTCGCGAGGTGTTCGTCTCTACAGTCGCGACTCTTTACAGCATCGGAAACGATAGCGAAGATATTACAACGCTTAAACAGCTCATGGCAAATGAAAAAAATGACCAGGGAGAAAAAATGTTTACCCCTGCGGTGGTATGGTCGCTTTTAATTTTTTATGCTTTTGCAATGCAGTGTATGAGCACAATTGCCGTGGTGTATCGCGAAACGAAATCTATCAAATGGCCGCTATTGCAAACCGTTTATATGACCGTATTTGCATATCTATCGGCACTTTTAGTTTACCAAATTCTTTCGTAACTTTAAAGCTATGCAAGAAGTGATTGTTTTTATATTATTCTTTTCAATTATCGCTTATGCGGTTTATAAGTTTTTGCGTAAGCCTTCCGGCAATGGATGCTCTAAGTGTGAGTTTAATCATGAGAAAGAGTAGGGGACAAGCTTCGTTTTTTTCTTAAAAGCATCTTATAAAACCATTTCATCAAATCGCTGTTATTGGATTTGCGCAAATGCAAAATAATTTGATTAATAATAAATGAAGAAGCGGTATAAGATTATTATTGCCATTGTAGCACTCCTTGTGATTGTAAGAGTTGCGCTCCCATTCATAGTTGAAAAGTATTTAAATAACCTTCTTGAAAATCTTGAAGGTTACACCGGCCATGTAGAAGATGTTGATTTAGCACTTTACCGCGGCGCCTACCGAATTGACAGCCTTGCAATATACAGCACTACCCAGGATTTGGGAGGCCGTCCGTTTTTTGCCACCAATGCTATTGACCTCTCAATCAGCTGGCGCGATATATTTAAAGGAGCTATTGTGGGTGAAGTCATTCTTGAGCGACCCGAGCTGAATTTTGTGGCAGCCAAGAGCGAAACAGACTCTATGGAAACCGGCGAAACTGTAGATTGGACAAAGCAAATTAAAGCCCTGCTTCCTATTTCCATAAATTTATTCCAAATTAAAAATGGGCAAATAAATTATATCGATGATTTTAGCCAACCCAAGGTTGATGTGTATTTACGAAGTATGAATTTTAGGCTTGAAAATATGAGGAATACGGATGATGATTCCGATCCGCTTCCTTCTCCATACTCACTTACTGCCATAAGCTTGGGCGAAGGGAATATGAGTGCTACAGGGAAGGCAAATCTGCTGCGGGAGATTCCAAACTTTGACCTTGATTTTAAATTTGAAAAAGCCAATTTAACGGCATTTAATGATTTGTTTAAGGCTTACGCCTGGTTTGATTTTGAGCGCGGAGATTTTAATCTCTATTCTGAAATGGCTTTGGTTGACAGCAACCTTACCGGCTATTTTAAACCTTTGCTCAACGATGTAAAAGTACTCGACTGGAAAAACGAGGATGAAGGTTTTCTTAATAAAGTCTATCAAGGATTAGTTGGAGGAGCTACTGAATTGCTAGAAAATCAACGCGAAGATCAAACTGCCACCCGTGTGGAAATTTCAGGAACCATTTCAAACAATAGCATAAATGTTTTTCCCGCAATTATTGAGCTACTTAAAAATGCCTTTATCAAACCCTTGCAGAAAGATTTGGAAGGGAGAATTGTAGTGCGCGGTAAAAAAATTGTTGTTGATGACGGAGGTTCTAAGAAAGCGCCTAAGAAGAAAAAAAAGAAAGATAAAGATTGATAAAATTGAAGGTGCCTGGCATGGCAATGGCAGCGCGGACAATGCGTCGTGGAATTAAAAACCCGATCTTTGATCAAAAAAATTTAAAACCATGAACGAGAAACTCTTCAATCCTTGGCATGATGTAAGCCATGATTTTAACGGAACCGACATAACCGGAATTATTGAAATTCCAAAAGGTACCCGTGCGAAATATGAACTCGATAAAAGGTCGGGAATGCTGAAACTTGACCGGGTACTTTTTGCTTCGATGTACTATCCTGCAAATTATGGATTTATACCACGTACCTTTTGTGAAGACAATGACCCGCTAGATATTCTTATTCTTTCTCAGGTCGATGTGGTACCTCTTTGTTTGGTAAAGGCAAAGGTGATAGGCGTAATGCAGATGCTCGATCAGGGCGAGGCCGACGATAAGATAATTGCCGTTTCGGCGGGCGACCCAAGTGTGAATCATATCAATGATATTTCAGAATTGCCACCTCACTTTATTTCTGAATTAAGGGCATTTTTTGAAGATTACAAAAAGCTTGAAGATAAATCTGTTGTGGTAGAAGAGTTTGGCGGGAGAGAAGCTGCTGTGCGCATTATCGAAGAGAGTTTTGTGCTTTACGATGATACTTTTGTCGGAAATAAACGGTAAATTCTAAATACTTTTTTTTAGCAATTAGAAATTAAGAAAATGAAGGGGTCGTTCTTAAGGCTGTCGCTTAATTATTCTTGATGCCTTCATTGTTTCCTATCTATTCGATGAAAAGCTGATATCAAAAATTTGGGTTATCCATTTAGGTATCGGGAGACGATTTTACCTCAAAAGCACTCAACGCAGTCGCCTCACGCCTCGCGAGGGACGGTTTTGTATTTCAGAATGCTTTAATGAATCTGCAAAATTATCCTATTGTCTCTCAATGAGTTTGCGCATCTAATTTACATTTAAATCAGGGTCGCTCGCGAGATTCGGAGCGATGGCACCTTATATAATTAAAACAAATTTGAAAATTTCGCAACCTAAATGGATAACCCTATTATTTCAAGTAAAATATTAAGTAAACATTAATTTTTTTATATCTTTAATGTCCTAAATCGTGAGTAATTAAGTTTCTTTTATTATGACTTCAAAATTTTTTGCACACAAAATTATAAGCTTAACCACCGTATTCCTTCTCTTTTTTGGCCTGGTCGGTGCCCTGGCGCAAGCACCTTTTATCACGGTTTGGAAAACGGATAATACCTTAGACATAAATGGAAATCCCATTCCCAACGCCACCGAGGATAATCAAATTCAATTGGTGGCTTCAGGCGATTATAATTACACCTGGATTGAGCTCGACGAAGAGGGCGCTCCCACAAGCAACACCGATTCGGGAAATGCAAGTGGCACTTTGACCCTCACCTTTCCCTATACCGGCATCTACCGTTTGGAAGTAATGCCCTCTGAGCTTAACAATAATCCTTTTCACCAGATAAACTTTGAATATGATTACGGCGACAGCTACAAGCTGATCCGATTGGAACAATGGGGCGATGTGGAATGGAGTTCCATGAAAGAAGCCTTCTACTTTGCCTCAAATATGGAAATCACCGCTACCGACATACCTGACCTGAGTCAGGTGACCTCTATGCAAAACGCTTTTGCCGTTACTCATTTAAGTTACATCCCCAATATCAACAATTGGGATGTCAGTAATGTGACAGATATGTCCAGAATGTTTGAGGGTGCAATCAATTTCAATTCGCCGCTTGGAAATTGGGATGTAAGCAATGTAGAGGATATGACAAAAATGTTTTACGCCGCACAAAGCTTTAACCAACCCTTGGCGAATTGGAACACCAGTAATGTTACCGCCATGCAGTATATGTTTACCTATGCAACTGACTTTAATCAGGCCCTTGCCAATTGGGACGTCAGTAGCGTCACGAATATGCACAGCATGTTCACCGTAGCGATTTCTTTTAACCAGCCTCTCAATGATTGGGATGTCAGCAATGTAGAGAATATGTCACAAATGTTCGCTATGACCCATGATTTCAACCAGCCTCTCGGTGATTGGGATGTCAGTAATGTAGTGGATATGTCAGGAATGTTTGCCAACTCCCCTTATTTGCTTAACGCAGATGCGGTTTTTAACTATCCGATAGGAAACTGGGATGTCAGTAATGTAGAGGATATGTCAGGAATGTTCGCTTACAACCATATATTCAATCAGCCCTTGCAAAACTGGGATGTTCATAATGTAACAAACATGGGAGGAATGTTTAATAATGCTATTTCTTTTAATCAACCTCTTGAGAACTGGGATGTTCATAATGTGACGACCATGATAGGAATGTTCAATAATGCTACTTCTTTTAATCAACCTCTCGGGAACTGGGATGTCAGTAATGTAGAAGATATGTTCGAAATCTTCACCGAAGCCAGCAGCTTTAACCAATCCTTGGCAAACTGGAATCTCAGCAGCCTTCAACCCATCTATCACCAACCAGTCAACAACAATCATATTTCTTTGGCACACAGCGGCATAGATTGTGAAAATTATAGTCAGACCCTTTATGCCTGGAGCCAGAATCCCAATACGGCCTCCGATATTAAAATGTATGCCACCGGCTTGCACTACAGTATGGATGAAAGTATAGTCAGTGCCCATGATGACCTCCTTGAAATGGGCTGGAGTATTTATGGAGATTCTCAGGGAAATTGCGCTCTTTCCATAGAAGGAGTTGAAATTGATAAGATAAGTCTATATCCCAATCCCACAACAGGCACACTCTATATCTCCGGATTGCACGGGACTGAAAATCTCCAATTAGTTGATGTCAGTGGTCAATTGGTAAAAAACCTAACGGCTAATCCCGCCGCGCTTCCCTTAAAACTCCAAGGATTATCCAAGGGCCTCTATTTTCTGAAAATTAAGGTCAAAAACGGACAAGAAATAACAAAAAAGGTGATTAAAATATAGGACATTACATTCAAAATCCCACATTCCAGATAGTCCGCGAAATCTACGATAACCCAGGCTCCGCTGAGAATAATTCTAGAGGAAATAAGAACGAAAGAAGATAATAAGACCGATTAACGTGAATTTAAAATTAGGCAACTGAGAATGAGCAATTTTAAGAAACAGGATTATCCATTTAAGTCGTGACAATTTTTAACTGGCTGTATGTTATTGGTCTTTGGTGTGTCATTCTTTCAATAAGCTTAGAAAGTGTGGATTTTCGGTGATTTCTGCGATTAAACGAAAGAAATACTCATTAATGTAATCTGTTATATTTTTGGAGTTGTAGTATGAATGCGTTCCGCGTAGCCAGTTTTTGAAGTTTCTTATTTAGAAATGGGAGCGTAACCGCATCTACATTTATCACCTCTGCTCTCTAAAGAGATCACAATACGAATTTTTTGGTTCCGACTTGCTTCGCCCTTGTTCCCCTTTTTTCGGAGTGTCAATTTCAAACTCATCTACGTGCACATCACCATCTAAAGGGTTTTGACCACTACTGACCATGGCTGTTCGAACTTTGCGACGAATAAACCAAGCTGTAGTTTGCTTGACTTCAAAACGTTCGCCGAGCCAAATACTATTCGCTCCTTTAGTGCTGGTTGCTATGTTATACAACATTTCAAAGGCATTTTCGATTCCGAACTTCACTTTGTGAAATAGCGTGTGTGCAGTTGGAGATTCATCATAGCCACACGCTTTGCATCGTTGGGAATATAGCTGTTTACCCCTGATGAAGAGGAAGGAGCCACATTTGCGACAGCTATAACCATCTTGCCATTTCAAATTGCTAAATCCAACATACATCTTTCTTTTGTTCCAAACTGAGCGCTGAATTTCTTTTTACTTAGGTCTTTTAAGAGCATCATCATTGCTTGTTTTTGACAATTATAGAAGCTCACAACGTAACCAATTTAGATTTTAACGGATTTCGACATCTTAATGGATAACCCTATCAAAACTTAAATCTTGCGCCATGATGAGTCGCAGATAAGATATACGCATAGATAGGTTACTCCTTCATGGCTTTGATAATTGTTGTGACTACGACACAGGACTTCGCAGCAAGCTACTTAACGTGTGCTATTATATGTTGTCCCGTTGGGCTTGACCATTAAATTGGGGTTCCATTCGTTCTCCATTCCATTAGTTCCCTCCTCATCACATCTACTTGCTTCGCTTCGAACATACGGAGTCATTTCTACTAAAAAGCGGCCTCCTCAACCATAGGGAGTAATCTTGAGATCTCTCCGATAAGTTGCGCTGCTTCGGATTCAAAAAACCGCAGTGCCCCTTCCTCTCTTAACGGTTTAATTTATGCAAACTAAAGGAGTAGCATAGAGATTTAAATCTGCTTTCAATCTAAATTTTATTCCTTATCAAAGATTCAAACTCTGGTTCAAAAAAACTTCAAAATGAATTGAATAATAAAATTTAATTCTAAATTCTTGGATAAATTAAGAATACTATTTCTTACATTGTATATAGCTAACCAACAACCCCCTTAGTATGAAAATTATAGTTTACGGATCGCTTAACACCATTCCCACAGAGAAAATAAGCGATGGTATTGAACTTGTTCACGATGTAGAACTCCATTCGTTTAGAGCAGGAGACGAGATAATAGAATTGGATGGAGTAGCCCAAGATGACCCCATTGAGCTTCATGGCGAAAATGACTACATAGAAATTACCACCCTCGGAATTCTGCTCGAAAAAAAAGAACCAATCAGCCAGAAAAGAGGAGCCGGTGACGAACCCGAATTAGTTATTCTAAACGATTTAATTGAGTTTGATTCAACCGAAAGAGGCCTTGGCCTGCGAAGGCTCTTTAAAAGAATTAAAATTTTTGGCCTTAATAAGGAGCTTGCAAAATTAACATTGAGCCAACTAGCTTTGCGCCTCGATACCAAACTAGTACCCAAAGAAGGTCTATTTAAATGTACTACTCCCAATGAGGAAATTGCTGCAAGTTCTTGGGTTTCAGCTATAGAGAAAACAAGTTCGCCTATACTTTTATTGTTGCATGGTACGGGCTCTAATGTGCTTGGTACTTTTGGCGGGTTTACCACAGAAGGCGATAGAACCATATGGAATGAGATAAAAGAAAAATACGGAGATAATGTTTACGGTGTTCAGCATAGAACATTGACCAAAAGTCCATTCGAAAATGCCATAATGGTGCTTGAAGCGCTTCCAAAAAATGCAGTAGTTCATATGCTCTCCTGCTCAAGAGGTGGTTTGGTTGGAGAAATATTGTCTCAAAGCAATACGGCGGCAAATACGGGTTTTACAGATCAGGAGTTAAAGATATTTGAGGATCTTGACAGAGATGCTGACACAGAAAATATGAAGACCTTAAATCGTCTTTTTATTGAGAAGAGCATAACGGTTGAAAGGTTTGTGAGAGTTGCCTGCCCTGCCGCAGGAACGCTGTTGGCGTCAAAAAGAATAAACATATACTTTAATATTATGCTCAATTTAATTGGTTTAGTCCCCTTTCTGGCGGGCAATCCAATTTACATGTACCTCAAAGAATTTTTGATAGCCTTTGTGAAGCTAAGATCAGATCAAGATATCGTGCCCGGACTGGAGGCCATGGATCCAGCTTCGCCATTAATTAAAGTCCTCAACAATAGAACCAAAACTATCCATTCAGAACTGATTGTAATAGAAGGAGATGCTGTAGCGAAAGGGGGTTTGATGAAAATCATTAAAATACGCTTGATTGACTTGTACTTCCTTGAAAACAATGATTTTGTGGTGCACTCCAGAGCGATGCATCAGGGAATTAAAAGAAGCTCTACCCACGTTTTCTTTCATCAGAATGAAACTGTAAGTCATTTCAAATATTTCTCAAATCCGCTTACGCAGAAGGCCATTCTCATCGGACTTCAAGGGAAGGCAAATGAATTGCTTGGCTTTACAAAAATAGATGAAGGCCAGGATACTGATGGTGTTATGGACTTTATTGTAAATCGCGCCAAAACCAGAAATCTGCCAACAATTATTCTCGTTCCCGGCATTATGGGATCAAAATTAATGGCCAATGGGAAAAGAGCCTGGGCCCATCTACCAAGTCTTGCCAGGGGTGCAATGAGCGACTTGGATATCGATAATCCAAATGTAGAACCGTATGATCTGATGGGGAGTGCTTATAAGAAGTTCGTTCGCTCCATGTCACATTCTTATAACATTGTTCCATTTCCTTACGATTGGAGAAAATCTATTGAAAATGCAGCTGATTTACTTGCGCTTAAGGTGAAATCTGTTTTGGATGAAACCAATAAACCGGTTCATATCGTTGCCCATTCCTTGGGCGGTTTGGTAGTGCATGCGTTGTACAATAATTATAAAAACGCTGCTGAAACCGAGGTTTGGGATACTTTAATGAAAAGGGAGAATTCAAGAGTTTTACTACTCGGTTCGCCTTTGAGGGGTTCGCATATAATACCGCAGATCATGCTGAGGGAAGAGCACTTTTTTAGAATACTGCATAATCTGGATATTACCAATTCTCAAAAAGAATTTCTTGAAATTATAATGAATTATCCGGGAATTCTTGACTTGTTGCCAGAGAATTCTGACATAGATTCAGCAGGAAATACAATCGATTATTTTGGAGACGAATTCTATGAACGATTAACCAAATATGATGATAAATTTTCGAGGCCTGCACTGGCAAAATTGAAAAAAGCATTAAAAACCAGACAAAGGTTTAAAGAAGACCCTATCCAAGGGAAAAATGTATTTTATATAGCCGGAAAAAGCGATTCTACACCTGCAAAGCTTATTGAAAACGCTGATTCAAAAGATAAACGATACACCCTTATTGGAACCACAAACGGAGATGGCCGCGTAACCTGGGACACTGGAATAACCAAAGAACTAAAGTCAAAAACCTGGTATATGGACGCTTCTCACGGTCAGATGTGCAACAAACCGGAATATTTTGATGCAATAAGCGAAATTTTAATATCCGGTAAAACGGAAAGATTGAGCAAGTTTGCTCCGGTATCAAGAGGAGTAGAAGAGTTTTTTGAAATTGTTGAAACAGAACCAACTTTGGTCTCTAATACGCTTGAGCTTGAAGAAAAACTATTTGGCATAGTTCCGGAAGTCGAGGATGAGAAAAAACTTCCACCTGTTAAAATCACATTAACCCATGGAGATTTGGGCTACGCTAAATATCCGGTGGCGGTAGGCCATTTAAAAGATGATGGTTTGGTAAGTGCAGAAAATGTGGTTGATAAGTACATGGATGGCATGTTGTCGGATTATTACAATGCCGGAACCTACCCGGGAAATATTCAAACTTCGCTGGTCATTTTAAACAACGACGATGGATACTTTAAAGGAGCAGTCGTTGTAGGGCTCGGTCAGGCAGGATCCTTGTCAAAAGGAAACTTAGAGAAATCGTTTGCCGATAGTTTGATCACCCTGGTAATGAAACAAATAGAGCAATACAAAAATTCTTTTTTAATTGATGAATTAAAGTCTGTGGGAGTTTCAACTCTATTAATAGGAAGCGGATATGCCGGGCTCACTTTAGGCGATTCTATTAAATCATTGCTCAATGGGGTAACACTTGCAAATAAAGAGATACAGCTTTTAAAAAATAGTAGTGTAAAGCAGATTTCCGAAATTGAATTTGTAGAGATTTATGAAGACAGAGTGATTTCTGCAGCTCAACTTTTAAATAGACTCATTAAAACAGAGCATTACAATGACTTTTTATTATCGTACCCTATTATAAACGAGGTCTCCGGAAAAAGGCTGAAAATTGCCGAATTAGATACAGACGAATGGTGGTTCAGACTTCAGATTACGGAAGAGGTAATTGACAATGATGAAATCAATCCATTGAAATTTGTTTCTATTACAGATAAGGCGAAATCTGAAGTGAGAATACTGCCTACCCAACGCAGGCTTATTGAAAAACTATTGGCATCAATTGTTACCAATTCAAGCGATGGGCGCAGCATTTCCAAAACCCTGTTTTTTCTGATCATTCCACCTGAATTAAGGGATTTTGCTACCGATAAAAGAGATATGATTTTAATGTTGGATAAGTCTACCGCTTCCTATCCTTGGGAGTTGATTTACAACCCTTCTTTGATCAATAAGAAGCCCATCTCCACTCAAAGTGGGATGATAAGACAGCTGGCTGTTTATAATTCTGATAACGTGAAATACACGTTGGGAGATTCAGCTTTTGTAGTGGGTAATCCAAAAGTTCCTGCCGGATTTGCAAATTTGCCCGGAGCACTTGCCGAAGCTAAACTGGCCGAAAGTAAATTGAAAGACAAGGGATTTAATGTGGTAACTTCATACGAGCAGGAAGGAGAGGAAGTAATGATAAAACTCTTCAACAATGACTATCGCGTAATGCATATTGCGGGGCATGGAATTATTAACGAAAAGCATCCTGAAAATTCAGGAGTAGTTTTAAGTAATGGAATTGTTCTTTCTTCCTTGGAAATAGGCTTAATGGAAAAAATGCCCGAGTTTGTATTCATAAACTGTTGTTTTTCGGGAGCCATTGGAGGTGAAATCATTTACAATGAAAATCTCAATAAATTGGCTTCTAATATCGGAGTGGCCTTTATAGAAAAAGGAGTAAAAGCCATAGTAGTTGCAGGATGGGCCGTGGATGATAAAGCGGCTGAAAATTTTGCCGATGAACTCTATACGAATATGTTGGCAGGTATTAAATTTGGTGAAGCAACTAAAATAGCCAGAGATGGCACATTCAATAAATTTGGCGATACCAATACCTGGGGTGCCTACCAGTGCTATGGAAGCCCGTATTACGAATTGCGTTCTACCAATACCAAGACGAAGAGTACATTTAATGAATACGTTTTTTACAAAGAAGCGCTGGTTGACATTCTAAATATAAGGAGTAGCTCAGACATTAAGTCAAGTCGCGAAATAGACTATCTGGCATCGAAACTAAACGAAATTGTTAATCACCTTCCGGTAGAATGGCTTAGCCATTCTGAAATATCTCAATCTTTGGGAAATACATTTTATGAATTGGGTCAATACGATAAGGCAATAGAGTATTTAGAGCTTTATGAAAAAGGCGAGAAAGCAGATTTTTCAATAAATGGATTGCGGAATTTGTCAAATCTTTTGATGAAAACGGCCATTATTAAAAAGCAAAGCAATGCATCTCAGAAAGAAATTAACGCGGCAATAAAAGAAGCTGAACGAATTGCTGAAACACTTGCGAATATCCATGAAAGCAAGAATATACTAGCTTTGAAAGGTGGTAATTACAAAAGGAAAGCTTTAATTGTCAATACTGCTGAAGAAAAGATCGAAGCTCTGAAAAAGGCCAGAGACTGCTACAAGAAATCATATCAGCAGGATAGAAATGCGGGTCTGAACGACTATTTTTCTTTAATAAACTGGTTGTCAATGGAAGAGATATTAGAGTTTTACGGAGTTGCTAAATCGAAAGATATTATAAAACCGAAAGCTGTAAATAAGCTCATCAAAGATGCTAAAGTCGAACTAAAAGGCCTCACTCTTAGACAGCCAAATTTCTATAACTTAGTTACCGAAGCAGGTTTTGAAGGATATAGATTGTTTGATTTTGCCAGCCATCAGGGCAAAACAGAGAAGATGATAGACTATATGGCAACCTCTTATCAAAAAGCATGGAAGCTACGCGGATCGCGAAGAAAGGCCGAAAATATAATCGGTCACTTTGAATTCGTATGCGATATTCTACATATCGATAAGGAAATAAAGAATCAGGCGCTCAAGCAAAAATTAGAGAATAATCTTACTTCGTTTCAAACGGTGCTGGTGAGTATTAATGAGATTTTTAAGGAGTGATGGTGGGGGAGGTCAGCGATTGATACAGAAATAATTTCGTGAATAGCGAAAGTTAAGCTTTTCGTTGTTTTTCACAATTTCAAAGCTACCAACAAATACTGATGCAGAAATCTGGAGTTTTCGATTGACCGTTCTGATCGTATCAACAATCTGTTTTGACTCTTTGAACTTTATTATTTAGGGTAGAGCCATTTATAATCATGATGTTTTGTCTGAACGCGAATCTACATTTTTAAAAGTGTTAATAACGATTTGTCCTGCTTTGTGGCTTACAATTTAATCAAATCTGTTTGAAGTGACATTTCTAAATATTGATGAAGTTGTATTGTCAATTTAAGAATGGCTCTTCAATTAATCCAACTTCGATATTACTTTAGGTTATATAATTATCCACTGTAACTGAAACCTTACGGGTTCACTGATTTAGTTTAAATAGCTCATAAATTTCTGTGGAAATCCGCTCTTAGCCCTGAACCTTTAGCGCTGAAAACTGAGAAAGATCTGGACGACGTTGCTTATTATACCGCGAAAAAGGTTTGAGTATACACCCAAACCGCTATATCTCCATATGAGGTTATACCAAGTTTTTATTACATGAAAGTTACAACACCTGTATCCATGTCATAAATTCCGCCTACTATTTTAATTTGTCCATTGTCTTCAAGTTCCTTTAAAATAAGGCTGTTGCTTCTAATTTGTTCTATAGTGTGAACAACGTTGCTTTCGCAAACCTTATGAACAAATTCTTCGTTTTTAGAGTTGCGTTCTCCTTCATACTGAACTTTTTCTACTGCTGGACGGATTTTACTCAGCATTGCAGTAATGTTACCCAATTTCACATCATCTATTGCTGCTTTTACTGCTCCGCAATGCTCATGTCCTAATACCAAGATTAACTTAGCGCCTGCTACTTTACAGCCAAATTCCATACTTCCAAGCAAATCTTCATTCACAAAATTACCCGCAACTCTGCCTACGAAAATATCTCCAATACCTCTATCAAAAACATCCTCTACAGGCACTCTGCTGTCAAGGCAAGATAAAACAACTGCCTTAGGGAATTGACCCGAAGCACTTTTTCTAACTTGTTCAGAGTGGTCTCTTGCGGTAAGGTCGTTGCTAATAAAACGCTCGTTACCTTCTTTAAACGAGTTCAAAACATCATCAGGCGATAAGGCATCCCTTTGTTCTTGAGTGAGAACTTCTTGTACAAGAGGCTTTACTTTTTGCTCATCCACCGGGGTGTCAGGTGTTATCTGTTCTGGTTGATTGTTGCAGGCCACCAAGACTATTGCGGCCAGTATTATCGTTAACACTTTATTTCTTTTCATGTTTACTCGTTTTTGTTGTGATGCCTACCTTGTAGTTCGGTGTTCAGCTATTCCGATTTTCTTAAAAATTAAAAAAGGTTATAATATTCAATTGATTTCTGGAAACATTGTTTGTGGTTTGATTCATAACTCCAATTTCAGACCTAAATCTGGAAGAAAATCTATACCCAATTCCACCATAAAGTCTGTTTCTGTCGAAATAATTCTGCTCAGTATTCACAAAAATCTCATTATAAGCGGAGAGATAAACAGTTTTGTCTTCCACAAATTTTTTATTTAGCGCTATATTAAAACTCAAGAAATACCGCAATCTCAACCTGAAATCTTCATTGAAAAATCTTTGTTCAAATCTATATCTATGCAGCATATTTAATCTTCCAAATGATTGTCTTGTAATAAATTGCTGATAAATTCTATTTTCATTGAAATTGGTTTTATCTTCAGTATTTGTGATGTAAGGTTCACTATAAATGAATGCATATCCTAAGTGTATATTATTGTTGTTTTCCGTTAAGTTATATCCTACCCCGGTTCTCAATAGCAATTGGTCAGTATCACCAATAAAGTTGAAATTTCTGTATTGAACTTCGTGATGCCAGTTAAGCCTTTGATTTATCTTTTTATCTCCGAAGTAAATCAACCAATTGCCGAAATCGCTCTTTTGTCCAAAGATTGCTAGTGGAAATAATAGTACTATGATTAAGCTTATTTTCATTCTACGAATATCCTTTATTTTCATTATGTAAAGCGGTAGTCTGCGTCGCACTCCATATTTTTTGATAAAATTACATAAACAATAATATATGCTCATCATATAATTCATTAATAATATTTATGATATTCATAATCATTTGTATTCTGTTCTTAGATGTGATATTTTTATTCACCAAATATAATGTCGCTTAAATAAGGAAAGATTATTCTGCGTAGAGTCAAACAGTTTAACCAGAAAAGTTTTCATCTAATTTTTAGGTTAATTGGAGCGAAAGGAGCCATGAATTTCTTAAGATTGTAGAAAGGTCTCGTTCCAATAAAAGCTGAACGAAGCCAATTGTTAATATGGTAGAAACTTTGCCAGACTAATTTTGAAAGAATATGAAGCAATGGCTTTTAAAGCAATAAATGTCATTGTGCGATTAATGCGCATAGGAAGTCCGGCAAACTCTCAAATTTGATAAGCCGAGGCTGATAAAACATGAATATTGTAAACCATTCATAGCAAAAATCTCGTCACTTCAAGTGAATCCACAGCTTTCAAAAGATGAATGATATTACGAAAGAGATACTCGCTGTGGATTTGAATCGAGATGTATAACGTAAATTAAGTCGATGAAAATTAAACCAATAAAAGCTATTGCATTTTTATTTTTGCGTTATAAAATAAGATTCTGTCTCGATAAAATTTAAAACTTAAGAATCTCTAAATCGCTTCGCTCATCCATAGGGAGTCCCTGCAGTCCTAAGAGTTTCTAAAATTTAAAACCACATTTCGACAAACTCAATGACCGCACGATGTGACGTGATACGGAGCAGCTTGAAAAATCACTTATAAAACTCGTGTAATTTACATTCTCTTAAGTTTTTATTGGTAGCCGAAACTTATAAAAAGCACTATTTACGGATTGCTTTTGATTGATTAAAATGGAAATTCTTGTTACTGGTAAGTTTCGAGGGAATCAGATAAAATAAATAGAATTCCTTTCTGGGATGGGAATACTACAAGTTTATAAAAATTTACGGAAATAATCAACTAAAAGTGAGGAATCTAGAGCCTAATATTTCACCAATTCATAATTTGTGATTGGATGAATGAAAAACGAAATCATGTGAGATTAAGAAATTTTGATAAATTTAACGGCATGAAAAACGTTAGGAAGTAATTGTCTCTACCGTCCGAATCTTTGAAACATGAAAATTTTATTTAACCTATTCTTATTTTTATTGATGATTACTGGAGTGGTTGGTTGTAAAAAGGATGAATCGCCATCAGGTAGCGACGAAAAAGAAGGTGTTCTTTATTTCAGAGGCTTTGATGAAGAGCAAATCATTTTTTATGTGGGCGGTGAAGAACGCTCTTCTAGTGATTTTGATTTTACAAAATTATTCAACGAAACGCGCCAGTCCTGGATTTCGGAATCATACTATCAGGACAATACATACTTCTTTGACGGTGATACCTTGGAAATAGATGTCGGTGAGGGGCTTATCTCCAGAAAGGCTTATCTTTTTTCCAACGACTCAGTTTTTACTACTGAACCAGATATTATTACTAGTATTTACTATCAAAGCTATATAGGCATGGGAACTAAAACTGAAATCAGAAATAAGCAGGGTTTGTCTTATACCCGAGTTTATAGAGCAAACGGAACTGTGAAAGAGGGTGGGGGATTCGAACCTTCGAAATACAATACACCCGAATCAATGATCGGAAGATCCGAGTTTCAGGGAATAGATCAAATGGGCGAAAATGATACGCTTCTTCTACTTAATCAAAGGAAACTTTACAATTAGAGTCTCACACCTTTTCAGATCGTATCTATATTTATGTTATTGTATTTATCGTGTGTGCCGAATAAATGACCACTTAATGAAAATTACAGATTGAGAGACACTCCATTCGCAACTGTCCTTATTTTGAGAACAATTCACTAGAAAGGATAGAAATTTGTCTGAGATAGCCAATGCGAAAGAGTTAATGTCTCACTTAAACTGTAAATCGAAAGCGGTATTTGAGAGTTTTATTTTAGTATTTGATAAAGAGTTAAGTGTCTGCTTTATATGTGCAGCTCTGTCTTGTTTAATAAAAGTTGGTATTAAATCAACTAGCTTTATTTTAAGGAGTCGATTTACTACAACAATATCCTCTTTTGAGAATGGTCTCAATCCATTCACTAATTCAGACATATATCCTTTCCGGTGTCCCAATATCTTAGCAAGATCATTTTGGTTTAAGTCGTACAATTTCAATTTGGCTTTAATCAAGACCTTTCTCTTGTAATAAAACTCGTTTTCTGCCTTAACCAGTGATTCTGCTATATCACTCTCTTTTATTTGATTGTCGGTGATAGAATTTTCATTAGCCCAATTATCTTGCTCATATTTTTTTATTAAACTTCGAAGATGCTCACGAATAGCTTGGTATGATTTATCTTCTTTAACCAGTACGCGAAGCTGTAAATATATAGAACTAGCTCTTTCGTATTCCAACTCGCTTTCTAATAGCTTGACTTTTTGAATGTTATGTATTGATAATTTGTCCATTTTATATCAAACTTTGAGTTCTTAACCATTTTTCAATTGTGGCTTTGTTGCCTTTGAAAATATTATTAAATCCATCATGAGAACCGCCCCAGATAACAGTCGCTTCATTATCCTCAAAAACTATCAGAATCATTGTTCTGTGAATATTAATATTAAAAAAGTAAAATCCATCGCTATGCACACAATCAGCATCGGGACGAGTCATTTTTACATTTGTTTTTTTATCCCATTCGGCATAACTACTCACTCTAAAAGCTAGATTTAAATTTTTTTTGATGGTTGATACCACTTACACATCCCAAAGAAGTATGAACTTTACAATATTATTAATCTCAACTCATATTTCTAAAGCTCCTAGATAAAATTAGAACCTCATTCAGTACAAGAACAACATTCTAATTAACCGAGTTCAAGGAAAAGTAATTCGTCCGATCCAAATCATCCCACCCCCATTTAACAAACCCCAAAACAAGAAATACTACCTTGCCAAGAATAAACTTCAAAGCATACAGCTTCACTAGGAAGCCATAAAACCGAATTATGACCTTTAAAAAAATACTTTTCATATCCTTTGTTTTTCATTTCATGATGCTAAGTAGCTGTGCCCAGACGAAACCACAGGAAACCCATGAAAAAACAGCCGGATCTGGAAATCAGCTGGCCAATGCTAAAAGCCCCTATTTGCAACAACACGCCGATAACCCGGTGCACTGGCATGAGTGGAATGAGGCCGCATTGGCGGAAGCCGAAGCTCGTGATGTGCCTTTGCTAATAAGTATAGGGTACGCCGCATGCCACTGGTGCCATGTGATGGAGCACGAATCTTTTATGGATACAACGGTGGCACGGTGGATGAACGACAATTTTGTCAACATAAAAATAGATCGCGAAGAACGACCCGATATCGATCAAATATACATGAATGCTGCCCAGATAATAAATGGTCGTGGCGGCTGGCCGCTCAATGCTTTTGCGCTTCCTGATGGGAGGCCTTATTATGCAGGAACCTATTATCCAAAAGAGAATTGGTTGGAGGTATTGGAGCAAATGTCAGATGCGTATAAAACACAAAAGGATGAGGTAGTGAAACAGGCCGATAATCTAACTAGTGGCATTGCCGATCAGGAAGTTATACGGGTTGCGGCGGTGAATGTGTCGGAATTTGAGGAAGCTGACTACGATGCCATTTTTAAGAAATGGGAGGGAATGATAGATTATAAAAAAGGCGGATATAGCCGGTCGCCAAAGTTTCCACTGCCCGCCGGATGGGAGTTTTTATTGCAGTACCATTACCTTACCGGAAATGAAAAAGCGCTGGAGGCGGTGAATACGACTCTTACTGAAATGGCCAAGGGCGGAATTTACGATCAGATAGGAGGTGGGTTTGCCCGATATAGCACCGATGAAAACTGGTTTGCCCCCCATTTTGAAAAAATGCTCTACGATAACGGTCAACTGGTGAGTCTTTACGCCAATGCGTATAAACTCACTAAGAATGAGGAATATGCAGAGGTGATCAGACAAACACTGGAATTTATAAAACGCGAATTGACCAATAAAGATGGTGGGTTTTATTCGTCGCTCAATGCCGATAGCGAAGGCGAAGAAGGCATATTTTACATATGGACAGAGTCTGAAATTAAAGCCATTTTAAATGCTGAACTCGCCGGGCTGATGATAGATTACTACAACGTAAAAACTTCGGGAAACTGGGAGAGCGGCAGAAATATTCTATACCGGGATATCGAGAATAGCGCCTTCGCCGAAAGGCATAACTTAACCGAAATACAGTGGAAAGAAATGCGTGACAAGGCGAATAAACTACTGCTCGATGCTCGCGCAAATAAGGAGAGACCCAGTACCGACGATAAGGTGCTTGCCGGCTGGAATGCGCTGATGCTGAAGGGATATATTGACGCTTATCTAGCTCTTGGCAATGAAGCCTACCTGGACGCAGCTCTGAAGAATGCTCGCTTTTTAGAGAAAAACATGCTTCAGAAAGATGGGAGCCTTTTGAGAAATTATCGCAATGGCGATGCCGATATTCCTGCTTTTCTTGATGACTACAGCCTGCTTGCCGAAAGCTATATTAAGCTTTATGAGGCAACATTTGATTTGCACTGGCTCACTCTGGCTAAAGGGTTGGCAGATTACAGCATTGCTCATTTCAGGAATGATGAGAGCGGTATGTTTTACTACACTTCCAATAGTTCTGAAACCCTGATAGCCCGAAAAATGGAAATTGCCGATAATGTAATCCCGGCTTCAAACTCGGTAATAGCAAATGTATTATACAAATTAAGTATATTTTATTATGATGAGGATTACCGAGAAATGTGTGTTGAAATGCTTGGGCATTTGCAAGACGAAATAGAAAGTGGAGGCCCGTATTATGCCAATTGGGCCTTGCTAATGGGTCAGCTGAGCTACGGATCTTACGAAGTGGCAATAATAGGCGAAGGGTTTTTGCCAAAAAGTATGGCCATGCAGAAGGAATATTTGCCGATGTCGATCTTTATGGGAGGTGAAAAAGAAAATCTTCCGCTGCTCGAAAATAAACTGCTACATGGGGAGGCGACCATTTTTGTATGCCGCGAGAGGGTTTGTCAACTTCCTGTTGTAGAGGTTGGTAAGGCGCTGGAGCTTATTAAATAGACCCTGCGATTAGCTGGCTGTAACCGGTCGCAATGAGCTTGGTTTTAATAAGTGATAATCTCAATCCCGCTTTATTCCCGAAAGGGCATAAATGAGTGGCAACTTATTGCCGAATTTCTTCATTCTGAATTTTCCCGGTTCATATTCTTCGCTATCCGGAAAAATATTGTAGGGCGAATAATCAAATTCACGAAGCTGCGTGAGGGCGATTCCGTGATTGTTAAGGGCTGTGCAGACTTCGCCAAGCGCGTGGTTCCAGGTAATGGTTTTGGTTCGTATTGGCGCATCTTTCTCGGCGTAAGTACCGGTTTCGGTTTCTAAAATGGGCTGATCGTTGAAATAACGGTATTGAATTTCTTTAAAGTCATTGTCAAACATCCAAACTACAGGGTGAAACTCGGCCATAATAAAGCTACCGCCGGGTTTTAGGTAATGTGCAACAACTCCAGCCCATTTATCTATATCGGGCAACCAGCCTATTGTGCCGTAACTGGTAAAAACAAAGTCAAAATTGCCGGTAAGCATTTGTGGAAGGCTATATACATCGCAACAAACAAAACGGGTATCAGCACCCACTTGCTTGGCAAATTTTTCTGCTTCGGCAATAGCAGTATCACTAAAGTCAATGCCTGTAACATGCGCACCCATCCGCGAAAGCGAAATAGAATCTTGCCCAAAATGGCACTGAAGGTGGAGAATGGACATGCCTTTAACATCTCCCAAAAGGTCGAGCTCTATTTGGTTAAGCGACGACTTTCCGGCAAGGAAATTTTTCTGGTCATAAAAATCAGATCCAACATGCGATTTTGTTTTCTCATTCCACGTTTGCCTGTTTACTTCCAGATAATCTTTTGAGTCGCTCATTCTACTACCGCTTTGTTTGCTTCATTCTCGTCAACACGAAATCGGGTAATCCGCGCAATTAGATTGAGCGGCATAGGTTTATCAAGCGGAAACTGCACAGAGCCTTTACCCTGTTTAAAAAAGGACAGTTCTTTGGCGAAAGCTTTGTGACCACTGGGTGTGGCGTAGAAGCCAATGTGATTTTTAAACCCGGCAAAATAAACAAGTGGTTTTCCATTCAGCTTATAAGCAGGCATTTTATAACTTATATCCTCATCGGCGAGTGGTGCGATTTGCAAAATTGTTTGCCTTACCTGGTTCAGTTGTTTCTGAACGTCTTTCGGGAAACTATCAATATATGTCTTTACGCTTTCCATTTTTTCGGCGTTTTATGATTTTAGCTTTTTACCTTTTTCAAACTTCACTTCTGTTTCCGGTTTACCGTTCTTGTCATACCGAATCCACGAACCGTGTTTATCTCCGTTTTCAAAATTCCCTACCTGCCACAGGTCACCTGTTATGCGGTAAAACTTCCATTCCCCTTCCATTTTATCGTTTCTGTAAGCACCTGCGGCCTTCACCTTTCCATCTTTGAAAAAGTAAGTGAGGTGATCTCTAGTCAAATCATACGTTTTTTGGCCATTCGCAAATTTCCTTTTCATATGTATGTACTTTGTGATTTTAGCCTAAAGATAATCATTTAAAGGAAAGAGTTTGAAATAGCTTCAAGCTTTAAGCCTTAAGCTTTAAGCTATTTGTAAAGTGCAAAATCCAGATGTAATCTGTGCAAATTAATGAACAAGAAGTAATATGATCTGATCAGTGTAAACTAGGCATCATCAGCTTGTGGCTTGAAGCTTTCGGCTTGCAGCTTACAGCTCGTGCCTCGCGACTAGCGACTCGAGACTCGCGACTATTCGATAACCCCCGACCCAATAAGTTCCTCACCCTCATACCAGGCCACAAACTGTCCAGGAGCCACTCCGCGTTGTGCGTCGGCAAACAAAACAAATAAGGTATTGCCGTCGTACCGAAGTTCGGCATCAACAAGCGCCTGACGGTAGCGAATACGCACCATGTAAGAACGCGTTTCTCCAGCTTTCATAGCCAGGTCGCGGCGAATCCAATGAATTTCTGAATCTTTTACCCGCAGCCCTTTTCGGTACAAGCCTGGATGGTCGTCGCCCTGACCTGTATAAATCAGGTTTTCGACAACATCAGTACCTATTACAAAAAGTGGTTTTTCTTTTCCGCCTACCTGCAGTCCTTTTCGCTGGCCAATGGTAAAATAGTGCGCGCCGCGGTGGTTGCCCACAACTTCGCCTTGAGCGGCGGTAAAATGATGCGACTCGGTAAGCGCTTCTGCGTCACCATTTCCGTTTACGGTTAAAACCGTATCGGCAGGTATTTCAATAATCTCACCTTCTTTTGGCTTGAGCTGCTGCTGCAAAAAATCGGGCAGACTTATCTTGCCCACAAAGCACAATCCCTGCGAATCTTTTTTATTGGCTGTAACCAATCCTTGCTCTTTGGCTATGCGTCGCACTTCAGATTTGTCGAGATGACCGATAGGGAAGAGGGCTTTGCTCAACTGCTCCTGGGTAACCTGACATAAAAAATAGCTTTGATCTTTATTCTTGTCCTTTCCGGCAAGCAGGCGATACACCTTTTTTCCATCTACTTCTATTTCTTCCTTTTGGCAGTAGTGCCCCGTAGCAACATAATCGGCACCAAGGCTAAGTGCAGTTTTTAGAAAAGTGTCAAACTTTATTTCGCGGTTGCACAGTACATCCGGATTTGGGGTGCGACCTGCCGCATATTCGTCAAACATATAGTCAACAATCCGCTCTTTGTATTCAGCGCTCAAATCTATTACCTGATATGGAATACCCAGCGATTGCGCCACGAGCATTGCATCGTTACTATCTTCTATCCAGGGACATTCATTGGCTATAATAACCGACTCGTCATGCCAGTTTTTCATAAAAAGGCCTATTACATCGTATCCCTGCTCTTTTAAAAGGTAGGCAGCCACGCTTGAATCAACGCCGCCCGAAAGGCCAACAACTACTCGCTTCATTTTGATAAAAATTGAAGGGCAAAGTTACTCAACTTATAGCACCCAACCGAATCTGGTTTGAAACACATAGTCAGATTTGGAGAGTCTTTGCAGTCGACTTCTTAAAGCTCCTTTTATTCGGAATAACTCCATTAACGAAACCTCTCAATTATGCACTCATAATCAATCTTCTAATGCCAATAAGATACATTCTTTCGGTAGCGTCAAGCTCTCCGTCTGAAGCCATGATGGCTTTTATCTCGTCAAGCAATTCTTGAGGGCTACTCTGCTTGTAATTGTGAGTTCGCACATTTTCAAGCATCACTTCAATGCGCTCTGAGTCTGAATCTTTTTCAAAAATTCGGTGTACTTTTCCGTAAACTTCTGGTGTAACCTTACTCAAAATATATGCTTTCTCTTCTGCGGTTTCTACAAAGTCGGCCTTGGCCGCGTAGAGCAATAAATAAGCAAAAAATTCTTCTTTGGTAAAGCCCATTTCTTATTTGCTGATTATAAAGCTAAAGGTAAGAAATGTTTTGGTGCTTAAAGGATCGAGAGCCAAATAGAGTAGTAGAAGAAGCGTTTTTCCACTCTGATTTTAATGTTAACATTCCAATTGATAATCCGTTAAAACAAAAAAAAATAACTTCCTTTTAAACTTCCTATCCAAATATTTTCATAGCTTGCTATCGCTTAACTAATTGTTTGAATTTACGCTCACTATGAAGAATTATTTATTCGGCGCAAGTCTTTTTATGCTCGCATCAATTTTTGTATCATGCGGTGAAGATGATGAACCGGAACCGCCTGCAAAATCGCCGGTAGAAGTTACATCGCCTGTGGTTTTTAATCCCGATGAGGTACCTTATCAAACTCTTTCTGAATACAATTTTTTTGAGGGAAATATGGCCGATTTTAGTCCCGTATTGGGAGTGTTGCCCTACGATGTTATTACACCACTTTTTAGCGATTATTCCAAAAAATCACGTTTTGTCTGGATGCCAGACTCTGTAAAAGCCACTTATGAGAGCGATCATAACATTTTAAATTTCGCGGATGGAACCATATTGATCAAGAATTTTTACTACGATCACGTGCAACCTCTTGACGATAAGCGCGTCATAGAAACCCGTGTATTATATATGCTCAACAATGAATGGCAATTTGCCGAATATGTGTGGAATGACGAGCAAACCGAAGCTTTTTTAGATATGGAAGGTAGCAATACCAACATTAGTTTTGTAGATGAAGCCGGACTTACCATGACTGTAGATTATCGCATTCCCAACCAATCTGAATGCCTTACCTGTCATAAAGTAAATGAGAATCCGATTCCAATTGGCCCCAAACCGCAAAATATCAATTCTGATTATGCATACACCGATGGGGTTAAAAACCAACTCATTAAATGGGTTGAAATGGGATATCTGGATAGCAATTACCCCACCAATATTGTAACAACCGTAAGATGGGATGATACCAGCCAACTGCTCGAAGACCGGGTGCGCTCATACCTTGATATGAATTGTGCTCACTGCCACCGTAGCGGAAGCCATTGCGACTACAGAGAAATTAGATTTGGATACAATGAAACCACGAATGCTGATATAATGGGCATCTGCATGGAATCGCAGGTTTATATTAATTCTGATTTAAATTATGTGATCGCCGGCGGCAAGTCCAATAAGTCTGCCTTGTTCTTCAGACTAAACTCCATTGATGAAGAAGTGCGCATGCCACTTCTCGGACGGTCTGTGGTACACGAAGAAGGTTTACAACTCATTTACGAATACATTGAATCATTAAACCCCTGCTAGTAAATAGCTTTTAACTAATTATTAACCTAAAATTTGAAACCTATGAAAATTGCTTTACTCTTATCAGCCTTAACCCTATCTATTGCTGTTTCTGCGCAGAATTCCTGCGACAGTGCCTTAGTGGTAGTTCCGGGAATTTACACAGTAGTAGATACACTAGATGGTGCGCCCCCCGAGAATTCATGCTTCGGGTTTAGCTCAGAAGTAACCCACGCGGAGTGGTACACCTACACAGCTTCCGAAGATATTATACTGGTGATTTCGTCAGACTTTTCACAAAATTTAGGTGTTGATACACGGCTAAACGTTTTTACCGGAACTTGCGATGACCTTAATTGCCTGGCGTACAATGATGATGGAGGTTCCAGCACGCTCACTTACCTCCAAGTTTTTTTGCCCGAAGATATGACAGTTTATATCGCCTGGGATAATAGATATAGCCACTACGGATTTGACTTTGAAATTTCTGAAATGGAATATGTACCACCACTTCTTGGTTTTACTCCTGTAAATTTAAGCGGCGATGGAACCAAGCTGGGTGTTGTAGATATGAATGGCGACCATCTGGATGATGTTGTCGGCGTTTCGTTTCAAGACAGAGACATTCAAATCTCTTATCAGCAGCCTGATGGTTCGCTCGATTTTCAGATATTACCCACCGTTACCCCCACTTATCTCCCTTCATGGAGTATGGCTGCGGGCGATTTAGATGGCAATGGATATAATGACCTCATTTTTGGTGGTGGTCAGGGCGTTTCGTTTATGTTTGCCAATGAAAATGGCACTGCTTACACGCACTTTACCGATAATAATTACATTTTTTCGCAACGATCAAATTGTGTGGATATCAACAACGACGGTTACCTTGATGCTTTTATTTGCCACGATGTTGATCCCAATGTTTACTATATCAATAACGAAAACGATTCGCTTACCTTTAATCAGGGAGGCCTTGGCGATGTAGAGACTGGCGGAAATTACGGTTCGCTATGGGTAGATTATGATATGGATGGAGATATTGACCTTTTTATATCAAAATGCCGCGGTGGAAACTCACCGGCACGTATAAATGAGCTGCACAGAAATAATGGCGACGGTACTTACACCGAAATTGCTGAAACGCTTAGCCTTAATGACTCTATTCAAACCTGGTCGTCGGCCTGGGGCGATTACGACAACGATGGCGACTTCGACATCCTTATTGGCGCAAGCTCATTTGCAGACGGTACCCACAAATTGCTTAGAAATGATGGTGGGACTTTTACAGATATTACCGCAGGTAGCGGTATTGACAATGTAACCGGAACGAGCATTGAAAACATTTGTCATGACTTTGATAATGATGGATTTGTAGATGTTCTCGGTATGGGCAATTCCTTTATGCACAACAATGGCGATATGACCTTTACCCAAATTGAATTCGATCCCGGAAACGGTCCTGTCGGAGATTTGAACAACGACGGTTTTCTGGATATTGTAAATGGAGGAACACTTTATATCAATCAGGGAAATGACAACAATTACATAAAGGTTGTACCGCAGGGTACAGAGAGCAACCTAAGTGGAGTAGGCGCAATAATTACCGTTTATACACCTTCGGGCAATTTTATGCGACAGATATTTAGCGGCGACGGATTTAAGTATATGAGTAGCCTCACCGCCCATTTTGGTCTGGGACAGGAACAGATAATTGACAGCGTAGTTGTGGCATGGCCTTCCGGCAATGTTGACGTACATGTAAATCCAGACATTAATACCACCCTGCTGGCAGTAGAAGGGATGGAAACATCTCCCGTAGGTTTGAATGAAAATGCTGCCGAGCCATTTTTGATTTTCCCAAATCCTGCCCGCAATTACATTATTGTTGAATCACCAAACACCTATAATTTATTGACTTACACTATTTTTGATTTAAATGGAAAACGCGTTCAACAAGGAACAATGAGCGGTAAGTCAATCAATATTTCTTCACTTAGTTCGGGCGCTTATTTGCTACAGCTTATAGCCGATGGACAACGTGTAGAGCAAAAGATAATTAAGGAGTAAATTCCTTATAGAGCAGCCATAAAAGACCACCGCAGGAAGTATTTTTCTGCGGTGTTTCTTGGTTGCAAGCTACGAGCTACAAGCAATATATAAGCTTTAAGCCGTAAGCTTCAAGCTTTAAGTCCATAGAACATGCCCCGGTCATGACTGTAAGATCTGCCAATGCGAAGCGTGACATGCGCACTACCACTTGTGATGGACTTTCTTACCGCTTACGGCTTGAAGCTTAAAGCCGTTTCCATCTTGTCTCTCTCTTTCTCTCCCTTGAAGCCTGATGCTTATTGCTCATCTTTAAAGCTTACGGCTTGAAGCTTACGGCTTGAAGCTTGTTGCTCATCTTGAAGCTTATTGCTCGTCTTGAAGCTTGCAGCTTGAAGCTTACAGCTTGAAGCTTACAGCTTGAAGCTTACAGCTTGAAGCTTACAGCTTGAAGCTTACGGCTTGAAGCTTGTTGCTCATCTTTAAAGCTTACAGCTTGAAGCTTGTTGCTCATCTTGAAGCTTGCAGCTAAAAGCTTGTAGCTCTCTTACCGCTTGCGGCTTAGAGCTAAAGACAAATGTCCCTCGAGACAATTCTCTCCCCAAACTTCTCCCTCGCGACAAGAGACTAGCGACTCGAGACTATTTCAAAGAAACCTGCACCCCTAAATCCTTAACCTCTCCGCTATTCCCTCGCGCCGTAATAATCACCGTATAAACTCCATCAGGATATTGATTTTCTTCCGGGCTCCAGAGGGTCAGCGCCGGTGGTGGATTGGTAGCTTCGCCGCTATGGAGAAGATTGCCCCAGCGGTTGCGCACTTCCCAGCGCATAATGGCTACGCCACCGGTTTGTGCCACGAGGGCATCATTGCGGCCATCGTTATTGGGAGTAATAATATTGGGAACAATCATTTTTACTCCTTCCGCTACCCGAATGGTGGCAAAAGCCGTATCTGCACAAGTTTCGTCAATGCGGTAGGCTATAAGCGCAACTGTAAAGGTTCCCGTATCTGCGAATGTATAGCCGGTATAATTAGGCGAATTGCTAAAAGGTTCGCCATCCATAAGCCAGACATAGCTCGTAGCATTCGTACTTTGGTTCTGAAAAACGACTTGAAGTGGCGAATAACCCGAATCCGGGTTTGCAGTAAAAGCTGCTGTTTGAAAGGGACTTAAATCAAGCATCACGGTACTGTCCCACAGACATCCCAAGGCATCTTGCACAGAGAGTTCATAACTACCGGGCGCAAGATTCTCAAACATGGAACTGTTTTTTTTTTCTCCGTTAACAGTGTATTGAAACGGTGCTTTTCCATCCATTCCTCCAAAAATAATCTTGCCGGTATTGGCGGGACAGGTGCTGGGAATTATTTGAAGACTTTTTGGACGCGGCACTTTGCCGACTGTGAGAAAAACAGGGATAGTTTGTGCGCAAGCACCGTCTTCATCATCGTTCCACATCCGTACCCGGTACCAGCCACTGCTATCTGCATTGCAAATGGGATTGGCAATTGTAGAATCGCTAAGACGAGCGGCAGGTGTCCATGCGTAATGGTCATAGCCCGGTATGGCGCTAAATTCTATGGGTTCCGTGTAATCAGGCTGGCCTCGGTTTGGTGCCTGTCGGCGGCAGGTAGATTGAGAGCGGGGCATCTCTCCTTGAGGGAGACTGCAATTTGGGGTGTACACGATGAAGAAGGCTGGGTGGGGGTTATAGCCACTTAGATTAATGTTGACGGGATTGAGATAAAGTGCTTGTTCTTGTTGATCGCTTAGATAATCATTAATTACTGCAATTCCATCACTGCGATATACTTGTGTATTTGCAGTATCATCATCTAAACCAAATAACTGCCCATTTTCATAATAAAAATGACCGCGAACACCTCCAGCAGCAATATTTGTGGCATCTTCCCCCCAGATGCAGCCTATAGAAGTGGAATTTATTCCGATACAAGTTCTGTCTTGGTAATAATTTGTAATTCGATCCGAATAAATTGAAAAACCCACATCCGTATTTGAACGATAGTTAGGTTTTTCAAACTTATAACTTTGTGATTCAGTTTGTTTTTTAGATGCAGTGTATATTCGTATACAACAAGTGTCAGAAATCGTGGGTGAGGTATAAAAAAAGAGGAATTGAAGACTATACCATCCTTGAGCAATTATTTCAGGCGACGTATCTAAACCATTCATGGATACACTTATAGTGTCATTTTGAATATTTACATTATCTATTATATTTTTTACGTTGACTGCAAAATATCCAGTATTCGTGTTGCCTATTTGTTCTTCTCCAACTTGAGTACCAACATCCCAAGAATATTCTACATTATTGACCGTAAAAGGTACTGACTTGGGTTTTCCATATCTATAAGTCAAAACATAGGCAGCTTTTATTTTATAATTATCCTCCCATTTAATTTTGAAACTGCCATCTATAAATGAATATGCTGTTCTACCTGCAGCTGTAACACCTCCCACGAAACATTCTTCAGTAAACAGATTTTGGCAAAACATTTCAACTTGCGAAAAAAACAGTAAGATTATAATAAGACTCCATTTCATATAATTGTTTGCATAATGCTTGCTAAAGTGGTTTTTTTTTAGCATCGCAAGTAAATCACTTAAAACTTTACATTATGAAGAAGAATTACTTTAGTATTGCTAAGCATGAGAGTTAATAAGAAATTTTGAATTTTCCCGTATTAGAATGAGATTGAAACATGAAATGGTCACGACAATGCTGACCGACCAATTTAGATAATAAATACAGACTCGTGTTTGAAACACAAATTGTTGAAAAACAGATTAACGTCATCGTTCAAAGCGCAGATTTACCCACGGGTATTGTCATCTATAAACTCTACATGAGGGGAGTTCTAAAAATTCATTTTTTACAGAAAAGTCTAATAAGCACGAACTCCTTTTAAATGCTTTTTGAACTTTCTGTTGTAAATTTATAAATTTATTTTACATTTTCCCTAATTTTTTTTGAATATTTTTACTAACTAACTAACTAACTAACTAACTAACTAACTAACTAACAGTAATTTGTGATTTAATTCTAACTAATTGCTCATATCTAAATAAGTTGTAGGTTAAGTTGATCAAACCAATTATTCCTGTTGCTCTTTTTATGCCTACTGATTTCAAACACAATCCATTCATACTTTGTTCCATAAAGCCAAAGACGTGTTCTACTCTTGCTCTAGTTCTTGATTTTTCTGTGTTTTTTGCTTTTTGTTCTTCCGTTAAAGGGCTATTTCTGTATCCTTTCTCGTGAACTTGGTTTTCCATTTCGTGTTTAGCAATCGTTTTTTCTTGATTTTCTCCGGTATAAGCACTATCGGCATATAATTTTTGACCTTTATCTTTTTCGTCCAGTAATTCATCTAATGCTTGCGAATCGTGAACTGATGCATCAGTTACCACATATTTATTTACAAATTTGCTTTTAGAATCTACTTTTGCATGATTTTTATACCCAAAGAATGTTTCATGATTTTTCTTTGTCCACCTAGCATCTATATCTTTATGCGATTTTTTATGTGGTTTATCGTTCCAAAGTTCATCGCCTTCCCCTTTTTTTATTTTTGCATTTTCTTCGCGCGTATTCCTTTGTCTTGGTGCAACCGTAAAACTGGCGTCAATCATGCGACCTTCATTTAAAATCAATTCCTTTTCCGCTAAAAAATCAACGAAAAGCTCAAATAATAAAAGGATTAATCCACTTTCTGTGAGTTTTTCTCGAAAAGACCAAACGGTTTTTTCATCCGGAATTTTATCCCCAGTTTCAAGTCCCAAGAATTGTTTAAAACTGATTCTATCTACTATTTGAAACTCAATTTGTTTGTCTCCCAACCCAAAATACCGCTGTAAAATTATGATTTTAAACATCATAACTAAGTCATAAGGTTTTGATCCAGCATTGTTCTTTTTCTCAGTATTCAAAAGTTTGGACTCTAATAATTCACGAAAAAATTCAAAATCTATCACAGAACTAATTTTTTCTAAGGGGTTGCCCATTTCGGTCATGTGTTCAATTGCATTTTGCTCATCAAAAAGCCCTTTTTTTCCTTGTTTTTTATACTTTACAGATTTCATACCTATTTCATTCAAAATTATGTGTAAATATACATATAAATAATTGAATATCAAAGTGTTAAATTATAGAACTCCCCATGAACAATACAGAGGTTGAAATCGGTAAATTAATCAGTATGAAATAAACTCAATAAGATAGTGTACCAATCTTGAATTAGAAAAGCGCATCGGGAGTTTCCGGTGCGCTTTCGGTTTTTTTCTTAGCCACAAGCTATAAGCCACAAGCCACAAGCTATAAGCCACAAGCTTTTCTTGCAGCTTGAAGCCTAAAGCTTGCAGCCTTCTTGCAGCCTTCTTGCAGCTTTCTTGCAGCTTTTTCAAATCAGTTTCCGTAGTTTCGCCAAGTGAACAAAGTAAATCCCATTATTCTGGTTGGTCCCGCTTTTCCGTTGCGTGGAGGGATTGCTCATTTTAATGAGTCATTTGCAAAATCGCTTATGGATGAAGGGTATCCCGTAGAGTTGGTAAGCTTTTATCTACAATATCCTTCCATTCTCTTTCCGGGAAAAACCCAAAAATCGGAGGGAGAACCACCAAAGGGATTGACCATTCATAACTGGCTTTCGAGTGTAAATCCTTTCTCATGGCGCAGGGCAGCTAAGAAAATTATTGCGCTCAATCCCCAACTCATAGTTATTCGGTTTTGGATACCATTTATGGCCCCCGCTTTGGGCGCATTGGCAAAGAAGCTGCGAAAAAAGGGAATTACCGTAATTGGTCTAATAGACAATGCAATACCGCACGAGTCGCGCGGGCTTGATAAAACCCTTTCTACACTTTTCTTTAAGCACTGCACCGCCTTCTTTACCCTTTCGGAAAGTGTGGCAGATGACTTAAAGGTCCTCGCTCCGGGAAAGAAAATTCAGACGAGCCCGCATCCGGTTTACGATATTTTTGGATATCCTGTAAAAAAAGCTCAGGCCCGAGAAAAGCTCGATCTTGACCCGGAGCAAAATTACATCCTCTTTTTTGGATTTATCCGCGCTTATAAAGGTCTTGATTTGCTCATAGAAGCAATGGGAACGGATGCCGTGAGAAAGCTAGACCTCAAACTAATTGTGGCAGGCGAATTTTATGAAGACGAGCAGAAATACCGCGATTTAATTCAGAAGCTTGATCTGAAAGATTCCATTATTATTCGCTCTAACTACATTCCACAAGATGAAGTGAAATATTATTTTTGCGCGGCCAATATCGTTGCTCAAACTTACCGCAGTGCTACCCAAAGCGGAGTAACCCAAATAGCCTATCACTTTGAGCGACCCATGCTGGTAACCGATGTGGGAGGGCTTGCCGAAACAGTGCCAAACGGAAAAGTGGGTTATGTGGTGCCGCCAAATTCCGGTGCAATAGCCGAAGCAATTGTACGTTTCTTTTCTGAAATGAATGAAATACCATTTGCCGAAAAGGCAGCCGTGGAAAAAGAACGCTTTTCATGGTCGCATTTTACACGTAAATTTATCGATTTTGCTGATCAACTAAAATGAGCCTGACATCTAAACAAATTTATCAATATATAGCTCTCTCTGCTTTTGTCTTTATCGCTATTTGCGGAAACGCACAGCCGGGAGCGGCACCCAACGAAACCGATGCTAAAGGACGGAAACAAGGACTTTGGCAGAAATATTACCCCACAGATACCATGCAGTATCAAGCCACTTTCGTGGATGGAAAACCGGTGGGGGAGCTTATTCGCTTTTACGAAGATGGTTCGCTTCAGGCCATTATCAATTACACTAAAGATGGGTTGGAGCGCGCCGAATTATTTTATCCCGAAACAGGTGAGGTGATGGCAAAGGGAAATTATATCGATCAAATGCGCGACAGTATTTGGCTGTTTTATTCAGAAGCAGGAGTGCTCACAAGTTCTGAAACTTATAAAGGTGGTGAGAAGAATGGAATGAATATGATTTACTATACCGATGGAAGTGTTTCTGAAAAAATCATGTTTGAAAACGATGAGAAAAATGGAGAGTGGCTCCAGTTTTTTAATGATGGCACCCCTAAGCTTTCGGCAAATGTGGTAGATGGAGTGAAATATGTGGGCGACTACGTTTCGTACTATCCCAATGGAAAAAAATATCAAACAGGGAATTATGTTGACGGGCTCAAGCACAGCTCTTGGTACACCTATCGCGAAGATGGTTCAATAGAAATTATATACGTATACCGCTATGGGAAAGTACTAGAAGAGCATCCGCAAAATGGGGTTTTTGATGCCTATTTTCCAAATGATATCAAAAGGTACGAATACACGTACAAGAAAGGAAAGAAGGATGGCCCCTTTAAAGAATATTATGAGATGGGTGAGTGGGTTACTGAAGAAGAATTGGATAATTTTGGAAATAAATATCCTGTACAGCGCCTGCATGGTACTCAAGTGCGACGAGAGGGAAAGTATAAGGAAGGTGAATTGAATGGAGAAATAATCTACTATACTGAAAAAGGAAAAGTAGAGAAAAAAGAAACGTATAATTTGGGGGAACTAATTGATTAATTTGTACTTAAAGCCCATGACATTAAAATACATATTCGGGATTCTAATCATTGGCTTTCTGGTTGCATCGTGCACTGACGACACTACTGAAGATATTTCTGCCAATCCCGGCTATACCTATTTCCCAATTGAAATCGGAACTTATGTGGTTTACAAAGCTGATTCAATTTATCACGATCAGCCGCTTGCCAATGTGCAGGGTATCCATGATACAGCTCATTTTTTTGTAAAAGAATTGATAGATTCTGTCTTCACAGATGCGTCCGAAGAAGAGAGCCAGCGCGTATTGCGCTACAAGCGAAATACCGATGCAGATCCTTGGGTTTTGAGTGATGCCTGGTATGCAAAACGAACTGCCAGCAATGCGCAGCGCGTTGAAGAAAACAGACGCTATGTAAAATTGGGGTTTCCCATTTCGCCATTTAGCAACTGGAACGGCAATGCCTTAAACGATCTGGACGAATGGCGGTATGAATACGACAGCCTCTACATGGCGCGGACAGTAGGAGATTTAGCATTTCCAAAAACAATAACCGTAACAGAACGCAATTTTTTAACCGAAGTAAATGATGAGTTTGCCTATGAAATATATGCTGAAGATGTCGGTTTGATTTTCAGACATCATAAGGTATTGTTTACAAGGCCGTCATACTTAAACAATCGAGTGGCACAAAACATTATATCAGGATATGAATACAAATGGGAAATTGTGGATTATGGGATGGAATAGACTGTCGTTGATCTTTATTGCTTTGTTTTTACTTCCGATCGCAATCCAAGCGCAGGTCGCCAATAACCGCTTCCTGGTCTATTTTACCGATAAGGCCAATACACCTTTTTCGCTTTCACAACCTGAAGCATATCTCTCTCAACGCGCAATAGAAAGACGTATTAATCAGAATATTGCCATTGATTCACTCGACTTGCCGGTAGACCCCGCATACATTCAAGCTGTGCAAAATCTCGGCGATGTAGAGATACTATTTCCTATAAAATGGATGAACGCCATTTTAATAGAAACCACCGATCCTGCTGTTATTCTGGGTCTCAATGCACTTTCGGGTTTTGACCGGCTAGAGGTGAGCCGCGTTTTGATCAACACAGATGAATTGATCTTTAAACAGCCAATGCTTCCCAAAAGCGATGCCGACTACGGCCCTTCGCTCAATCAGATAGAAATGCTAAACGGACTCACTTTACACAGCGATGGATTTCGCGGTGAAGGCAAATGGATAGGTGTGCTCGATGGCGGATTTACACACGCTCCCAATGCATGGGTGCTCGACTCACTCTTTTTAAATAATAGAATTATAGGAACTAAAAACTTTGTAGATGGCGATGACGGGGTTTACGAGCGAAGCTCTCATGGAACTTATGTGCTTTCTACCATGGCAGGTTGGCAGATAGATAGCCTTATAGGTACGGCACCCAAGGCATCTTACTTTCTGGGAATTACCGAAGATGTAACTCAGGAACGAAGAATTGAAGAAGTATTTTGGGAAATAGGAGCGGAGTATGCCGATAGTTTGGGTGTAGATATTATAAATACATCTTTGGGCTATACCACTTTTGATGTAATAGACGATAATTATACTTACGCTGATATTGATGGAAATACTGCCTTAATTACCCGGGCATCAGATATTGCAGCTTCTCGTGGTATGCTTATCGTAACGTCTGCCGGCAATGAGGGAAATAATCAATGGTATTACGTAGGCGCTCCCGCTGATGGCGACAGTGTTTTAACCATTGGCTCTGTTGACGCATTTGGAGACGCATCAACTTTTAGCTCGCGTGGCCCCACCTTTGATGGAAGAGTTAAACCAAATGTGATGGCCCAGGGTGGGCTTACGGTAATTTCTGATTTAGACACCGGTATTAAAGTCGGAAACGGTACTTCGTTTGCCTCGCCTGTGCTCGCCGGTATGGCAGCCTGCTTGTGGCAAGCCTTTCCAGATGCTACGGCATGGCAAGTATTTCGAGCCATTGAGCAAAGCGCCAGCCTATTCGAAATGCCAAACGACTCAATGGGTTATGGTATTCCCGATTTTGAAATTGCGCGCGTACTTTTGGGTCAGGTTTTGGATGTTAATTCGCCTGAGGTCGCAAAGAGAAACAATGCATTTATGCTTTATCCTAATCCATACAGTGAAGGATTATTACATGCAGAGCTGAATCCTGAACTTTCATTTCCGATAAGCCTTGCCGTGCTATCATCGGTTGGAAAGGTCACTTCGAAATCAGATAAAATTGCAGATAAGTTAGCTCTTGAGCAGAAACTCACCCAAAATATGATTGGTTTAGCATCAGGGGTTTATGTTATCCTTTTGCAGGATGCTAAAAGACAGGCCTTTGCCTCTAGGCTTATCAAAAGGTAATTTTTCACACCCTTTCGGTAATATCTTCTTAGAAGTTTTTAAAATCAGATGGCCTTTTTTTCGCTCTTTTGAGCTATGAGTCCTGTAGCTATTATTGCGCTTATCGCCGCGTATTTTCTTGCCCTTATTTTAATTGCCAGAATTACATCGCGCAAGAGCGATAACAATTCATTTTTTGTAGGCAATAGAAAGTCTCCCTGGTATATCGTCGCATTTGGAATGATTGGCGCCTCGTTAAGTGGCGTTACTTTTATATCTGTTCCCGGTTGGGTAGGCGCATCGCAGTTTTCGTATATGCAAATGGTGCTGGGGTATGTACCCGGCTATATAGTTATCGCATTTGTGCTTCTGCCGCTTTATTACAGGCTTCAGCTTACATCAATCTATACTTATCTCAATGGTCGATTTGGTAGAAAATCGTATAAAACAGGAGCTTCCTTTTTCCTGCTTTCACGAATAATAGGTGCATCGTTTCGCCTTTATTTGGTAGCCATTGTATTGCAATTTGCAGTATTTGACCGGCTGGGAATGGAAGTGCCTTTCGTGGTAACTGTTCTTATTACCATCGCGCTTATCTGGCTCTACACCTTTCGCGGAGGCATTAAAACAATAATTTGGACAGATACCCTTCAAACGGCATTTATGCTTCTAGCTGTAGGTATAAGCGTTTATGCCATTTCAAACGCACTTGGGCTTGATGCCAATGGATTGATTGAAACCGTAAAAAATAGCGAGTACAGTCAGATTTTCTTTTTCGACGACCCCAATGATCCGCGGTTTTTCTTCAAGCAATTCTTTGCAGGTATGTTTATCACCATTACCATGACCGGCCTTGATCAGGATATGATGCAAAAGAATTTGAGCTGCAAAAACCTGCGCGATGCCCAGAAAAATATGCTTTCATTTACCATCGTTCTGGTATTTGTCAATTTGGTGTTTATGACCATGGGTGCCTTGCTCTACATCTTTGCAGGCGCAAAAGGAATTGAGCTTCCCGCAAAAGCCGACGAACTTTACCCCATGCTGGCAGTAGATGGATATCTGGGAGCTTCCGTAGGAATACTCTTTGTATTGGGGCTTATCGCAGCAGCTTATTCAAGCGCCGATTCTGCTCTCACAGCACTTACAACTTCATTCTCAATAGATATTCTGGAAGTTGAGAAAAAAGCAGAAAACATCGCAAAACGCATTCGCCAAAGAGTACATATAGGAATGTCTATTGTGCTCGTTTTCGTTATCATGCTCTTTAGGATCATCAACAACGATTCTGTTATTTCGCAGCTCTTCACCGCCGCCGGATACACCTACGGACCCTTGCTCGGCCTCTATGCCTTTGGTCTGTTTTCAAAGCGACAAGTCCGCGACAACGATGTGCCGTATATCGCCATTGCCTCGCCAATTATCTCATTTGTTTTAGATTATTGGTCGGCCGATATTTTTGGTGGGTACGAAATCGGTTTTGAAATTCTAATTATCAATGGTGCCATTACCTATCTGGGATTATTTATCAGCAGCATCCTGAAAAAGGATGCGCCGTCCTCGTAGAGACGCATTGCATGCGTCTCCGCAATGTTTGCGTCTCCGCAATGTTTGCGTCTCCGCAATGTTTGCGTCTCCGCAATGCATGCGTCTCCAAAATGTTTGCGTCCATGAAATGCCAGTCGTCTCCGCAATGCCGGCGAATCCGCGATCCCCAGCGTCCATGACCTGTATATATTTTAGTCAATCCTGTTAAATAAAAGTAAAATAGACCTAGGCAAAATCCGATTTGTACTGTGGCACGTTACTAATGTGAACCCAATAAATTATATCATATGAGAAATTTTACTAAGAATATTTTTACGATTGTTGCCATATTATTGGCAAATGGATTGTTTGCCGGCCATTTGAGCGGCAAGCTTTTGTTTTCTACCCGACTGTCGGGCGCAAATGAAGTGCCTGCTGTAAGCACCGATGCTACAGGTGTAGGATCGTTTTTCTTAAACGAATCACGTGATTCGCTTTGTATTACGGTTACAGCTGTTGGCTTGAGCGGAACCATTACAGGAGCTCACATTCATCAGGGTATGCCGGGAACAAATGGAGGCGTCCTTGTTGGATTTACCGACGATGTTCAAGGTAATTCAATTAGTACGTCAATTACCGGCGATGATATTACTACCGAACTTCTGGAAATGATGCTTGCCGGTGAGCTCTACTTCAATATTCATACTGCCGACAATCCCGGTGGTGAGATTAGAGGACAGATTGCACTGGAAACGGACAATGCCTTTCATGCTGTATTAAACGGCTTGCAAGAAAATCCTCCTGTATCGACTGATGCAAGTGGTATCGCCATTTTCAACGTTAGCAAAACGGGAATGATGGTAACTTATAATGCAGTGGTATCAGGACTTTCAGGCCCTATTACCGGAGCTCATTTGCATATAGCGCCTGCAGGTCAAAATGGAGATGTAGTAGTGAGCCTTACAGATGATGTAGTTGGGAATGTAATTTCAGGTCAGTTTGATCCTACTTCCGTAGATGGATTGGTAGACGATATGCTTGCCGGAAATGTTTATCTAAACGTACATACAGCCGAAAACCCTGGTGGAGAAATCAGAGGCCAACTAAAATTTGACAGAAAACTGTCAATGGATGCTGTGATCAATACAGAGCAGGAAATTCCTGTTCCAACAGGCTCTAGCGCCAATGGATTGGGATGGGCTAGTTTGAACTATTCAATGGATACGCTTTTTTACCGCGTTCAATTAGATGGTCTTTCAGGCCCTGTTACTGGTGCACATTTTCATGATGGTGCAATAGGTGTTACAGGCGGTGTATTGATTGCTCTTACTGATGACGTAGATGGAAATGTTATAGATGGTTTTGCCACTGGAGCAGCCTTGTCAACAGAAAACATCAATAAGTTTTTATCAGGTGGTATCTACATCAATGTACATACTGACTTAAACGCAGGCGGCGAAGTACGTGGCCAGGTCTACAAAGCAGTGCGCGAGGGTTATACCGTAAATCTTTCGGGCGATCAGGAAGTGCCAGATTCTGAATCAAATGCAACAGGTTCTGGTATTGTTAGTATCGACAGAGATCAGTCTAATGCACACTTTATGATAGCGTACAACGATCTTTCAGATGCACAAACTATGTCGCATTTTCACGCAGCTCCGGCCGGTGAAAATGGAGGCGTGATTTTTACGTTGAGTTCGTTTTTCGATCAAACAAATAGCTATGATGCAGCATTTGGATACTGGACCAATAGCGATGATACGCCTTTTGACGCAGCTGCGGCAATGGCTTTTCGTGAAGGAAATGTTTATGTAAATGTTCATACTAGTGAGGTGCCTTCCGGTGAAATACGCGGACAAGTTACCCGCCAGTCAATTTGCAGCCAGGGAACTGTTGGAATATTTGAGATTCAGCAAAAAGCGGCTTTAAACGTATATCCAAACCCAAGTTCAGATTTTGTGAATGTTGATTTATCAGCTGTTCCAGTTGGGAATTACCAAATGGTTATTTCAGATATTACCGGTAAGGTAGTTCAGAATATGACCGTAAATTCCAACACCCAAAATGCATTGACATTGCCCATTGCTGATTTGAATTCAGGTATTTATATTCTGTCTGTTTTTGGCGATATCACCACGTTTAGCGCGCGGTTGATCAAACAATAATACTCCATTGACGGGTCGTACAGACGCAATGCATTGCGTCTGTACCATGTCGCGTCTCTACCATGTCGCGTCTCTACCACGTTGCGTTTCGACAATAAAAACCGGGCGTGTCGCAAATTATGCGACACGCCCATTTTTTTACCAATCAAAAAACGATATCCCCAAACCAACGGTTGTTTGTTTGTGATTGTAATCTATTAAGGTTTCGCCATATCCTGTAAAAACCTGCAGGTGAAACCGTAGGTTTGCCTTTACAGGAAATACATAATTTAGCTGTAGACTCCCTCTATTCAGACTATTAAAGGGCTGTTTTATAACGGCGTAAACGGTTTGCTTCTTGAACTGATACGAAACGTTTATTTCGGCGCGGCCAATATAGTTTGAGATCTCCGGATTTTGATCGTCGTCATTGTCGGGAATTCTAATCCAGGGTTTGAGATTTATTTGCCAGCCGTCGCGTTCAAATGCAGCATTAAAAAATATCCTGTTCCAGCTTCGAGATTGAGGAAGGTCTTTTCCATTTGACTGATGGTTAAATCCTCCACCAAGCAAGCGCAAATCAAAGCCCAGAGCCTGCATTCTCATCGGGAAAACAAGCATAAGCTCGGGTTCGTAATTCAACTCTCTGAATGGCCGCGAGATTTCGTTATTGTAAATTTGCCAATACGCCGTTTGGGTAAATCCCGCCCATAAATCGCCATAATCGCCAAAAATTCCCTGCCAAAGTTTACTTTTTAAGCTGATTTGAAATTTGGCTTCGAAACTATTCAGGTTTACGGTATCCATAGAAGTATAGTCCGGATTTTCGCTGTATGGATCGGTATTTGGCGAACTGCTCCACCGCGCAAGCGAAATGTATATAGGCTTATACGATTGAATTCTGAAAGTCCCCTTTCTACTTTCCTCGTCGAGTTCCCACTTTTGGGTAAGCGTTTGCGATGTAATCTCCCAGGTATTGTTCAGCGGCGACTGCCCGTTTCCCGAAAGGGCATAAAACAAAACTACAGCGATGTATAGCGTTTTTTGAAGAAAGGAATTGAAAATAGACATTTGCGCTTATGGCTGCCTCTTATTTGAAATGAAATTTGAGTGCGCGAAATTAGTTGAAATTAAATACGAATCAGAAATCTATTTATCTTTTCTGTGCGTAGCTAAATTGGTTAAGGTTAAAAAACCGGTTATTTTAATCGTGTTTTTTGGTTAAGGTAGGGGCGCCCTGCGTCCCTACCAACCTTTTAAAAAGTCGAGCAAGCCACTATGAATCAGTCTATTGTCGCAAAATATTGTTTGGGTTTCAATAAAGTCAGCACCATTTTTAAAGCTTGACACATTACCACCTGCTTCGCGAACTATTACTGCTCCGGCCGCCACATCCCAGGCATTTAAACCGTATTCGTAGAACGCCTCAAACCTGCCGCAGGCCACGTAAGCCATATCAAGCGCGGCAGAACCCAGTCGGCGCATTCCGCGCGTGTTAGCGTTTATTTCCAGAAGGATATCTAAATATTGTTTGCCGCGATCTCGATTGTCATAGGGAAAACCAGTTGCAATAAGCGATTTTTCGAGTTCAGTTTGTGCAGAAACTTTTATAGGTGTTCCATTTAGGGTAGCACCTTTTCCTTTTTCGGCGGCAAAGCACTCATCGCGGGTGGGGTCGTAAATAACGCCGAGAATCAATTCGCCATTTCGCTGCAAAGCCACACTGGTGCAATAGCAGGGAATGCCGTATAAATAATTGGTAGTACCGTCAAGCGGATCGATAATCCAATTGTCTGTTTTGCCCACTTTTGTGCTGGTTCCTTCTTCGGCAATAAACCCAGAGTGAGGGAGAAGCTTTGAAAGAAAATCTACAAAACGCTGCTCGGCTTCCTTATCTGCACGAGAGACCATATCGTTGCTGCGGCCTTTGTATTCTATTTCGCTTTCACGAATTTTTGCCTGTTCGTATTTCAGAAATTGGCCTACTTCACGGCTTATGGCAATGACCTGTTCAAGTAAATTAGACATATTGCGGCTCGTTTATCAGCTGTATTTTTCCAACGCCATCGCTGTCTATGGATTCAAGTTTTACCGTTTTGATTTTATTGATTAGACTTTCGTCGAATGGTGTTTTCACCTTTACGTAATTCTTTGTAAAACCATACATCTGACCCCCATTTTCTTCAGCTTCAAAAAGTACTTCGCTCGTTGCATTTAACTGACTTCCGTAAAATGCTTTTTGCTTTTTTTCCGAAAGAATGCGCAGCATTTTATTTCGCTCCTGTCTTGTTTCAATAGGTACTACGGCATCAATGCGCAAGGCTGTGGTATTGGGTCTTTCCGAATAGGTAAACACATGCAGATACGAAATGTCGAGGTCGCGTAAAAACAAGTATGTATCGTTAAAATCGGCCTCGGTTTCGCCCGGAAAACCAACGATTACATCTACGCCGATGCAGGCATTAGGCATAAGGCGCTTAATGGTTTCAATTCTATCTCTATATAAATCAGTGCGATACCGGCGGCGCATAGCAGTTAACACACTATCTGATCCTGATTGTAGCGGAATGTGAAAATGCGGAACAAACTTTTTGCTCTCCGCTACAAAGGTGATAATTTCATTTGTCAGCAGGTTGGGCTCAATGCTCGAAATGCGGAATCGCTCAATGCCATCCACCAGTTCGAGTTCGCGGAGCAAATCAATGAGATTCTCATCAGTACCATGGCCAAAATCGCCGATATTGACTCCCGTAAGCACTACTTCTTTTGCTCCGGCATCTGCAGCTTCGCGTGCTATTTTTAGGGTCTCTTCCACATTGGCGCTACGTGAGCGCCCGCGGGCGAGCGGAATGGTACAAAAAGCGCAGAAATAATTGCATCCATCTTGCACTTTGAGGAAAGTACGCGTGCGATCGCCCGATGAAAATCCGGGAACAAATTCTCGGGTATGCTTAATGGCTCTGGCTGCCGTTTGATTCTTTTCGCTTATGGCGTCGCTTTCCAAATATGCCGCAACATTAAATTTCTCTTCGGCTCCCAGCACAAGATTCACCCCTTCTATCTCTGCAATCTCGCCCGGCTTCAGCTGTGCGTAGCATCCTATTACGATTACCACAGCTTCGGGATTTACGCGCAAAGCCTTGCGTACAATGCTCCTGCATTTCTTGTCGGCATTGTCTGTAACCGAGCAGGTATTGATAACAAAAACATCGGGATTGTCGTCAAATTTCACCCGCGCGTATCCGGCATCTGTGAGCTGGCGCGCAATGGTAGAAGTTTCCGAAAAATTTAACTTACAACCCAGCGTGTAAAACGCTACTTTTTTAAACTGGAGCATGGCGCAAAGGTACAACCCAGAGTGCTTATGTGAAAGGGATGGAGCAGATATTCGTTGGTGTGGATTTAATCTGCTGGCAATGCTGATTCCTTGATGCTGGGACAGCACATATAGACCTAGCCGAGATTTAACCGCATTGATTGAAAAATGCAGTATTTCATTCTATAAATGTAATGGATAAATTATCTTGGCCGTGGAATTGACTCTAAATCAAATTGCTTTAATATTTGGACTTGTGGAAAGCTGGGTTAATTTTGGGAGATGGGTTGGCTGATTTTTTTTTTATAGGACTGATATTCCGCGAGGAAGGGTTTGAGTGCGGTAATAAGAGATATAGTCAACAAACTGATGGGAACTCCGAAGAAAGTTTAAGGATTAAATTAAGTAAAGACCTTGAGTTCATGGCAAAGTTTTATAAAGAGGAGCAACGACAAAAAAAATTCCGAAAGGAAAGCGAATTTATTTTGCGCCTTTGGAAAATTGCATTTCCTTGTTGCGCAGAGACATACATTTTTGAATCTGAAAGTTAATCGAAAAAAAAGTGATATAGATTTTAACGAAGAATGCAAACCTAATGAAGACGACAAGAAACGGCGTTTACCAGTTAATAACGGAGACTCCTTAGACAAATGCCACCGACCTTCCTCATACTTCTTGGACTTATAATTTATATTGGGCTAGCATCGGTAACATTGGTTGTATTTGCTCCTATGTTGCTCATTGACAGTAAAAAGTTATTGGCCAAAAAAGTTATTCTGACAGTTTTAATTTCATTTCCTTGTTTACTGGTGATGGGACTTTTATGTGTAATCATTTTCTTAATTCCAGCACTTGTATTCTTTTGGTTGGCCAATGGTGGTTACATTCCAAAGACACCAATAATAATTTTGGGAATTATTGGAGCTTTGGTTTTTGTAAGTTCGGTTGCCACAACTTCATTGTATCTCTGGTTTTTTATGAGCAAAATTATTTTCAAGCGACTTGACAATAAACCGGTTTCAGAATTTCTAGACAATGACAAAGTTTTTAAATTCCTGCGAGAATATTTCATTAAATTGAAACTTTACAATCCTGGATATTGACAAAAAGTACTCAAATGAATAGAATGATACTTGTGGTTACATTGCTAGAAAAGAGAATATCCAAACTTCTTTCTAGAATAGTAATGATCACATTGCTGTCTTGCGGACTTATGTCATGTTGGTTTCCTTGTGCTCCTGCAGTGAATGGACATGTAAAAGAAGATTTGACAGGCGAACCATTAGATAGCGTGAAAATTGAATTTTTCGAAGAGGGCATTCTTATCCAAACGATTTACACGGACACCACAGGATCTTTTTCATTTGACATGGAATCGGAATCTGTTTTTTTTACCAGAAAATGTGGAAGAGAATTTACTCTGATTTTTGAAAAACCAGCATTTGACCAACAAGAGTTTAATGACGAAGCTCCTAAAGTGGGAATTCAAATTAATCTAAAATAACAACTGGTGCAACACTGCGTAAAAAAACATTCGGGATCTCGCTAAAAAGAAGATGATTACCTTCAACATAAATCACAGAGCAATGTCAAGTAAAGTGCTCCAAAAGCACCATGTTTCTTAACGTAAGCTTTGAGGCTGATCCAAAAAATAACAAAACAAATGAAAACATCACTTCTTACAACAATAATCTTTACTGCCTCTTTAACATACGGACAAACAACGTTTCAAAAAACTTACGGTGGAACTGATAACGACTTTGGATTATCAGTGGAACAAACTACTGACGGAGGATTTATTCTTTTTGGCCAGACAACCAGCTTTGGTAGCGGAGCACAAGACATGTATCTCGTTAAAACTGATAATCAGGGAAATGAGCAATGGTCACAAACATATGGAGGGGCTAATTACGAATTTGGAATATCCGCAAAGCAGACAATAGATGGCGGATACATTCTTTGCGGTGCCTATTCAGGCTTAGTCAATGATTCTTTGGCACTTATTAAAACCGACCCAATCGGAAATGAAGTTTGGAGTAAACGATACAGCGGTACACCAAACAGAGATGTTGGACAATTTGTGCAAGAAACCTCTGACGGAGGATTCATTGCTGTAGGTTTCACAGGGCCAGCTTTTAACGAACATATCTACATGGTAAAAACTGACAGCAACGGCAATGAAGAATGGAGCAAGGTTCATGTAAGCACAGGTAGAGAGTTAGCAGTTGGTGTTAGACAAACAAGTGATGGAGGATATGCACTGATTGGTGAAACCAATAGCACTGGTTTTGGTGGCAAAGATATGTTGTTGGTCAAAACCAATAGCGCTGGTGACACCATCTGGACAAAGACTTTTGGAACGTCAGCTGACGAAATTGGAAGGTCTCTTTACTTAACAAATGACGATGGCTTCATTTTGCTTGGATATGAGGATTTTTTAGGAGGAAATTTATTTTTGGTAAAAACGGATGCATTAGGAAACGAGCAGTGGAGTAATTATTATGGCGGTGTTGGAAGAGATATAGGTAACTCGCTGCAGCAAACTACAGACGGTGGATATATACTTGCAGGAAGAAAAGAAAATATAATAAGCGGCAACAATGATATGTATTGTATCAAAACTGACAATGCAGGAGAAATGGAATGGAATAACATTTTTCCAAGTGGAACAATGAGTGATGCCAATTCGGTGCAGCAAACCACCGATGGAGGCTACATTATGCTTGGGTCAACCGCCGACACAATTGGGGGTCTAGACATTGATATGTATTTGGTGAAAATTGACGGGCTTGGATTGGTTTCAATTTATGATAAGAGCTTGCAGTCATTAAACGCTTTTGCATATCCAAACCCATTTACTGAATACGCCACCATTGAATTTGATGATGCAAAAAATCGGGAATTTTCAATGAGGCTTTTAAACGGTCAGGGAAAAATTATTAGAACAATCCACTCTATAGCAGCCGGACAAATTAGAATTGAAAGGGGGAATTTAGCAAGTGGACTTTATATTTTCCAACTTTTGGCAGAAGGACAGTTAGTTGCTTCTGGCAAATTGATCATAAAATAAGGCAAATGGCGCCAATAAAGTGTATAAAATATTCTGACAGAGGTAGTCGAAATCTCTCAGAGAATTTTAATCTCCATTGTTGAATTGACATGAAAAACATAGATAAAAAAAGTTTGGAAAAGGCTTATCTTTTGTTTGAATCAGGCGATATTGACAATATTGAAATTGGCACTACTAAGAGTCTTCAAGAAATATACAACTATCTTTTTCTTAACGTTTTGGAATTGAGAAGTTGGCTTTGTGCAAATTTAACCGATGAAATTGAGAACCACGATATTATTTTTAAGGGTATTGACCAATCCTATTATTATGAAGGATCTGAGAAAGGAGACGATGGTGAATAATAAGATTCACTCATTATAGGAGTTAAAAATTGGTGTTTACCGCCGCCCAGACGATTCACTGTTCCTTTTTTTCCGGATAAATTCGCTTTCGTTTTTGATTTGTATTGAACATTTCTATCTTTCACCGTGCGATTGATTTCCATACTGCTCGTTTTGTTTCTTATCGCTTGCGCGGAAGAACCAACCCCCAATATGAAATGCATCATGGTGAGAGCTTCGGCGTACAACAGTGTGCCCTATCAAACACGACCTGGAAGTTCTGGAACCATTACAGCCTGGGGCGATACCTTGGTTGATAGCATTCCTTCAATCGCCGTTTCCAGAGACCTGATAGATAGCGGACTCACTTACGGCACCATGGTAAAAATTTACGGCTACCGCGAAAAGTTTGTGGTAAACGACAAAATGAACCGCCGATACCGCAACAAAATCGATATCCATTTTGGAAAAGATATTCGCGCTGCTCGAAAATTCGGAATTAAAAAAGGTGTCGAAATTTGTTGGGAAGTACCTGATTCAACCTTTCGTAAAACTTTAGAGGAATAGAATATTTAAAAGCATTTTGAAATGTTCAATAAAATGTAAGTTGATAGGTATTGGCGCGGTGCACTTCCATTTAGGGATCTAATCTCTTTACACATTGTCAAGTAAAATTAATTTTCCACTTTTAGACAATACAATTATCTGGCTATCAACATCTTCCCGCACCCGTGCATTCCTCTCGGCAAAATGCCTCGTCGGATGCAGAAAGGGCACCACCGCACACCTCTTGTAAGGGATTAATTGTATTCATAAAACAGCATCTCACCACGATCCGGAGGTAAACTGAAAATTTGCTTCTCATGGAACATTAAAGTGTGCGTTGGAAGCTCCCCTTCAGGGGCCTAATCTCTATACACATCGTACTCGAAATTGTCTTTAGGTGTTCAGACCTTATAAATCGCTGTTCATCAAAGCTTTACCGCGCCCTTGCATTCCTCTCGGCAAAAAGCCTCGTCGGATGCAGGAAGGGCGCCAACGCTCATTTCACCCACGAGACCATTTTTATCATTTAAATCAACCTATCTACGAAGTCCTCGTGTCATGAAATTCAAGGTTTCAAATGGAACCATAGACCGTGCGGAGGCAGCTCCCCTTTAGGGGCTGGGGGTGTGTGCAGGCATTGATTCACAGACAATTAAATTGATTTATAAGTCAAAGGATTCAAAGGCAGAAAAAAGATGTGTATGGAGATTAGTTCAGGGGCCGGGGGTGCGCGGTAGCATTGATTTACAGTAATTTGTTTAGTTCAGAGAAAGTTTGATGAGATGACATTTCTACTAAATTAAAACTAATTCACTCTCAAACTACTTCAAATAAATAAAGATCAAAAAAGATGTGTATAGAGATTAGTTTAGGGATTGAGGGCGCGCGAGGGCAGGGGATAATCCATGTATAGGTTCCATAGAATAAATATATTGCAATTATTTGTAAAATATAAAAAGTGAGAAATTACAATCATTACGTATTAACGGTTTGTATGAAAAGAAAATACAACGATTGTCGGAAGCAAACATCTAACTAAATTCCATTTTCTAATTTCACATTGTTGAAAAACGCATCCGCAAGCTTTCTCAAATCTCATTTCCCTTCCTAAATTCGCGGTGTGCAAAGACTGATTTTATTATTTCTCATTTTAGGTAGCTTATCCTGTCAGCGAGGGAGGGAGCATGCTGACAAAATGATTTTCCGGTACAATGAGTCTGCCGGTGTTTCATCGTTAGATCCCGCTTACAGCCGCAACCTCGAGAATATCTGGGTCTGCAATATGCTATACAATGGCCTGGTAGAAATTGACGATTCGCTGAATATAAGACCCGCTATTTCCGATCGATGGACAATTGATTCAACAGGAACCGTTTACCGGTTTCACTTGCGTGATGATGTCTTTTTTCACGAAAGTGAAGCATTCCCAAATGGAGAGGGCAGGAGAGTAGTGGCGGGTGACTTTGTGTATAGCTTTAATCGCATTTTAGATCGAAAACTAAGCAGTCCTGGCTCTTGGGTTTTTGGTGCGGTTGCCACCGAAAAGCCGTTTAGAGCTATTGGCGACAGCATTGTAGAGATTCATTTAGAGAAGCAGTTTCCACCATTTTTGGGCTTACTTGGAATGAAATATTGCTCTGTTGTGCCACGTGAAGCCGTTGAGAAATACGGAGATGACTTTCGGAAAAATCCGGTGGGAACCGGGCCCTTTAAGTTCAATTTCTGGATTGAGAATACCCGATTGGTTATGCTCAAAAACGAAAATTATTATGAAACGGATAAAGAGGGAAATGCTTTGCCTTATCTCGATGCGGTGTCGGTTTCATTTATTCCCGATAAGAGCGCTGCCTATCTCGATTTGGTAAAAGGAAATTTTGACTTTATGTCGGGCTTGCACTCAAGCTATGCCGATGAGTTGATTACGCCCGATGGCGAGCTGGTGGAAATATACAGAGACCAGTTTTACTTGCAGAAGCACCCATTTCTGAAAACAGATTATCTTGGCTTTATGATCGACGACAGTCTGGCGGCCGGCAATCCCTGGCTGAATGTTGATTTGCGAAAAGCCGTAAACTATGCCATTAATCGGGTAGATATGGTGCGCTACCTTCGCAACAACGTTTACACACCGGGTACGGCAGGCTTTATTCCCAAGGGAATGCCCGGTTATCGCGCAAATTCCGGTTATAGCTTCAATCCTGATTCGGTGCGAGCCTGCATAGAGCGTGCCGGTTACGGAAATGGGAAAAAGCTTCCGATTCTTACGGTTAGCACCACATCAGATTACGTAGATCTCTGCGAATTTGTGCAGCACCAAGTCAGCCAATTCGGATTTGAAGTGAAGGTAGATGTACTGCCGGCATCGGTACACCGAGAGCTCACTGCTCGTGGCGATGTTGAGTTTTTTAGAAAGTCGTGGCTTGCTGATTATCCCGACGATGAGAATTTTATGGCCTTGTTTTACTCGCCTAATAAATCGCCCAAAGGGCCAAACTATACCCACTTTAGCGACCCGAGATTTGATAAGCTTTACCTCGATGCATTGGCCACAACAAATCAGCAAGAACGGAATACGCTCTATGCGCAGATGGATAGCCTCATGATGACAGAAGCGCCAATTGTACCGCTATACTACGATGTGGTTATGCGGTTTGTATCCAAAAAAGTATGCGGATTAGATCAGAGTCCGATTAGTGTGCTTGATTTGCGCCATGTGAAGATTGAGCTTGAGGAGTGAGTTTACAATAGGCAATTTTGCAATTTGCAACAGGCAATTTGCAATAGGCAATTTGCAATAGACAATATGCAATAATTAATTGGCAATAGGGATTTCAATATGCTCAATTGGGTTATACAGACGGGATGTGAATCATAGAACATTAAAACTATGCGGTGGATGCTCCTCTTTCGCCTAATCTCTATACTCATCATGGTTGATAATTATACCCGCTCCGTCGACAGTCGGGAGTGCGTATTCTAAGATTAATCCACCCTGCGGTTAATGTTGCAAATATGGTATGTATGTTATGTTTGGGAAATTGGCGACATTTAGGACACAGAACATGAAACATGTCCTGAATTAGCTATGCAACTTGTTTGTGGCAAAAGAGTTGATTATCACGACTCGCGACCAGAGACTCGCGACTCGAGACTCTTTCCTGATTAAACCGGATTTTATATTTAGAATTTTGATAAATTTCCAATCAATCTTCAGTAAAGACAATAACCTAAAGCACGGCCATTGTAACTCTTGCCTTTTCAACTCCTTCTACACTCAACCGCCTCCCCGGTGCACGCTCAAGTGCCTTCTCGTATTGCGCCGCTGCATCGTCATAGCGTTTTTGTACCATGAGCCAATCGGCGTAGAGTTCATTTACAGGCTTTTGAATTTCGGGGGGGCCGTAGCTAAAGCTCAGCGTGTCGGCAGTGGCAATAGCTTGTAACAGAAATTTTTCAGTGCTGTTATTATCGCCGGCTATCCACGCTTGTATGCCTTTCATTTGAAGCGATACCGCTTTCGCGGAAGCGATATCAGAAGGCATTGGCGCAGTGCGCTGCGTGGGAAGACAGAGCTTAAAGTCAACCGTGTCGAGGTATAGTGTCTGTCGGCGAATGTCATCATCTAAGGCGGTAATTGCGCTATCTATTCTTTTAGCGTTTTTATTTGAAAAAGCCACCATCGCATCATGAAACCTACATTTGGCATTGGCCATAATATTCAGGTCACTTACATCGACTTCTAGTTCGGCGAAAGCCTGGTTCCAATCTCCAGTGTCAACCAAATACTGGCCTTTCATTTCTGCCAGATACGATCGTGCACCTTTGGTAGGATCGTTTTCAACATACCTTATCATTTTCTGAAGCAACTCTGAAGCCTCATCAAAATTCCCTTTTTGAAGATAAGCGTATTGCAGCCACGAGTAGGCGTGGAAGCTCCGCGCTCCATCTTTGAGTCCTTTACGCTTCATTCGCTCTACACTGGCTTCGTATGCGTCAATATTGCTGGCTATCACCTTATCCCACATTCCTTTGGCGATAAAAATATGCGACGGCATGTGCAAGGCGTGGCTGGCTTCTGGAGCTACTTTTGCGTAAGCATTTGCAGCATCCATGGCGAGTTCTGCGTGTTCGGGATCGTCGTAGGCATGTATTACGTAATGCAAACCACCGGGATGATTCGGATTTGTTTTTAATATTTCGGCGGCTACTTTTCCGGCTTTTTCGAATGTTTTCTCGTCGCGCCCGTCGGCTACAGAACCGAGAAGAGATAAAGCGTAAAAGGCTGCAACTTCCTGGTTGTCGGGGTACTTTTTGTTTAGCGTTTCAAAATAATCGGCGTAGTTTTTATCGCGTATTTCTTTCGATTCGCCATCCTGATAAAGTACATCGAGCGAGGAGAGTAGATCTGATTCCAACTCTGAACCGGGCTTAGCATTTCGCCTTTCCCGTAAGGACAAAACGGCTTGTGCACTATCAGTAAATTGTGTTCGCCATAGCGGATGGTTGTAAGTCATGGCAAGACCCCAATACGCCATCGCCATAGATGAATCTTCTTTAAGCGCTCCCTGAAAAGCTTCGCGGGCATCGTCGTATTCAAAACTGTAAAGTAGCAATAGTCCATTTTCAAAATCGGCAATCGCTTCGGGCTTTCCGGACACTTCCAGATTGGCCACGCCGAGTTGTGAAGTTTGTTTAGGAGCTGGTGGATTTGAGCAGCTAAGCAGAAGGAGAACTGTGAGAAAAGAAATAGTCCGTACCATATTCTTGAATTTAGTCAAAGATAGGGATTTGGTTTTTGGTGGTTGATGGTTAGTGATTTGTTCTTGGTTTTTGGTTCTTGGTTTGTTCAAATTCAGGAATAAGGTCAATAAGAGAACTGATTAATTCTGCATCTTGTTGAAAGTGAAAGCTTTGATTCATATTCGAAAATTGTCTGGCGACAGATAGTTTAGCTATATATCTGTGGCGAAAAAAAAGGTTGCCACGAACTTAGCGCAGCGAGCTCACCGTAGGTAATGCACGAATAAGGTCAACAAGAGAACGGATTAGATTTAAATCTTGGTGAAGCTGGCTGCTTTGGTTCATATTCGAAAATTGTCTGGCGACAAATAGATTATGTATATATCTGTGGCGAAAAAAAAAGGTTGCCACTAATGCACGAATAAGGTCATTCAGAGAGGGGATTAATTTTTACAGCCTTGGATTAAGTCATGCTTTCAGCTGTATTTAATGACTTAAAGCTTGAGGCTTGCAGCTAAAAATCTAATACTCAACCATTATCTTACTCGCATCAGCACCAAGATCAATCAAGTGTCCTTTTATAGATTCCGAAAAGCCTTGAGGCCCACATAAGTAAAACTGGTGGTTCTTGATTTTGACATTTTCTTTGAGAAAAGCGTTGTCAACACGCCCGTAATAATAAGTCTTGCTGTTTTGCTTGCTTAACACAATGCTCAAATTATCGCCCAGATATCTGTGCAATTCATCTTTTAAGAAAATATCGTCTACTTTTTTGTTGGCAAAGATCAGCTCATTCCCATCTATTTTCCCATCCTGATTTAGCTGACGCAAAATGGCGACAAAGGGAGTAATGCCCGTACCACCAGCTATAAATGTTCCTGGCGATTTGTATTTGAAAGTATCAAATGGTTTGGTAATTGTGAGTTTATCACCAACCCGGCATTCAGAAAGCGCAAGGGTAGTGCCTTCATGCGAAGCATAAACTTTAAAAATTAGTTCAAGGTTATTTTGACCGTGACGACCTGTAAGTGTAAACGGACTGTCTTCAAGAATTACTGCGCTGTCTTTTATATTTACTTCTATGGCTTGTCCTGGTGTGAATTCAAAACCTTCTGGTCGTTCTAAGCGCAATCTTACCACGTCGTGGGTTAGGTTTTCTTTTTGTTGAATTTCTACTGTATAATCTAAATTGCTCATTGCTGTAAGGGTTTTAGATTTACAACAGGCAAAAAGTTGAGATGTTCCATGAATTGAAGTGAACTGTTGGTAAAAAGGGGAGAGTGGGTGATTTTTTTTTTCAATGGAAAACTCGCGCCACTCAAGAGGTTTCTCCAACCTTTCGGGTCGGCGAGAAATTGTATTTGCCGGAATTAAGTCAGATGATATGAAAACTGATTTCTTCGGTAGTTACGAAATCAACTATTTAATCTCAAAAGTATCTCCCGGAAGGTAAATATCAAGCTGTAACCCCCGTGCGCCGAGGCGACCATTCTTCTCTACTTTGCTTTTCTTGGGATTTGAGAAAACCAATACCTGCGATTCTCCAACTACTTCGGCCATTCCATTTTTTACCAAAATAGCTGTAGATTCGTCAATGCCTATACTAAGCATATCGGGATATTCAATCACTGCGCTAAGCAACCTATTGTGGCGGCTGCGCTTTACAAAATGCTGATCTATAATGGCGGTGGTAAGCATACCGAGGCCTGTAGCAGTTTCGATATTATCTGCTTCAATATTGCGGAAAGTAGATGAATAGTCGGGATGCTTAAGCTCGTTTCCGGTAATCATAACCTTGCTCATTACGGCAGCTCCTGCGCTTGTGCCCGCTACCATGCTGCCATTTGCGTAAGCATCGTGAATAGCTTTTTCAATATCGGTGCCGGTTACCACGTCCATAAATCTGCTCTGGTCGCCGCCAGAAATGTACACAAGGCGCGCATTGCGGATGGAATCTGTTTTAGCCTGATTTGGTTTTTCACCTTTTTCAAATTGTAGGCCGTAAACATTTTTATAGCCAAGCTCTGTGAACTGTTTTTTGGCATAAAACACCGATGTGTCAGGCTCTTCGCTGCTCATGGGTAAAATTACGGCGTAGCCTCCTTTATCAATGCCAGATTCGGTAGCTATTCGCATCACCATATCCACTGACCGTGAGCCGCCGCCAATAATAAATAAACTCCCCTTATCAATGTTTTGCTGTGCCGAACATGAATTTACGGTGCAGAAAACAATTAAAAAAGCCGTAATGAAATTACTGATTTTAAACATGGTGAATAGGATGTTTCGTTATTAAATAAACATACGATATTAAAAAATGAGCCGATCAAATAGACCGGCTCACAATAATTTATATTTCTTTTCCGAAGCTAATGCCTCTCGGACTGGAATCTGGTTGTATGTACCAGGCCTCCGCTTCTGAACCATCAAGATTGGCGCGCATAATTGTACCCGGGTTTCTATCGCCCCAGTAAATTTTGTTGCTTGCAGCCTCATAGGCCAGTCCGTAGACCACTCTTGAGATATTTGTCGCGAGGGTTGTAACATCGCCACCGTCTAAGTTGGCAGATTTTAATCTGATATCCCCCGTGTCAACATATTCATCGTAGTAAATGCGATCGTTAACAACGATAATACTTCCGCCTTCTACAGCGGGATTAAGCTCAGTCTCTCCGGTTCCGTCCAGATTTTTTCGCCAAAGACCACCGTTATAATTCACCCAATAGAGCGTGCGGTTGGTCAGATCAATGGCTACTCCATCAGGGTCGTTTGGCTGACCGGTTACAAAATCTTCTCTCTGACTTTGATCTTCTACGTCAAGGCTGGCTTTTTGAATTCCATTGCCGGTATCCCAATAAATTTCATTTTCCTGATAGTCAATACGCATCGCATTCGGAGAATCTACTCCAGATCTGAAAATGACGAAATTACCTCCATCTAAATCGCTTCGGTAAATAGCATTGGCTCCATAATCGCTGATGTAGAGTTTGTTGCTTACGGTATCTACAGTCATTCCATAAGAAGATTGCATTGAAACTCCAGCGAGCGGGGTAAAAATGGGTGTCTCAATCTGTTCTGAGGCAAGCGCTGCATATACAGCACCGCCGTCAGTAAAATAAACTCTGGTACCCGTCTCATTTGGATCTTTAACAACAATCGTTTTGCTTACCTGTTTAATTTCAAGTGATGATGAAGTAACTGCTACAAGATTTACGGTATAGGCGCCTGGCTCTTCATACACGTGTGTGGGATTTTCTTCTACCGAAGAATTCCCATCGCCAAAATTCCAGGTAAAAGTAGCCGATCCGGCATTTTCGGGAACGATACTTTCATTGGTGAAAACTGCCGTAGCAGGAGCAAAGCCATCATTATCTATGGTATACGAAAATTTGGGTACTGTACTCGCAGGCGGTACCGGAAAGTCATCATCCTCCTTACATCCATTCAGCGAAAGCGCTGCAATAAAAAGTATAAATACGTATTTAATATTTCTCATCAGATTTTTATTTTCTTAAAAACATACCGCGTGGGCTGCTCAATCCATCTTTCAGCACTTCTTTACCGGTTCCGTCAAGATTTGCTTTGGATATTTCATTTGAATCTCTTCCAGTCCAGTAAATTACACCTGCTTCATTGTCAATATCCATTCCGTAGATGCGCGTGCCATTGTCGTCAAAGGTTTCTTGTCCTGATCCGTCAAGGTTAGCCTTGATCAAGGTTTCTGAATTCTGTTCGTCGAAATAGATTTTGTCGTTTACTGTGTCAACTTTTATTCCGTAGCCGTACACGCCAGCTATCAGTACTGTAGGATTTGAGCCATCAAGATCTGCCACATAAAGGTCTTCTGCAATCACTTCGTAGAAGTACATTTTATTGTTTTCTACATCGAGGTCAATGGCACGCATTCCCCCGCCAGAGATGTTAACGATGCCAATTTCGACAGTGGAGCCATCCAGATTAGAACGTGAAATATTTCCCGCGTTATCAGTCCAGTAAATTTTTCCGTTTGAGAGGTCGAGTGCAATTCCATATGGATCGTCAATACCACCTACCAGTTCTTCCAATCCGGATCCGTCCAGATTAACGCGCCAGATTTTTCCTTCCATACCAACTTCAAAATCGCTAAAGTAGATTTTTGAATTGGCTGCGTCGTAAGCCATTCCAACTCCGGCCAACCCGGTCAAATCTAAAAATGGCGATACAGTGCCACTTCCATCAAGCGCTAACTTTTTGATAATTGTATTGCCATATTCAATAAAAAATATTTCTTTCGAAACTTCGGTGAGGCTTATTTCCTTTGATACGCTGCTTTCACCCTCTGCGCTTGTGGCAGTAAGTGTTACGGTGTAAGTCCCGCCGGTGCTGTACGAAAAAGTTGGATTCTCTTCCGTAGATGTAGAGTTTTGGGCATCGCCAAATTCCCAAAGATAAGAAGTAGCTCCTTCTGATGTGTTGGTGAATTGTATCGGTGTGTTAGATAGCAAGTTGTCAGCATTCTCTACAGTAAACGAAGCTCTCGGAATAATAGTGACAGTAAGGTTTTGAATGGTTGAACCACCCGCACCAGTAGATACGAGGCTTACTAGATAAACACCTACATTGTTGTACGATTTTTTAGGCGATACGGCGTTCGATGTTGTGCCATCTCCAAAGCTCCAGGTAAAGGCTGTAGCATTTTCTGATGAATTGGTAAATTGAATTTCTTCATTTACCATGGCGGTGGTTGGGTTGGCTGCAAATTTCGCTGCTGATTGCGGTGGCGTATCTTCTTCTTTGTCGCATGAAAAAAGCACGACTGCTGAAATAATTAACGCAAAAATGAAATATAACCTTGCTTTCATGTTGTTCTTTTATTGATTAATAACCGGGATTTTGAGTCATCCCGGAGTTTGTATTTGTTTGTAATTCAGATGATGGTATTGGAAATAATGTTTGATTTGTGCTATTCACATTTGGTAAAACCTCAATAGCTCTGCCGGTGCGCACAAGGTCAAACCAGCGATGCCCCTCAAAAGCGAGTTCGATTCGTCTGTCCTTTTCAATTTGCAAGAGCAGAGCAGGGTAAGTGCTTGCAGAGGTCTCTGATAAGTTTGCCCGCAACCTTATTTCGTCTATATCATCTTTTATCATTCCTATATCTCCATTGTTTCTCGCTTCGGCTTCGGCTCTGATAAGGTACATTTCACCAAGGCGAATAACTATGAAGTTGTCTGCACCAGTGCTCAAATCGTCGTACTTAATAGGGTAGGCAAGCGCTGCGTCAAAAGCAATTGAGGCATTATAGCGCTCATCGCCAATTTCGTAGGCATCAAGAACGCTTTGGGTTGGCTCTACTTCGCGTCTGCCATTCAGGGTTTTTGGAAAGTTGTACTCAGCAATTCTATTTCGGTCAAGGGTGGTGAAATCAACTTCAAAAATGGTTTCTGCCGATCCGTCTCCATCAAAAATGGCAGCGTAATCATCAAGCAGCGTATATCCACCTTCGGAAATCACTTTACCGGCCATATCAGCTGCCATTGCGTAATCTTTTTTGTAGAGGTAAACTCTTGCTAGCAGACCAACAGCCGCATATTTGGTAGCCCTTATTTTTTGAGAGGTGCTCGCCGGCAAATGTTCTGCCGCAAACGTCAAATCAGAAATAATCTGCGCATAAACCTGATCAACAGAATTTCTCGGTACATTGAGATCATCTACACCAATAGTGGGTGTAATTTTAATCGGCACGGCTCCAAAATAATTTAGCGCGTTAAAGTGATCTAAAGCTCTGATAAAATAAAGCTCACCCAATGCCCGATTTTTTTCCTCTGCACTCATATCGCTCATGGCAGGCACTTTTTCAATTACATTGTTTGCCACATTAATACCATCATAACAAGCCGACCAGATACCAGCCACAGAACCATTTTCGGGAAGAATGTTGTTGTTGTCAACTTCCCGGTATTCAGAAGCGGTACCATCAATTGGTTGCGCCAAGTTGTCGGCTGCCAAATCTGAAAAGATTCCATATGTACGACCGTAATAGCCGAAGTATTGCAAAGTAGAATAGGCGCCAAAAATACCGCGCTCTATACCGGCTTTATCCTTAAATGCCTCATCGGCGGGAATGGAGTTTTGCGGCTCTACATCGAGTACATTGCATGAAAATGCCGAAAACAGCAGTGCAATTACCAGTAAAGTCGATTTCAAATAATTCATATTTTTCGTTTTTATGGCGAAACTTTTCATGGTCGGGTTAATATTTGCGTTCTTCTTCATCCTTAAAAACTTAAGTTAAGTCCTAAAATAAAAGTACGTGCCTGTGGATAGGTAAAAAAGTCGGTTCCTATTACAGCATTGTCGTCACCGCGGTAGTTTACTTCCGGGTCGAGGCCCGAATACTCAGTAAATGTCAGCAGGTTTTGACCGCTGAAATAAATACGCAGGTTTTCAATATTCTTCCAGTCATTTTGGAAGGTGTATCCAAAGGTCAGGTTTTTAAGTCGCATGTAAGAACCATCTTCAATAAATCGCGATGAAACTCTTTTGTTTGATGCGGCCGCAATCGGGTCGGTGGTTGCACGTGGAATATCAGTAATGTCTCCCGGCTGTCTCCATCGGCGCTCTATGTCTGCCACCTGATTGTCTCCGCCCTGCAGCGATTCCAGAAAAAGGCGGTTTCCGTTAAAAACGTCGTTGCCATAAGAAAACTGGAAGAAAATGCTCAAGTCAAATCCTTTGTATCCAAATGTGTTGGTAATACCTCCGATAAAATCAGGATGCGGATTCCCAACTTTTGTACGATCGGCGGCGGTTATTACACCATCAAAGTTTGTGTCTTCAAATACAATGTCGCCAGTGCTTGGGTCAACGCCCAATGAATTGTAACTGTAGAATATCCCAATAGGCTCACCTTCTTCTATTCTGCTACTTCCGCGGCCCAGGTCGTCAATTGGCTCACCGTTGTAAAGCTTAAGTACTTTGTTTCGGTTTCCCGAAAGGTTAAGGCGAGTGCTCCAGGTAAAGTCGCCTACATAATTTTGGGTGGTAATGGCAAGCTCAATTCCCTTGTTTTCTACCTCACCTACGTTTTGTGTGATAGACGAAAATCCGGAGCTTGGTGGAAGCGGACGGCTAAGCAATAGATCTTTTGTTTGCTTGTCGTAATAATCGGCGCTAAGCACAACGCGGTCTTCAAAAAGTCCCAAATCAAATCCGATATTAAACTGAGCTGTAGATTCCCATTTCAAATCTGGGTTTGGAATATTGCTTGGATAAATTGCCGGAAGGCCACCATAAGAAGTGTTTCCATAAAGCTCGGCGAAAAGAAATGCAGGAATGTCATCGTTTCCGGTAAGTCCGTAGCTGGCTCTTAGTTTCAATTCAGAGATTACAGCTACATCCATAAAGTCTTCTTCATTAATTCTCCATCCTGCAGATACTGCAGGGAAGAATCCATTTCTATTGTTTTCTCCAAAGCGCGACGAGCCATCTAATCTTCCGGAAACGGAGAGCAAATACTTGTTGTCGAAATTGTAATTGGCACGTCCAAAAAACGATCTTATCCCTGAAAAGGAAGCGCTGGCACTTGCCGATACGATTGTAGATGCGGAGCTGATATACTCCAGACTCTGATCTGCAAAGTCTTGACCGCGGATGGATGAACTTGCGGTTTGATACTGCTCAAAGCTGTATCCACCAAGCACTTCTATATTGTGCTTATCAATTTTTTTGGTATAAGTTAAAAAGTTGTTAGAAACCAAATTCAAAATGTTTGAGTAGGTTTCAAACCCAAGGCCATTGTATTTGGCTCCCTGCACCAAAATGGTAGATTCGTAAGAGTGCTCGCGGTAGTTTAAGAAGTCAATTCCCCATTTGGTAGAGAATTTTAAGTTGGGCAAAATCTTGTAGTCACCATAAACATTACCTACGGCTCTGTATGAATAGCTTTCGCTGATGTATTCATTTCCAATTGAGACTGCGTTGCTATAGGGGCCATCTTGATTATACGTTCCATCGGGATTGTAAACCGGGTAAATAGCAGGAGTGGAGATGCCATTAGGCAATACTCCGTGCAAGGACTGGTCGCTTTCTACACGATCTGTTTTCGAATAGGTAAGTCCAATGCTGGTTCCAATAGTCAGTTTATCATTTATTGTATGATCCAGATTCAACCTTCCGTTCACTCTTCTATAATCCGTTCCGAGCAAAATTCCTTCCTGATCAAACAGGTTACCGCTCATAAAAAAGCGGGTTTTTTCAGTTCCGCCGGATGCAGATAGTTCGTAATTGGCAATGGGTGCCGTTCTAAATATTTCGTCTTGCCAGTCGGTGTCAACTTTAATATTATTCATTTGCTCGGGCGAGAAAACCTGCGTTCCTGTAAGGTCGTTTCTGTATTGCATCCACTCGCGGGCGTCTAGCATGTCTACTGTATTCCACGCTTGCTGCATGCCGTAGTATGAGCTGAAGTTGATTTTGGTTTTTTCGGCTGCTCCGCGTTTTGTGGTTATTACCACTACACCATTTGATGCACGTGCACCGTATATAGAAGCCGCTGCAGCATCTTTAAGTACTGTAATAGATTCAATATCATTAGGGTTGAGGTCAGAGAGTGCATTTACACCTTGTCCTGAAAAGGAGAGTTGCGAAAAGTCGCCTGTGGTTACCGGAATTCCGTCTATAACGTAAAGCGGCTGGCTGGAACCGCCAATAGAGCTGATTCCGCGAATACGCACCGACATAGCACCACCGGGCGTACCACTGTTTTGAGTAACCTGCACACCCGCTACCTGCCCTTGCATTACCCCATCAATAGATGGTACCGGCAAATCTTTAAGTTGTTTTTGGTCAATCTCGGCAACAGCTCCGGTAAGGAGGGTGCGTTTTTCGACACCATAACCTACCACAACAAATTCCGACAACGATTTTATATCGCTTTCCAGCGTTACATTAATGACTCTTCTGGTGCCAACGGTTTCAGATTTATTTTTAAATCCCAAAAAGGAAAATTCCAAAACTGTAGAATCTGATGGTACATCGATGGCGTAATTGCCATCAACATCAGTTACCGTTCCGTTAAGAGTGCCCTTTATAACAATGTTTACACCGGGGATAGTAACACCTTGCTTATCAGTTACCTTTCCGGTAATATTGAGATTTTGAGCCGTTTGAGAAAATCCCGAATAACTCAGAAAACAGAGCGTCAAAAACAGAATTTTCGGAATTACAACAGAGAGTGACTGTAAACTTAATTTCATAAAACAGTTAATATAGCAACACCCGTTCTATTTTTCCCAACCCTTCATTTTAGGTAGCTGAAAAAACTACGGGTGTCTTGGTTAATTGGTAAAGTTTGGCGAAAGGTATATTTTTTGTTTCGGAAAGCGAAAGAAAAATCGGGAATGTGAATATTTTCCCGCCTTTATTGTTGGTTTGCTGATGGGTTGCGTAGTTATTCATTGCTTCGTTTGGAGAGAAGCTTCGTGCTTAGGGAAGTTAGAAATTTTAGATTTTAGCTCTTGGGTAGCGCTGACGCGCTTATGAGTTTTAACGCAAAGGCGCAAAGAAATACGCAGAGATCGCTGAGAAATGATGAGTTGGTTTTTTTTGGTTTAGGTCGCAAAGGGTGAAGTGGAATAGATGTGTTGCGCTGATTTTTTCTGGAAATATACGAAAAGTGATGAAATGAAAATAGCCACGCACTTAGCAGCGATCTCACCGACGACCTTCGACCAGCTGGAGTGCGTACGGATGGGAGTGCGCATGTAAGGTAATGCACTAATGACGTGCCAGTGTGTGATTTTTAAATCTAATAATATTCTCTCACAAACATACGACGCCATACGGGGTCGATATGGCTCACTCAAAAATCTTATTACTACAAATATGCGACGCCTTACAGGGTCGGTATGGACATAGTCAAAAATCATATTACTACAAACATGCGACGCCTTACAGGGTCGATATGGCTCACTCAAAAATCTTATTACTACAAATATGCGACGCCTTACAGGGTCGGTTTTCGAACCAAATTATATTCTCCTACACCCATACGACGCCTTAAGACCAGAGGGAATCCGTATGGACAGGGTCGGTTTTCGAACCAAATTATATTCTCCTACAACCATACGACGCCTTAAGACCAGAGGGAATCCGTATGGACAGGGTCGATATGGCTCACTCAAAAATCTTATTACTACAAATATGCGACGCCTTACAGGGTCGGTTTTCTAATCCCATCATATTTCTCCGACAACCATGCGACTTCTTAAGGCCAGAGGGAATCCGTATGGACAGGGTCGATATGGCCATAGTCAAAATTCACATTATTACAAACATACGACGCCGCAAAGCGTTGGGAAAAGATTCGGAAATTCTTAACTCGTAGCGCTCAAAACAAAAAAAAAACCTATAATAATGAGCCGGTTTGTTTTCAAATTTATATTTTGTTTTAGATTGAAACATTTGACCCTGTAAGGTGTCAAATGTTTGTAGGTTTAATGATTTGATGGCGTCCGACGACCCTGTAAGGCGTCGCACAATTTGGTTTTTTATAATTTGTATGATGATTTTGTACGACGCCTTACAGGGTCGAAAGGGCTCAAAATTCACATTTCTCTGAAATTTATATCTTGTATAGATAAAAAACCCTTAAAAGTTATATTATGGAGCCTGGTACATTTTCTCAAATTTATATTCAGTTTGTTTTTGCAGTTGATGGTAGAAGAAGTTTAATTTCCGAAAAATGGGAGGAAGATTTGTATAAATACATAACTGGGATTGTCACCAAAAAAAATCAGAAAGTATTGTCCATAAATGGTTCGTACGATCATTTGCATTTATTTGTCGGAACCAAACTAAGCTGTTGCCCGTCTGATTTGCTTAGAGAAGTAAAAAAATCAAGCAATACATGGATCAATGAAAACAGATTAACGAAGGCGAAATTCAATTGGCAGGTAGGTGGCGCGGGTTTTTCGTATTCTAAAGAGCATATTGATAGGGTAGTAAAATACATACATAATCAGAAGGAGCATCACAAAACAGTAAGGTTTAAAGATGAATACATAAAAATGTTGCAAGATCATGATATTGAATTTAAGGATGAATATTTGTTTAAATGGATAGAAGATTAGGGTGGCAGGTTGCAAATTTATAAATTGACCATGGTAGATATTGAAACATTTGGCCAGTAAGACGTCATACCATTTAATTTTTGGAATTTGCACTTAAGATGTTGTGCGACGCCTTACAGGGTCGATATGGCCATAGTCAAAAATCATATTACTACAAACATGCGACGCCTTACAGGGTCGATATGGCTCACTCAAAAATCTTATTACTACAAATATGCGACGCCTTACAGGGTCGATATGGCTAGACTCAAAAATCATAGTACTACAAACATAGGACGCCTTACAGGGTTGGTTCCCGGATTATATAATTTTCTCCTGCAACCATGCGACTACTTACGGGGTCAATATGGCTAGACTCAAAATTCATAGTACTACAAACATACGACGCCTTAAGACCAGAGGGAATCCGTATGGACAGGGTCGATATGGCTCACTCAAAAATCATATTACTACAAATATGCGACGCCTTACAGGGTCGGTTTTCGAACCAAATTATATTCTCCTACACCCATACGACGCCTTAAGACCAGAGGGAATCCGTATGGACAGGGTCGGTTTGCGAATCAAATTATTTTCTCCTACAAACATACGACGCCTTAAGACCAGAGGGAATCCGAATGGACAGGGTCGGTTTGCGAATCAAATTATTTTCTCCTACAACCAAACGACGCCTTAAGACCAGAGGGAATCCGTATGGACAGGGTCGATATGGCCATAGTCAAAATTCACATTATTACAAACATACGACGCCGTAAAGCGTTGGGAAAAGATTCGGAAATTCTTAACTCGTAGCGCTCAAAACAAAAAAAAATCTATAATAATGAGCCGATTTGTTTTCAAATTTATATTTTGTTTTAGATTGAACCATTTGACCCTGTAAGGTGTCAAATGTTTGTAGGTTTAATGATTTGATGGCGTCCGACGACCCTGTAAGGCGTCGCACAATTTGGTTTTTTATAATTTGTATGATGATTTTGTACGACGCCTTACAGGGTCGGTTTTCTAATCCCATAATATTTCTCCTACAAACATGCGACTCCTTAAGACCAGAGGGAATCCGTATGGACAGGGCCGATTTCCGGATTATATAATTTTCTCCTACAACCATACGACGCCTTAAAACAAGAGGGAATCCTTATGGACAGGGTCGATATGGCCATATTCAAAAATCATATTTCTACAACCAAACGACGCCTTAAGACCAGAGGGAATCCGTATGGACAGAGTCGGTTTTCTAATCCCGTAATATTTCTCCTACAAACATGCGACTCCTTAAGACCAGAGGGAATCCGTATGGACAGGGTCGATTCCCGGATTATATAATTTTTTTCTCCTACAAACATAAGACACCTTAAGACAAGAGGGAATCCGTATGGACCTTTAGAATTTGAGGTAAACATTCCAGCTTAAACTTTGTATATTAGGACTCAAGTTTTTTCATGCGAGTCTAGTTTCTAAACAATTCTAGGAGAACGCTTCGCTGGTAAGTCGATAAGTGTAGTGGGAAAAATTACTCTTATGCCCAAGATGTGCGGTTGACTCCCTTCAGGGTTGGGGTGCGCGAAGGAATGGCTGGAAATAGCTACAAGCTACAAGCTGATGATGCCTAAATTACACTGACCAAAAAAATAATCATCAACTTACCGATTTTAGTTTAAATGATAATTATGAATCTTGAGATAAGAAAAAGCTTGAGGCTTACGGCTTACTGCTTGAAGCTTCTCACCTCAACGCAATAAACCGGACGACTCAAACAAGCGGCGAAAGACCCAAGAAACGAGACCGTTCACGCCGAAATTTTTCCCATCTTTGCATTCCCAAAAAAGCAATATTATGAGCGACGACAAAAAAGTCATATTCTCGATGGTGAAGGTCAATAAGACCACACCAACAGGAAAACATATTCTTAAAGATATTTACCTTTCATTCTACTACGGTGCCAAAATTGGTATTCTCGGATTGAACGGTTCAGGTAAATCTACGGTGATGAAAATTATTGCCGGACTTGATAAAGCGTATCAGGGCGAAGTGGTTTGGGCTCCCGGTTATTCTGTGGGCTACCTTCCGCAGGAGCCACATCTTGACGATTCCAAAACGGTGAAGGAAGTGGTGATGGAAGGAGTGAAGGCGATTACCGATGTGCTTGAAGAATACGAAGAGATCAACAATAAATTCATGGACGAGGAGATTTTAAACGATCCCGACAAAATGGATAAGCTCATTGAGCGCCAGGCAAAAGTGCAGGACCGTATCGAAGCTTTGGGTGCCTGGGATCTGGATACAAAGCTCGAAATTGCTATGGATGCACTGCGCACTCCTGAAGGCGATACGCCCATTAAAAACCTTTCGGGTGGTGAGCGCCGCCGCGTGGCACTTTGTCGACTTTTGCTACAAGAGCCGGATGTATTGCTTCTGGATGAGCCTACAAACCACCTCGATGCCGAATCGGTACAGTGGCTTGAGCAGCACTTGCAGCAGTATAAAGGAACGGTGCTGGCCGTAACACACGACCGCTACTTCCTCGACAATGTGGCAGGATGGATTCTGGAGCTGGATCGCGGCGAAGGCATTCCCTGGAAAGGAAACTACAGCTCATGGCTTGACCAAAAAGCTAAGCGACTACAGCAGGAAGAAAAAGGCGAAAGCAAGCGACGCAAAGAATTGGAGCGCGAGCTGGAGTGGGTGCGGATGAATCCAAAAGGTCGCCATGCCAAAAACAAAGCGCGTTTGAACAATTACGACAAGATGATGAGCGAAGGTTCGTCGGAAAAAGAAGCTCGTTTGGCGCTTCCAATACCGAATGGTCAGCGACTTGGAAATGAAGTAATAAGAGCCGAAGGCGTATCGAAAGCGTATGGCGATAAATTGCTTTATGAAAACTTGAATTTTAATCTTCCCCCTGCCGGGATAGTTGGTGTAATTGGACCAAACGGTGCCGGTAAAACAACCCTCTTCAGAATGATACTGGGAGAGGAGCAACCCGATGCGGGAACAATTACCGTGGGCGACACCGTTCAGCTGGGTTATGTAGATCAGACCCATGGCGATCTCGATGAGAATAAAACAGTTTGGGAAGTCGTATCTGGCGGAACCGAATTTATAGAAGTGGGTGGAATAAAACTCAACTCTCGTGCGTACGTTTCCAAATTCAACTTCAACGGATCAGATCAAAATAAGAAAGTTGGCGTACTATCAGGTGGTGAGCGAAACCGCCTTCACCTGGCGATGACATTAAAAACAGAAGCTAACGTGTTGCTACTCGATGAGCCCACAAACGATATTGATGTAAACACTTTGCGCGCTCTGGAAGAAGGCATCATGGACTTTGCCGGATGTGCCGTGGTAATCAGTCACGACCGTTGGTTCTTAGACCGTATTTGTACGCACATCCTTGCCTTTGAAGGTAACTCAGACGTGTATTATTTTGAGGGTACTTACAGTGAATACGAGGAGAATAAGAAGAAACGACTTGGTGATGTTGGGCCGAAGCGGATTAAGTATCGGAAGCTTGTTAAGTAGCTTCAAGCCGTAAGCTTTATGCTTTAAGCTGCTTTGTGCGGACTTTTTGGTTTACTTTTCTCTTTAGGTTGTGACGTAGGTCGCTAGTCTCTAGTCGCGAGCTTGCTTTTTGCGGACTTTTGGGTTGGGTGCTGATTTTGGGGTTGGTCTTTGGTGATTTGTGCTCTGTTTCCTTAATTTTTACATCACTGCATCTGCACTGGTTGCAAATTCGCAAAGCGGCTTGCATTACCTGCGACTGTAGTTTTGATCCTGAATAAGCGCTACTAACTTGCCACCTGTCAACCAACTGGAGTTCCAACCTGAAAAGCTACACCACCGCCTGGTGAAATTTGATTAACTCATCTAGCGAAGCGAAGAGCACTGACGCTCGTCACCAACATGTTCCAATCTCTTGTACTCCATAAAAATCAATTGTTTGAAACGAAACCTTTCAGGACACTCGATTTAGCGCAATATGCTCAACTAGCGACTAGAGACTAGAGACTAATCATGAGCTTATCAAAGCGTTAATATTCTGAAGACGAGCTAAAAAGCTGTTTCAGAATTTTCTTCACTTTCAAATTTAGCGAATGAAAAAGAATATTGGTCTATCTTGTAAATAAAGCAAATAATGCATTTAACTAACTGAAAATCTGAATTTAACAGGTAGTAAAAGTAGATGCGTCCAATTTCCTTTTGTCGAAAAAACTGAACTGACTTATAGCAATGGAGTAAATGCCAAGGAATAAACTATAATCTAAAGCTATCATGAATCAAAAATTTACTCTTAAGCAAAAATGGCGTGGAGCGAAAATCGTCTCACTCGTCACATTATTTTGTTCCCTATTTGTCTTTGACGCTATAAGTCAGCAGGTATGGGATTTTGACTATACAGGAAGTGCGCAATCTTTAGAACTGCCGGCTGGGCCATTCTTACTTGAGGTATGGGGCGCAGAAGGTGGAAATGGATCACTTGCTGCTTCCGGCGGAAAAGGAGGCTATTCAGTTGGAGAATTTACTTTAAGTGAAAGCCAAACTGTTCAAATATTTGTAGGTGAAGCTGGCCAAACAACTGGCAGTGGCTCATTTAATGGTGGCGGTGCAGCTGGTACCAATTACGGTGCTGAAGGTGGTGGCGCTACAGATGTTAGACTAAGCCCCTACGCATTCATTAACCGAATTATTGTCGCCGGCGGTGGCGGTGGCGCATCTTACGGATCAACCCCTTCAGCAGGTGGTGCAGGCGGTGGATTGACCGGGCTTGATGGATCTAATGGAAACTCGTTTACAGGAGGCAAAGGCGGCACACAAAGTGCAGGTGGCCAAGCCGGATGTTGTTATGGAAATGCGAGTCCAGGTACTTTCGGATTAGGCGCTAGCCCAGGCGATTTCCACAATGCTGGTGGCGGTGGCGGCTGGTATGGTGGTGGGTCTGGAGCAGCACATAGTGGAGCCGGAGGCGGTTCTGGCTACACTGCTGGCCTCATAGAAGCTGCAATGATTGCAGGAAATGCAACCATGCCAAATCCCACTGGTGGAGATATGAATGGCAAGATCGGTAACGGATTTGCAAGAATCACTCAACTTTATTCGGTAGCTGTTCAAAGTTTATCGGATGCGTCATGCGCAGAAACAGCAGATGGATCATTATCAGTTTCGATTAACGGTGGTACACCTCCCTACACTTTTGTGTGGAGCAATGGTGTTACCACAACTTCCGGAAATGCCATTTCGGGATATACCCTACTGGGAAATATTGGCGAACACAGCTACTACCGCAGCGATGCTCAATCAGGCACTTATGATGAAGCTCAAGCTGATGCCGAGTCGAATTTGGGATATGTTGCGAGCATCACTAGTGCTGAAGAGAATGCATGGCTTATGGCCAACGGCGTACAAGGAGGCGATAATATTGGCGGAAGCGATACGGCTGAAGAAGGAACCTGGGTTTGGGCTTCGGGAGAGCCATTTTCTTATTCCAATTGGTCGCCGGGAGAACCTAACAACGGCAATATTCAAAACAACATGCAAATGTATCCAGACGGCAAATGGGACAACGTGGTTTGGGCAGGAGGTCCTAATGTAAGACATATTATGGAGTTGCCGGGAGTCAGTAAGATTGAAAACCTTGCACCGGGCGAATACACCGTAACGGTTACTGACGCAAACGGAACAGAAACCACAGGCACCTATACCGTTGGTCCTGATCCAATAGAGATTATTTTTGCAATGACCCCATCTAGCACATGCGATGAAGCAGGAGACGGAGCCCTCGAAGCTCAGGTTTCAGGTGGTACGGCACCCTATTCATATGTTTGGAGTTCGGGCGAAACAAATGCGCTTATTTCAAACAAAGCCATTGGTGAATACACCGTAACTGTAACTGATGCTAACAATTGTGCATCAGTAGAAGCGACGGGTACAATTACACCAGATGACAGCACTGACCCCATAGTTTTGGTGAAAGCCGCAACTATTTACCTCGACGAAAACGGAGATGCACAAGTAGCGATAGAAGATGTGAATGACGGTTCTTATGACGATTGCAGTTTGGAGCTGTCTCTGGGACAGACTGACTACAATTGCTCGCATCTTATTCCAGAACCTGCTTCCTTTGATGGGATAACGGCACTTACACTTGACGGAACGGACGATTATCTTACTTTCAACTCGGTTGTTCCACAATCACCAAGCCACACGATGGCAGCGTGGATTAAAACTTCAACGATTAACAGAAGCGTTTTTGGATGGGGCGGAGCAGGCGTTAATAACTACTCAGGAATGGCTTTTCAAGGTGGAAATATTCGTTATTATGCCGGGAATGGAACAGCACCGATACAATTTGTTACAGGAAGTACGTGGGTAACCGATGGAAATTGGCACCACGTTGCTATATCCAGATCAAACACGGGTGAAGTGAAAATATTCGTTGACGGAAATTTGGATGCCTCAGGTACTGTTTCAAAGTATATAAACACTGTTACAAATAGCAGTGCAGGAGCAATATTTGCGAATGGATCTTTTCAACTGGCTTTCGATGGAGACATTGACGAATTTGCCACTTGGCCGACAGTACTTTCAGAAGAAGCAATTGCTGAGCTTGTTTGCAATGGCCCGTTAAATCCAGATGTTTATCTCAAGTTTGAGGACGGCACAGGAAGCAGCATAGCAACAGATCGATCTGAAAACGAAAATCATGCGAATTTAGTCAATATGGATTCCAACGAAAGTTGGGTTGATTTTGGCGATCCTGTTATTACTCCAAATTGCGCTTCAGAAATTACTACAATGCTTATAGGTATAGACCTTTCGGGTAATATGAATAGCGCCAGAGCAGTACTTACAGTTTTGGATACCATTGCGCCTGTCGCGATTGCAAAAAGTCAAACTATCTACCTTAACGGTGATGGCGAGGCGGTGTTGAACCCGGCAGATTTGGACAATGGCTCAACGGATAACTGTGCTGTAGAAAGCTTCACTGCCAGTAAAACACTTTTCAATTGCAGCGATTTGGGAATGAATAGCGTGGTGCTTTCAGCATCAGATATGAGCGGTAACTCCGGATCGGCAGCAACGCAAGTCGAAGTTTTGGATAATACCGCACCTACTGTAGTAGTTGAAAACATCGATGTATTCCTAAATGAAGACGGAGAGGCCTTCATTGTGCCGGCTGATGTAGAAGTTTCGGCTTCAGACAATTGCCAAATAGCTTCGAGAGTGCTCAACCTTAGCGCGTTTACTTGTGCAGATTTGGGTCAGGAAATTGAAATTATACTAACTGTTACGGATAATTCAGGAAACGAAACTCAGGAAAGCGCTTTAATTTCTGTGGTTGAATCAATTGCTCCTGTAGCAGTAGCTCAGGGGTACACGATAGAACTTGACGAAAACGGAGAGGCTGATCTAACTTCTGCTGAAGTTGCCCAATTTATCGGTTCCGGTTCTTCTGATAATTGTGGTTTGGATGCCGATTCTCACGCATTGAACCAAATGACTTTCTCTTGTGAAGATCTGGGAGCGAATTCGTTGACTTATAGTGTTGCAGATGCTTCAGGAAATTCAGACGATGCTCCTGTAACCATTACCGTTGTTGACGGAATAGCACCGGTGGCAGTCGCACAAGACCTTATTGCAGAATTGAATGCAGATGGAATAGCAGTAATTTCTGCCGATGACGCTGACAATGGTTCTACTGACAACTGCTCGATTGCTTCACGTGCCCTTAACACCTCAGAGTTTTCGTGCGAGAACTTAGGTGAGCAAGAGGTTACACTAACGGTAACTGATGCTTCAGGTAACGAAAGTCAAGCAGTATTTACAGTTGATGTAGTTGACCAGGTAGCTCCAACAATCCCGGAATTAATAACAATGAATATTTACCTGGATGAAAACGGAGCAGCAATTTTTGATACAGCTCCTTTATTGGCGGAAGCCTCAGACAATTGCGGCCTGGATGCCATTTTAGCGAATGGTCTGGACGAGGAGTACATCGATATCGATGGTTTTCCAATTGATTGCGAGGAAGTTGGTACCAACCAGGGACTACTGTATGTGAGAGACACCAGCGGAAACCTGACCGAATTCGTATTGGAATTGACTGTAATCGATACTATCAAGCCTTCATTCAATTTGGATTTTATTGAAATAGAATTAGATGTGGAAGGAAACGCATATCTCACAGAAGCAATGCTTATGCCTTATGCCTCAGATAATTGTTCTATTGCTGAAGTAGCCATCCAGATTGAGCAGTTTGACTGCAGTCAGATGGGTGCTATGCAATTCACTGAGATACTGGTTTACGACATTCATGGAAATGCAAAACAGCATACCCTTGAAGTGCAAGTGATAGATGTTATGGTACCGCAAGTGCAGGTAGGCAACATTACTATAGAACTCAATGAAAACGGGCAGGCTGATTTAAGTGTAGATATACTTGAAATGATGGCAGAAGACAATTGTGCACCGACAAACTTTGTGCTTAGTCAAACTGTTTTTTCTTGCGCTGATTTAGGAAGCAATACTTTGAGCATTACGGTAGCAGATGCGGCCGGAAATACCGGAGTAGCAGAGTTTATGGTAACTGTAGTAGATAATGTGGCTCCTGAAGTAGTAGCTCCGCAAACCATCAAGCTATGTGAAGGAGTGCCTGTAAGCTATGACGAAATTGTGGCTACTGATAACTGCTCTGCAGAACTGAGTCTGATTGATGGACCACAAGCGGGTGATACACCTGAGGTGGGCGATTACATGGTAGAATTTGAAGCTGTAGATCCTTCCGGAAATGCAACTTCAACATTTGTAATGCTGGCTGTATCGCCAACGCCTGTAGTAGATTTAGGTGAAGATATGATGGTCGGAGAAGGGACAATAGTTACACTCGTGGCCGGTGAAAGCGCAACCAACGAATATCTTTGGAGCAACGGCGGCACCGGTATTGTGTACCAATTGGTCGCTATAGAAGATGTAACGGTATCTGTTGCAGTAACAACTCCTGAAGGATGTTCTTCTACTGACGAAATAAGCATTAGCATTATTGACCCACTAGGGATTGATGATGATGCAGCCGGAAACAGCGTTCGTTTCTACCCGAATCCAACGAGAGGGCAGATGTCAATCGCTCTTTCTTTGACGGAAGTTGCAACGGATGTTCAGATGAACATTACGGACATCACCGGAAAATCGGTTGCACAACGTATGATCCAGACAGCCAAAGACGGTGATGTAATATCGCTTGATCTTTCAGGCTATGCTAAAGGTATCTATCTTGTAAATCTTAAATCAGATTCTTTCAATTTAACAGAGAGAGTGGTTAAGCAATAAGATAAATCCATATTTCACAGAAGCCCTGCAACTATAATGGTTGTGGGGCTTTTTTTTTCTTGATAATTTGTTTGGTTGTTTTTTTAGCGCTTTGGGTGTTTGTAGTTTGGGGCGTTTGGGGGCGTTTGGAGCGTTTGGGGCGTGGGGTAGTGGGACATTTGGGACGCTGGTGACTATTAGGACGCGGCACATCCGCAATATGCTGATGCAGAAATGAAAGTTGCTACCGGCTCTATGAGTGGAGTCCGCCTCTCGACTAGAGACTCGAGACTGTTTTTCCGCTTCGGCTTTAAGATTCGAATGTTATTAGATATGTAAGACAGATCAGTAGATGTTAAAAAAAATTGTGAAGGATTAAAATGTTATATTACTAAAGTTTCGCACATCTAAAAGTACACTAAAACATGATATTTATTCTTTTAATCTTCCTCAAGAAATTGATTTAACCGTTTGATATTTGGGATATTGTTAATGGTTGTTCCAAAATCGGTTTTGGCTCGGCAATATTATTATGCATAGCTGGTGGGCTTAATAAAAGTTTAATTTTCTCAAAAGCATCCAAACTATTGATTGCTTTTCGTACGATTTCTTGCGCATCAAGGCCTTCTAAAAGCTGATCTATCAACTCAACCAAGCTTAGGAGCAATGCAATAAGCCTCTCGTGTAGCCTTAGTTCTAAGGTTTCTGCTTGTGTGCCTTCAAATAGTCTACCCAAGGTTTCATATTGCTGCATCTGGTTTTTGAGTGTCAGAAAAATATGTTGAACCATTACCAAAGTTGTGTGAGCCACTTGGGCATCGAAATCTGTACTCTGCTCTTTACCCAAACCCAGCAGCTGTTTGCTTTCTTTGAAAAACACTTCTATGCTCCAGCGTATTTGGTAAATCTCGATTGTAGATTTAAAAGTGGACTTTGTATCCGTAGATAGCACCACCTTCCACTTACCGTGCTTGCCCCTTCGGGTAAAGTACAATACGGTAAACTCTCCATTCCATTCAACAACTGTTCTTATGTAATATAGTCCAAAACACTTATTTCTTTTGGTGTTTTTCCGGTTGAGATTTCTTATAGCTTTATAGGTCATGTTTTTACCTCTGTATTTAAAAAGAGTCTTTACCTTGCAAAACATGCCGATGTAATGCAAGCCGGCTTTTTTAGCTGCATGCACCATTTTCCAACAGGTAAACCAACT
>NZ_JAAGVY010000008.1 GCF_010686655.1 Cryomorpha ignava | reverse complement strand
AGCTGTACACTACACTTTTCTTATGTTACTTTTTTCAGAGCAAAAATCTATATTCGGAAAGTGACTGATTTTAGAGTTCATTACCAAGGCGCACGGGAATTCAAAAAGCGGAGCGTACATTTTCGTACGTGAGCATTTTGGAATTTTTGTGCAACGCAGGTGTAGCTGTACACTACACTTTTCTTATGTTACTTTTTTCAGAGCAAAAATCTATATTCGGAAAGTGACTGATTTTAGAGTTCATTACCAAGGCGCACGGGAATTCAAAAAGCGGAGCGTACATTTTCGTACGTGAGCATTTTGGAATTTTTGTGCAACGCAGAGAATGAGCTATAAAATCAGTCACGGGATTAGCACTCCTGCGTCGTGCTGATCCCGGAGGGGGACCTACAACCAGAGGAAAACCTACGGCAGCCGAAAATGGCTGCCGGTTTTTTAATGCTCAAAATTTTATTAGAGCAAGCTCTATAAAATTTTGAGCATTAAAAAACCCACACCGCTTCGCGATGTGGGTTTTCCTCTGGTTGCGGAGAAGGGGGGATTCGAACCCCCGATACCAGTTTCCCAGTATGCATGTTTAGCAAACATGTGGTTTCAGCCACTCACCCACTTCTCCGTTGGGAGCGCAAATGTATAAAGTATTCCCATAATGAGCAATACCAAAGCAAATTTCTCACATTTCTTTTGCGAAATTCTTTTAAGTGTATAAAATTCAAGTAGAAACATGGATTTCAAGGCAGGACTTTTTACCTTTGCCAACTTACAATATCAAAAAAATATTTATGCCCGAATCTGCCGGACACCCGCTTAGAAAAACTTACGATAATCTTGGAAATGAGATTTCTCCACAATTAGATGAAGAGGTAAAAAACTACCTTATCGATATTGATGGAACCATTACCGATGATGTGCCCAACGAAGAACCTTGGCGTATGGCAACCTGTGTGCCTTATCAGGATGCTCTTGAAATATTGAATAAATGGTATGACATGGGTCACATAATTACCTTTTTTACTTCGCGTACCGAAGAACATCGTGAAATAACGGAGACCTGGTTGGATAAGCATGGGTTTAAATACCATGGACTCCTTTTGGGAAAACCACGTGGTGGAAATTACCATTGGATTGATAATCATATTGTAAGGGCAACCAAGTTTAATGGTAAGTTTACTGACCTAATCAAAAAAACAAAAGAAATAGAAGTCTTTAAACGATAAGCAATTCTCCTTTTATCAAATTTCTGCAATGCTTATCTTTGCAGGCTCAAAAAAGAAAACATATCCAATGGATATTAAAATTACCCTTCCCGACGGATCAGTAAAATCATACCCCTCAGGAGTGACTGCCATGAAAGTGGCCACAGATATAAGCGAAGGACTCGCCAGAAATGTACTTTCTGCAAAAGTGAATGGCGAAATAATTGATTCGAACCGCCCTATTACCAAAGATTCTGAACTAAGCCTACTTACCTGGAATGATGAGGGCGGGAAATCTACTATGTGGCATAGTTCTGCTCACCTGATGGCCGAAGCTTTGCAGCATTTTTACCCAAAAGCCAAATTTGCGATTGGCCCTCCAATAGAGAATGGTTTTTACTACGATATCGACCTCGGTGAAGAGCAAATAAGTGACAAGGATCTTCCGAAAGTTGAAGACAAAATGCTCGAATTGGCGAGAGAAAAAAACGAATTTATTCGTAGTGAAGTTTCTAAACCTGACGCTTTGGAGTATTTCAGGAATAAAGGAGATGAATATAAGCTTGAGTTGATTGATGACCTTGAAGATGGAACAATAACATTTTACGAGCAGGGTAGATTTACAGACCTTTGCCGCGGGCCCCACATTCCAAATACAGGATTTATTAAAGCTGTTAAACTAACTTCCATTGCCGGTGCATACTGGCGTGGTGACGAAAACAGAAAACAACTTACACGCATTTACGGTATTACTTTTCCCAAGCAAAAAGAGCTAAAAGAATATTTAGAACTGCTTGAAGAAGCTGCCAAACGCGATCACCGAAAACTCGGTAAGGAGATGGGACTCTTCACTTTTTCTCAACGAGTGGGTCAAGGTTTGCCGTTGTGGCTTCCCAAAGGAGCCATTCTCAGAGAGCGGTTGGAGAATTTCTTAAAGCAAGCCCAAAAAAAAGCGGGCTACCTTCCGGTAATTACTCCGCATATCGGGAGCAAGGAGCTTTACGAAACTTCAGGCCATTACGCGAAATACGGAAAAGACTCTTTTCAGCCTATTACTACACCCCACGAAGGAGAAGAATATTTGCTTAAGCCTATGAACTGCCCGCATCACTGCGAAATTTTTAAGGCTGAACCCCGATCGTACAAAGATTTGCCGCTAAGGCTCGCAGAATTTGGAACGGTGTACCGATATGAACAAAGTGGTGAATTACATGGACTTACAAGGGTACGCGGATTTACGCAAGACGATGCCCACATTTTCTGCACGCCCGATCAGGTAAAAGAAGAATTCAAAAAAGTAATTAAACTGGTACTTTATATTTTCAAGACATTAAGTTTTGATGATTTTACAGCTCAGGTTTCGCTTCGCGATCCAAATAATCCAACGAAGTACATCGGAAGTGACGAGAATTGGGAAAAAGCCGAATCAGCCATTCTGGAAACAGTAAAAGAATCGGAATTAAAATACGTTATTGAAGAGGGTGAAGCTGCATTTTACGGGCCAAAACTCGACTTTATGGTTCGCGACGCTATAGGCCGCAAATGGCAGCTGGGCACTATTCAGGTTGATTATAATTTGCCAGAGCGCTTTGAACTGGAGTATGTGGGTAGCGATAATGCCAAACACAGACCCGTAATGATTCACCGCGCTCCTTTTGGAAGTATGGAAAGATTTGTGGCGGTTTTAATTGAGCATTGTGCAGGAAAATTCCCATTATGGCTCATTCCCGAGCAGGTAAAAATACTTCCTGTAAGCGATAAGTATAATAAATACGCCCAATTGGTTTTAAATAAGCTAAATAATTACGATATTCGCGCCCTCGTTGACGAGCGTAGTGAAAAAGTAGGTCGTAAAATACGCGATGCCGAAGTAGATAAAATCCCTTACATGCTTATTGTAGGTGAGGATGAAGAGAAGGATGGCACGGTTTCAGTACGCAAGCAGGGAGATGGCGATAAAGGATCGCACAGTATAGATTCTTTTGCCGAAATGATAAATGAAGAAATTAACGCCCTTTTGGGCAATGTTTAATAAAAACGATAGGTCATAGCTAAGAGATTTCACAAGAAACGCGGTACACGAAGAGTCGTAAAAGAAGATCTTCACAAGATTAACGATAGAATAACTGCGCGCAGCGTTCGGGTTGTAGCCGACGATGTGCCCGCAGATGTTTATCCAACTGATGAAGCCATTAAAATGGCCGAAGATCGTAATCTCGATTTGGTAGAGATCGCGCCAAATGCAGACCCACCGGTTTGTAAAATTATAGATTATTCTAAGTTTCTTTACGATCAAAAGAAGAAACAAAAAGAGCTTAAAAGTAAACAGCAAAAAGTTGTTGTTAAAGAAATAAGATTTGGACCGAATACCGACGAGCACGATTTTGAATTTAAACTTAATCACGCCCGCAAGTTTCTCGAAGAAGGATCTAAAGTAAAGGCTTACGTATTTTTTAAGGGTAGAACCATTGTTTTTAAAGAACGTGGAGAATTACTGCTTTTGAAGTTTGCTAAGGAACTTTCGGATTTGGGAGCTGTAGAGCAATTGCCAAAACTTGAAGGTAAACGGATGATTATGATGATCAATCCAAAGAAAAAATAATTTAATTATAATTACACATAAATAGATCAAGTCATGCCAAAAATGAAAACCGTATCCAGTGCCAAAAAACGATTTAAGTTTACTGGATCGGGTAAAATCAAGCGCAAGCATGCATTCAAAAGTCACATTTTGACCAAAAAAGCAACCAAAAGAAAACGTGATCTCACGAAGACAGGGTTGGTTCACACGTCAGATGTGCCCGCTGTAATGAATATGCTTAACGCGAAGTAAAAGTAAAACAGGTTTATTAATCCAAAGACTGAGTTTAAAGATTCCAAGTAATTGGAACACTTATTCTTAAAACAAAAAAGAAATGCCAAGATCAGTAAATGCAGTCGCATCGAGAGCCCGACGAAAAAAGGTTCTCAAACAAACGAAAGGCTATTTCGGTAGAAGAAAAAACGTCTTTACCGTAGCTAAAAACACTCTTGAAAAAGGACTTCAGTACGCTTACCGCGATCGTCGTCAGAAAAAACGCAACTTCCGCTCTTTATGGATTATGCGTATCAATGCCGGAGCACGCGAGCACGGAATGTCTTATTCAGAGTTTATGGGTAAACTTCACGCGAAAGAAATTCAGCTGAACAGAAAAGTTCTTGCAGATTTGGCGATGAATCACCCAACAGCATTTAAAGCTATTGTGACTGCAGTAAAATAATATCTGCACACAAACAAATTAGAAAGAGCCGATTACTCGGCTCTTTTTTTTTGATACAAATTTCGGGAAGATTTATATCTTTTGAATTACATTAGCCTGTTCAGACCTTTGGCTGCCAATGTATAATCTGGAGAAATTTCCAACACGTTCTTGTAAACGTTTATAGCCTGTTGTTTTTCATTCATTTCTTCAAAACAAACTCCTCTATTGTACATGGCATCTACATAAGTAGGTTCTATAGTTAGAACGGTATCAAAATAGGCCAACGCCGTTTCGTACGCTCCAAATTCAGTGAGGTTAAGATACCCGGCGTTGTAGTATCCCAAAAAGTTATTCGGGTCTGTATCTATCAACTGTCGGTAAATCGCCATGGCCTGCTCGTACTTTTCGCCTGCCTGCAAAAACATCCCTAAATTATAAAGTGCTTCCGCACTTTTTGGTTTAATCTCAAGAGCAGTTTTAAAATATTCAAGAGCGAGTGGATCTCCCTGATAAGCAGTTATATTCCCCAATTCCATATACGCTTCGTAATGTTCGGGGTTTACCTCTGTGGCCGTTTGAAAAGAGGACTTCGCCAAGGTCGTATCACCCAATTCTTTATATATAAAACCTTTAATGAAATAGCCTTGAGCCAATTTATCATCAATTCGCAGGGCATCATTTGTATAAACCAATGCCTCGTCATATCGCCTCAGTAGAAAATTCGTCTCAGCCAGCTTCAAAAGTGCATCGGTATTGGTATCATCGTATTTAACAGCCTTTTCCAGACTAAGCCTTGCACCGCGCAGTTGGCCGCTTTGAAACTCAAGCTCACCAAGCACGGTGTGAAAATAAGATACTGTGCTGTCAATTGCTAATGCGCGCTCTGCATCTCTAATGGCGAGTTGCATCATTTTTCTATCGCGATAAGCCATGGCTCTTTTCACATAGAGATTTGGATCATTCGGTTTGGCCACTATGCGGTCATTCAAACTTTCAATCAAATCAACTTCCTGGGTATCCCCTTTTCGGGAAATATGCCTGTCAGAATTTTCAGCCGAATCGCAAGAAATTAAAGCAATAGCAATGAGCGTAATAAGTATTCGGGTATGTAGCATTTTTCTACCTCAGTGATATGATTTATATAATACAAAGGACGCAACAAAATTTGAAAAGCCGAAAGTGAATTCACTTTCGGCTTTTGCTTTCCTTTAAAAGGTCATTTATTTCTTTTTAAGCTCGTCTTTGATTTTTTGTTCCAGCTCATCCATAAGTTCCGGATTGTCTTCTATAAGCGATTTTACAGCATCTCTGCCCTGGCCAAGTTTTGTTTCGCCATAGCTAAACCACGAACCGCTTTTTTTGACGATATTCATGTCAACTGCCATATCGAGTATTTCTCCGCTTTTCGAGATTCCCTTACCATACATAATATCAAATTCAGCTTTGGTAAATGGCGGCGCCACCTTGTTCTTCACAATTTTAACTCTGGTGCGGTTTCCAATTACATTCTCACCATCTTTAATTTGGGTAGCCCTGCGGATATCGATACGAACAGAAGCGTAAAACTTCAATGCATTCCCACCGGTTGTAGTTTCAGGATTGCCAAACATTACTCCAATCTTTTCGCGTAGCTGATTGATAAAAATACAGCAACATCCCGTTTTAGAAATAACACCTGTTAATTTCCGAAGTGCTTTTGACATCAATCTGGCTTGCAATCCCATTTGCGAATCACCCATTTCACCTTCAATTTCGGCGCGAGGAGTAAGTGCAGCAACAGAATCTACTACAAGTAAATCTATTGCCCCCGATCGAATCAAATTTTCAGCAATTTCCAAAGCCTGCTCACCGTTGTCAGGTTGAGAGATAAATAGATTTTCAGTATCTACACCGAGGCTTTCGGCGTAAAACCGATCAAAGGCATGCTCGGCATCGACAAATGCTGCAATACCACCCAACTTTTGCACTTCGGCAATTGCGTGAAGCGCCAGTGTGGTTTTACCCGACGATTCAGGTCCATATATTTCTACTACTCTACCTTTGGGATATCCGCCGATGCCGAGGGCAAGATCAATCCCCAAAGAACCTGAAGGGATCACCTCAACCTTTTCTACGGCATCATCGCCCAATTTCATTACTGCACCTTTGCCATACGATTTCTCCATTCGGTCTATCGTAAGCTGAAGGGCCTTTAGTTTTTCCTTATTTACTTCTACTGCCATAATTTCCAATTATTATAAGTTGATTAGCTCTAGTACTTGTTCTGTTGCTTCTTTGGTTTTTACTTTTTCTATTATATGCTCAATATTTCCTTCTTCGTCTATTAAAAAAGTTTTTCTATTAATTCCGTCATAAGATTTCCCCATAAACTTCTTTAGACCCCAGATACCGTATTTATTTATTACATCCTTTTCGGTATCGGCGATAAGCGTAAATGGTAAATCATATTTATCAATAAACTTTTGGTGCGACTTCTCTCCGTCAGCACTTACCCCTATCACTTCAAAGCCTTGTTTTTGAAGAGATGCGTAATTGTCTCTAAAGTTACAAGATTCTTTGGTACATCCCGGCGTGTTGTCCTTCGGATAAAAGTACAGAATAACTTTCTTACCTCGGTAATCCTTTAAGGAAATCTCATTTCCGTTTTGATCTTTAGCAGTAAATTCAGGTGCTTTAGACCCTTTTTCTAATTGTGACATATGTTCTTTTATTCGTTTATCAGAATGACAATTAATGAGCGTTTCTGTTTTAACAATGCAAAGATTCTTATTCACAACGTAACCTATTTACGTTGCAATAAAAAAAGCTTCCTTAGCTTTGCACAATGGATTTCACCCCACTTGCCGAAAGGCTTCGCCCCAAAAATCTCGATGAGTTCATAGGTCAGGAACAACTCGTAGGCAAAGATGCTGTTTTTAGACAGGCTCTCCAAAGAGGAATTATCCCTTCTATTATTTTTTGGGGTCCCCCGGGAGTTGGAAAAACCACTCTTGCTAAAATTATTGCAGGTTCATTAAACCGTCCTTTTTACACCTTGAGTGCTGTAAGTTCGGGTGTAAAAGATGTGCGTGAAGTTATTCAAAAAGTAGAGCAATCCGGTCTTTTCGGCTCTGGAAATGCCATTTTATTTATTGATGAGATTCATAGATTTAGCAAATCTCAACAAGATTCGCTCTTGGGAGCGGTTGAAAAAGGAGTACTGACTTTGATAGGAGCTACGACAGAAAACCCATCTTTTGAAGTCAATGCGGCTTTGCTTTCCCGATGTCAGGTTTTTGTATTAAAAGCTCTGGAAGTACAACACCTTGAGCAATTGCTAACGCGTGCATTGAGCCAAGACAAGCAATTGGCTGCGATGAATCTGGAAGTTGCTGAAACAAAAGCCTTGTTTAAACTAAGCGGTGGCGACGCGCGCCGATTGCTCAATGTTTTGGAAACCGTCATTCAATCTATGCCCACTGGCACTAAACTTATTACAGACGAGCTGGTGGCGAACGTAATTCAGGAAAACCCTGCGCTCTACGATAAAGACGGTGAGCAGCATTACGATATAATATCGGCGTTTATTAAATCCATTCGCGGAAGCGACCCCAACGCGGGTATTTACTGGCTGGCTCGTATGCTCGCGGGTGGCGAAGACCCCAAATTTATTGCACGCAGGCTCATTATTTTAGCTAGTGAAGATATTGGTAATGCCAACCCTACAGCTTTGGTTCTGGCCAATACTACTTTTGACTCTGTTCAGAAAATAGGCATGCCCGAGGCTCGGATAATATTGAGTCAATGCGTGGTTTATCTTGCCGGTTCGCCAAAGAGCAATGCTTCATACGACGCCATAAACAAAGCTATGGCACTTGCAAAAGACAAAGGGAATCTGGCAGTACCGATGCATTTGCGAAATGCGCCAACCAAGCTGATGCGTGATTTGGGATACGGTGACAATTACAAATACAGCCATGGTTACGAGGGCAATTTTAAAGCGCAGGAGTACTTACCAACTGAAATTACAGGAGAGAAGTTTTATGAGCCCGGTGGAAATGCACGCGAAAATGAAATTCGCACTCGGCTTAAGAATTGGTGGAAGGATAAATACAGATATTAACTGAATCAGCATTAATCACCAAAAACTTGGTCTCGCCGGCGGGCAAGCATATAAACAGTTCCTACTGCTCCACCGCCAGCCCCCTGCTCTATCATTTGCCAAAGAAAATCTACTACAATATGCTGGGTGCCGGCTCCTTTAAAAGATACGCCGAACACAAATGCAATAAGATAGATGAAAAAACCCAATGCAACGCCCATAAGCGAACCTTTAAGCTTTATTCCAATACCCATACTGAGATAAGTAAACACAAAAGTGAGCGCAAAACCTATAACAATATAGGCCAACACCGCCAGAGAATAAAAAAGAGTATGCGGAGAGGGTATGAATTTTAGGTCGTTAAGCAATACACCATGCCAAAACATTCCAAGCCCAAACATCAGGATTGACGATAAAAACCAGGAGATTATGAAGCGTTTTTTTAACATAGCGTTGATTGTCGCGAAATTAAGGAGAAAAGACTACTATATCAAGTGGTTTTCCATAATCACCACTTCTATTTCGATCTTTTTCCAAAACATTTACCATTTCTCCGATTATTTAGAGCTATGAACTATATTCGCAGGATGAAAAAGGCAATTTTGATCTTCGTTCTTTTATCATTCCTGTTAGCCTGTCAAAAGGATCCTACTTCGTGGGACACTAGTCTGAGTGCCCCGCTGATTAGAACCAATCTGGGTATTGGTGACCTTATTCCTGATTCAATTCTTCAAATAGGAAGCGACCAAAGTGTTGCCATCCGGATTGAGGAAAATATATTTGACATTGGTATCGATTCCCTTATTGCTATTGAACCCGACACAGTTAGCAAAATATTCTCTATCGCGCCACTTCTTCAATTCACTTTTAATCCGGGTCAAACATTTTATAATTCTGACGAATCCTTTGAATTCAATGGAGTTGAAGCACAACTTAGTCAAGCCATTCTAAAAGGGGGTAAATTAATTCTAAACGCCGAAAATAGCATTGATGGAGACTTGAACTTCATTCTGAAAATCCCCAAAGCCTTTAAAAATGGTGAAAGTCTCCTGATTTCTGAAACGATACCGGCTGCGAGCGGTAATGAAAATGGACTTTTAAATCGAGAAATTGATATTTCAGGTTATGAGCTTGATCTCACCGGACAAAACGGAAATGAATTTAATGTACTGGCGGTGCAATTTACACTTTCCAATCCTGCGAATGGTGAACCAATTACCGCAGTCAATTCAGATATCGTAAAGCTCTCGGTGAGTTATACTGATCTGGATGTGCAATTTGCAAAAGGGTATTTTGGTACAGAAGCACTCAACTTAAATGAAAGTTCGATTTTCAATGCATTTGACGGATACAATGACGCAATGATTGATGTAGACGAAGTAAATGCGGAATTGAGTTTCACAAATGGTTTCGGAATCGACATCCAGGCTTCAATTTTTCAGATAAAAGCATGGAATAACTTTACTGAAAACAGTGTAAACTTAAGCAACAGTCTGATAGGCAGTAATATAAATCTATCCAGAGCCGGATTAAATGGATATGACCCATTACCATCTGCAAAGAATTATGTCTTAAACAATTTCAATTCAAACATTACGGAATTGCTGGAGCTTTTACCTGACTCTATTTTTATAAATGCGAACGCAAGCTTAAATCCTCTTGGAAATATTTCAAATTACAACGACTTTGTCTCTGATAAGAGCAGGCTTCGTTGTGACCTTAGTCTGCTTATTCCAATGAAATTGAGCTTAACCAATCTGAGTATTCGCGACACCACAAAATTAGAATGGCCGGGCAATGAAAATTTTTCAATTGAAAGCGGAAACTTATACTTGGCGGCCAGTAATTCTTTTCCCGCCAATTTTTTACTTGAAATAAATGCTATTGATGGATCTAACAATGTTGTTCTTAAACTGAATCCTTATTTAGAAAATCCGGAAGGTTTAATTTCAGGCAGAAATGGAGATGAACCTTCAAATTCACTATTGAAATTTTCATTGGATGACTACGCGGTAAACCAATTGAAAAATTCAAAAAGTATAGCTATTAAAGCAAATTTTGAAACCACAAATTATCCGGAGACCGTCATTTTTAATGAAAATGATAGTTTGAAAATTCTCATCTCTTCTGATTTAAATTCCAGATTGACATTTTGAAAACCAACCTGATATATAGCTTTTTCGTTCTTACCTTTATCTCTCAGGTAAGCTATGGGCAAATAAACCAGTATCAAAATGGAATACTCCCATATGACAGTACAACCACCTATTTGATCGAACTTAGTGGAGACCGCTCTGATATTAGCAATGCATTGAATAGGAAATTTCTTCAAAAAATCGCTTTTGGTGGATATATCGATTCAGATTTGAAAGAAAGTGTAGCCCGGCGGCTTGATCGTAATAATTATTATCGGGGATCGATGAACCCAGGACTTAGCCTAAGTTATTTTTCTGACTCTAAAAGATTTGGTTACCTTTTTTCGTACCGTTATACCAACCTGATTAATGTTGGTTTCAGCGAAGACCTCTTTCAGGTCATTTTTAATGGAAATTCAGATTTTGGCGATAGAACCGCGATTTTATCTAAATCATATTTAAAAAAGGAAGAATTTCAGAGCCTTTCTTTCGGCCTGATTGATAAAAAAAGTGGATCATTTCTAAGCCTGGGAGTCTATGATGGCATGGATTATAGAGATTTTAAACTTGGAGCAACCGGATTGGCCACTGACTATGAAGATATTGATGGAGAAGAATTTGCGGAAAGAGTCTACTTCAGCACGAGAGATTCTGAATTTTCTGAATCTTCAAAAAAATACCGACCATTCAGTAATGGAGTGGGAATAGGCTTGAGCGGTGTTTATAATTTTGAAAAATCCGGTCATAAATTTCGGGTTTCGGTTTCAGATCTGGGAGCAATCTATTGGCGTGACCTGTCGTATCGCGATACAACAGGTCAATTTGAATTTGATGGCTTTGAGTGGAGCCCCGGTGATGACGGCCGTTTAGGCAATGTTGTAGATAATCTTGTGGACAGCCTCATACCAAATGCTGAAAACGTAAACAAGTGGTCTCTACTTCCCGGATATGTGAACATCCAATATTATGCTCCTGCCAAAGCGCGCCTATTTTTATCGGCCAGAGCATTGCATTATTATGGGAAAGATTACTACTCGGAAGTTTCAGCAGATCTGAATTTGAAATACGGCAAGAAAAATTTTCTTTGGCTCACAGCCGGATTTGGTGACTATAGCACTTATATTTTTGGATTAGGCACTGAATTTTCTTTTTATAAGCAAGGTGTTTTCAGAATCGGTACTAGGCAGGTTTTAGGGCTTATAGATTCAGAATGGCCCTCAACAAATATCTATTTTAATTACAGCCACCGCTTATGAAACGTTTGATAAATTTTATTTGCCTTGTAATTGTAGCTCAAGCTGCATATGGCCAAGCAGTTTTTCAACGCAGCTATGGCGGACCGGGAAATGAATATGGCCGGGCGGTAATAGAATGTAGTGGCGGAGGTTACTTAATTGTGGGATCGACAAATAGTTATTACAACCCAAGCACCGACGTTTATTTGCTTAGAGTAGATGAAAATGGAGATTATTTATGGGGAAGAAATATTGGTGAATCCAGTAAAATTGACTGGGGAATTGACCTTGCCGAAGATGCGGATGGTAATTTTATTATTGCAGGCTATACAGACGACTCCCCATCCGGATCTTATGATGGTCTTTTGATTAAAACAGACCCGGATGGCCAGGTGATTTGGAAAAAAACTTTTGGAGGAGACGATTGGGATTTTATTGAGGGTATGGCACTCAATAATGCAGATGAGATTGTTCTTGCCGGTTCAAAAACAGTAAATGGAATACAAAAAGGTTGGGTTTTTAAAACCGATTCTGATGGAGAGTTAATTTGGGAAACACTAATCGAAAGCTCTTCGCAACTGAAAATAACGGGAGTGGATATCTGTGATGATCAAAACATTGTTTTTACGGGGTTTTCTTCAAATAATCTTTTAGAAACAAAAACCTTTGTTGTAGGAAGAATAAGTCAAGAGTGTGAAATTGTTTGGGTTACTAACTATCCGGAATTTGGACAGTATGAGGCTAGTGGTTGCGTTTGCTGGGAGAATTTTATTATAAGTATAGGAACGAAGTATGAAAGCAATGACTATTCGCGAATAAATTTATCATCAATTGATTTAAGCAGTGGCTTGCTGCAATGGATGCGTTCATTGAATAATCCAGAACCCAACGTTGGTTTAGGAATAAACGTAAATTTGCTAGGTAATATTCTGGTTGCTGGTGGAATAAAAGATATAATTAGTCCCGACTACTCGGCAATTAGTTTTGAATTCAATAGTCAAGGACAAGATATTGCGGCTGAATATGCTGTACTGCAAGGATCTATAGGAGAGGATTTATTCTACGATGTCGTCCCTGTTTCAGATGGCGGCTATGTCTGCGTTGGCCATTCCAATAGTTTTGGCAACAATTATCAGGTTTTGCTTTCAAAAATTGGAGCCAATGGAGAGAGAGATTTAACCAACACAGACTTTTTAGACCTGGCTACCACATCTAATCCTCAAATTCTAGAAAACGAAATTAAAATTTTCCCCAATCCGGCTCAAGACTTCATTCAAGTAGATAGTGAGGAATCACTCAATTACACTTTTAATATTTTGGGAATCGACGGTAAACAGTTTCTAGATGGAAATATCAAGGATCAGCCCGACGGAATTGCTATTCGCAGCTTGCCTTCCGGACTATTCATTTTAAAATTATACGAAAGCGGTGAATTAAAATCAATTTCTCGTTTCGTAAAACTCCCTTAATTCATCCCAATTACTTTAAACTCGGTACGGCGGTTTTTCGCCCTTCCCTCTTCAGTATCATTTGATGCTATTGGGTTTGCAGCACCATAGCCCTTTGTGGTAATTTTGGCTGAATCTATTCCTTCGGTTTTCACCAAAAAATCTTTCACAGCAAGAGCACGTCGGTTTGAGAGATCGGCATTGTGCGCATCATCTCCCTGATTGTCAGTAAAACCGGCCACCTCAATACGCAAGTTTGGATTTGATTTTAAGAAGTTCGCCAGCTGCTTGAGCTCTGGTATTGACTGTGGTTTTAGCACATCTTTATCCAGATCGAAGAATACATTTTTGAGTACAATCGAAGTTCCTTCTTTAATTTTATTGAGCTTCACATCTACTGCATATCCATTCGAAGGCAATTCTGTTGGCATCGTAAAAGTTTCGGAATGAATCAAATAACCCTCCGCCTTCACTGTCATAGCGTAAGCAGAACCGGTAGAGAGCGCCACCAGAAACTGGCCGTTCCTGGAATCGCTTGTAAATGACATTCTCTCGTCGTTATTTAAATTTGCCAGATCGAGTTTAGCAGCAACAGCTTTTCCGGTTTCAGCATCTGTAACCCTTCCGCGCGCAAAGCCAACAGGTGTTGGTCTCACATCATCGGGTAGTTCAAAGGTATATAAATCAAGGTCTCCAAAACCTCCTTCCCGGTCTGATGAGTAATAGGCCAGCGCCCCTCCGGAAGAAACCAAAACACTGTTTTCGTCCGCATACGTATTAATAGGATAACCGAGATTTACCGGCTCACCCCAAGCGCCATTTTCATCCTTTCGGGAAATATAGAGATCAAGGCCGCCCATCCCCACATGACCATTCGAAGAAAAATAAAGCGTCTTTCCATCAGGATGAATATGAACAGACTCCTCTTTTCCGGGAGTATTGATTTTATTGCTAACCAATTTGGGCTCGGCCCAAGATCCATCGACATTTTTGGTCGTAAAATAAATATCCTGATTCTTCACTCCGGTTCGCGATGGCGTTCCGCGTACAAAGTAGAGTGTGTTTCCATCGGAAGATAAACTGGGTTGGGTTTCCCAATATGGAGAGTTTATGGGCGCTCCAATATTAATCGGTTTCTGCCATTCATTTCCTTCCTTTATGCTTATAAATAAATCGCAAGATCCATAACCTTTCCGGTCAGAGCCGTAGTCGCCCATTAATTCACACGCAGTAAAGACCAGCATGCGGCCGTCGGCAGATAGTGTTGGCGCACCCTCATTAAATATTGAATTCACAGATCGCAAAGGAAAAGCGGGAAACCATATCCCTTCTCGATTCGAACTCACATAAAAATTCTCGTTTTTCCCCCTGAAAGCCATTGGATCTTTATCTAAACGGGTATAAATAAAAGTCTCACCATCTGCAGATATGCATGGATAATACTCGGGAGAATCTGTATTTATCGCCTCTCCCATATTAATGGGCTTAAAATCTACCGGATTTGTGATTGCGTGAACTGCAAAATCACAATTTAAAATATGTTTTTCAGCTACCTCTACCATTTCGGGATTAACTCCGCGGTAGGTATTGAATCTGACAAAATGTGGTTTGGCCTCCGCGTATTTTCCCTGGCTAAACTCAACTGCACCAAGAAAATACCAGGCATTAGGAAAGAAATCAGGATTTAATTCAACTCCTTTTTCGAGGGCAATTTCGGCATTCGGCAAATCTCCCATTTCAGAATACACCTCAAACCGGAAAAAATAAGCCTCTATAAAATTCGCTTCCTTTTCAAGAGCTTCAACAATAAAGGCAAGTGCCAAATCGTAGTTGCGCTGATCAAAAGCAGTTTGCGCGTTTTTATATGATCTTATAGCTTTGGTATTGGAAATAGAAAACTGATCTTGAGCATTTGCCTGATAGCCCACCAAAAGGGCAGCAGCAAAAAAACCAATTTTCAGCAGGCTGCACCAATTACGGAATACCCAGATATTTGTGAGTTTGAAGAGAAATTTTCCAACGGGGATTTTCTTTGACATAGGCTGTTATTAATGGCATCATTTCTTCAGCCTTGCTCCATTCGGGTTGAAGATATAATAAACAATCTTTACGAACCAATTCGGCATGGGTTTCTGCCCATTTAAAATCGTGTTTATTAAAAATTACGACCTTTAGTTCATCTGCTTTTTCATAAGCTTCTGGCAAAGGCTTTTTAAATTTCTTTGGAGAGAAGCAAACCCAGTGCCAGTTTCCACGAATGGGGTGAGTACCCGATGTTTCAATATGGGTTCGCAAACCTTTATTCTGAAGGTCGCTCGTTAAACTATTCAAATCGTACATAGCAGGTTCGCCGCCTGTAACGACCACGATCTCTGTCCCCGACTCTTTGGCCACTTCCGCCAGATCAGTCGTTTCCAGTACCGGATATCCTTCGGCATTCCAGCTCTCCTTTACATCGCACCACACGCAGCCCACATCGCAACCGGCTAGCCTGATAAAATAAGCTGCGCAACCTGTGAAGGAGCCTTCGCCTTGAATTGTATAAAATTGTTCCATAACCGGTAGTTGAAGGCCGGTTTTGGGTTTGGAAATTGAAGAAGTTTGCATGTAATCGAAAAGCTGAGAAATAAAAAAACCTGTGCGAGATCATGGTCTAGAAAAACTCTAAACGACATGAATGGAACTGCCATCTCGGTTCGGTAATCCTCCTGTCCCACAAAGGGAAATTCACAATGTGAATTGAGGCCCGCCCTTGCCGCTACGAGCTTAGTACCAATATTAATCCTGTTAGTTTTTCAAACTTTTATTCTCGCACAGGAATACTTTTGTTCCGTGTGATACGAAGTTAAGTAATTTAATCTTACAACCACAAAATAAATTCTATTTACTTGAAAAATGATCCTCCTTATCGGCAAAAAGAATGTTAAAAGTAGTAAGCGACCCATAAATACGGCTGATATACTGCTGCATGTGCACCTTATCAGCATCATTCAATTTCTCATGGCTATTGATATTCTGCTCAAGCACGCGCAATCGGTCTCTCACCATTACAATTTTATGAAAAAATGCATCTATAGGAACTTCTTTTGATTGCAAATCTGCCGTTGCGGGTTTTATAATTAGGGTTCCTCCCTCCCATTTCCCACCCATTGCGACCGGCTGACTGATGCCAGCCATTTCTTTAAGCACTCTCTTGAGCGCTGCTTCTACGGTTTTTAAATCTAATCCTGTGTCAGCTTCCTGTGCTGATTCCAAGACCTTTAAACCATCAAATTTTCTTGATATTTCTTTATCCCCTTCGTGTTTGAAAAACACATTTAGAGTAGATAAATCCATACCTACTATAATTCCTTCGCCAAATGTCGGGTGCTTTATGCGCGCGCCAATGCCAAGAAGTCCGTCATTTAAGTCCATTAAAATTATTATTTACTGATTACTAGTGGTTTGGAGCGCATTTTATCTCCCACCATAACGGTTACAAGATATATCCCCGCATTGTAATTACAATCAATTTGCTGAGAAATTCCCTGCCCGTCTATTTGAATAATTTGCTCTGACAAAACTTTGCCCGATAAGTCAGAAATCATAATTCTTACCGCAGTATCTTCATAACCGGGCAGCATCATACGAACCGTTTGATATTTCGTCGGATTCGGATAAACCAAAAATTCCAGTTTTTCACTATTCGATTTCAATGCTCTTTCAAGCGAAACCAAATTTGGATTTATATCATACTTCCCATCAAAATCAACTTGCCTGATGCGGTAGTAAACCCGCCCATAAGGTGCATCTCTATCGGTAAAGCTATAATTTAACTGGGTAGTGCTATAGCCGGCACCTGTAATTTTCGCTACAGGCAACCAGTTTTGCGCATCTATAGATCTTTCGAGTTCAAAGTAGTCATTGTTTTGCTCTGAAGCTGTTGTCCACTCCAGTAAATGCTCGTCGCCGTTAGTTTCTCCACGGAAGGTTAGCCAGGTTACAGGGAGGGGGTTGATTCCATCTGATGAGCCGAGTGTGAAAAATCGTTCTGAGAATGATACAGCATCTTGGCTTATAAAATTCCCTGTTGATATTCCCGCATTGTAAGTAAAAGCATCGCCACCATAAGAATCCCATTCATTGGTAGAAGTATTGTAAGATAAAACGAGCAGCTTACTATAATCTGATGAGTTGGTGGCAACAGCAGAGTTTTCACCCCAACTTAAAGAAATTTTAGATGAAACATTACCTGTACTATGGTCAACCCTCCAATGCTCCTGAATACTTATTTCTTCGATTACAGGTGAGTTGGTTGGGTTTGGATTCATAGAAGTTACTGGCGACTGCACGGTGGCTAGAGTATCGTAATATTCCGCTTCCCAGATTCGGTTGGCCGATCTGCTGCTCAACCTCAAAGGTCTGTAACGTTCATTTTTACCAATAGGAAAAATGCGCTCGCCTGAAACGCTCAGAAGATCCCATTTCATTGGACCATTCACAAAAGAGCTCGGGCTTCCGCCAATAGGGTCAATGTCGGTTCCATCCATCGTAAGAATCACGAGGCTATCAATACCGGTATTTAGATTTCCGCTTTCCAATCGCAAAGTGTCCGATATTTCAACATTATCATAAAGCGTAACCCCGGAAGAGTTTGCAACATGAAGGAATGGGATTTTCGACGAACCGGTAAAATCTCCGTCGATGAATTGTGGTAAAGTTCCTGCCATTTTAAGTCTGGCTCCACCCACGCCTCCGGTTATAGTACCAGATGTTTTGGTGATATTTCCTTCTACTTCAGTCACGCGACTTACCGAGCCCAGGTTGAGCACAGATCCACCTAGATTAAGGTTACCATCAATTGTCGCGGTACCCTGATTACCCGCTGAAAAACTTCCACCAGAACCACCTCCATTAAGATTAAGATTACCCTTAATCTTCAAGTCACCTTGCCCCATATTAAAAGATCCCGTCTCAATATTAAGATTCCCCTGTGCGGTAAGCAAAGCGCCATCTGCACCATCCACTTCAGGACCATCGATAGTAAGATCTTCACATATAGTGGCGTCATTATTTGAGAATTTTATTAAGCTCAATGGGTGACCTATAACGTCAACCTTTCTTACCGAAGGTAAATTCGCGAGAATTTCAAAATTATCGCCATTTCGGCCTTCATAAATCAGTTTACCGCCAGAACAGTTGAAAAAATTAGTGTAATCGCCAGACGGTAAATTTCCTGTGCCTACAAGATGAATAGTTCCAGTACCTGTAACTCTTCCCAACCGGTGAAAACTTGTAGCATCAATTTTTAAGGTTGCACCATCTGCTATATCTGTTCTATAAAAATTGATATTATCTGCACTTAGGGTTAAAACGTGATTCGAAACCACATTAACACGCGCTCCTGATGGAGCGCCCCCACCAGGAACCATAGTTGTATATGTATTGTCTATTGCATTCCCAGAATGATCTGTTGTATAAGCAGTAATTACTATAGGAATTGCAGTTTCAATTCCTGCAAAATAATCGCCATCAATGGCCGCCTCTCCAACATTATCAAAATTAAATTGGATAAAGTTGTTGACTTCATCTACATCATCGGGACCAGTAAATTTAAAAATGTAATCGTTCGATACATCGCTATAAACCCTGGCAGCAATATAATCAGTCTCATCATAAGGAGAGGTGACATTCATATAATCTTCATCGTAAATAAACTGAGCCGCCATTTTAAGGTTAGATCCAATGTTAGAGGCATCTAATGAGAAATACATACCCAGAACGTTATTCACATCATTTATTTCAGGGTCAGGACTCTCAAGATCCTGTATTACAACTGGATGCCGAGGTACATTGAGTTTTAACAAATAACTGCTGGGAGTTGTGCCACTAGAAAATCCCGATTGGGCAAAATCAAGCCTTACAGGCATATACTTATCAATTCCTAAAGGAATAAAAATATCCTCGGTAGAATTTGCATTCACGTTTTTCAATACTCCAAAATTCGTGAAAGCACCTCCTGTGCTTATCATATTGAACTCTCCGAAAGCATTTACCTCTTCAATCTCCGCATCGAGACCTAATTCCAATAAATTACCTTGCAGTTTTAACACTCCCCTTGAAAGTCGTAGTTTCTCATCTAATATGAATCTATAGCCCGAACCATTATTCATAACCACACCTAGAGAATTATCAATTGTAATCGTGCTAATTGAAGTAATCCCTCCATTCACAGATCTATCAAGTTGCTGTTCTGTGTTACCGTTAAATATTAATCCGATACTTCCAGGTGCAAAACTCATTACGCCATCGGCCACTACATCACCTTTTACTGTAAGTGCGTTCACCCCAAAATCTATTGTCCCTGCATCTAGGGTAAAGTCGTTATTTACCAAAAGATCCTTTGCCACCGTTGTAAGTCCACCGGTTCCACCGATTCTTTCCAGATTAAATAGATCAAAAGTACCTGTTCCCAATACAGATCCAATTGAAGAGTGATTTAATGTGACTTTGGAGGAAGTTGAGCTGAGAAGCCCGTCATTATCCACATCACCAAATAAGATCAAATTCTGATTTCCACAATTTAAGGAAGCTCCACCTTCAATAATTAAATCATCATTTAATGTAAGTCCAAGAGAAATAAGATTTACAATTGGATCCTCGGTAGACGAGTTATCAATAGTAATCTTATTCAATGGAATAGAACTTTTTATTCCAAAATTCTTGATTTGCGCTCCAGTAGGCGAATCCATATTTCCAATTGTAATTTCAGAAGTACCCGATACGTTTGAAACACTTGGATTTTCAATCAAAAGTGAAGGAGTAGAACTGCTATTCACACCTCTAACAAATGTAAGCGTGCCTCCTGTATGTTCAAAGCTGCTACCGATATTGGTAATTTCAAGCATTCCACGATTTGCAGCAGGTGCAGCGTACCTTCCTATTACCACACCACCACCGGTTTGCATGTATTTTAAAACTCCTGCGGTATTAGTAAGACCACGTCTTACCTGACTTCCAACTATAAGCGAGCCACCTTCGATTGTGATCTTTGCCAGGCCGCTAGATGCATATTCTATATAATTATTTTCACCATCGGCATCGCCGATGCTGAAAGTTCCCCCGGTCATTTTTAATAATCCTTCAAGTATCAAGCCGGTCTCATCTCCTGTAATTTGATAATTTCCGGCATTCAATTCCAGACCAGCCGTTTCGGGAATTCTAAAATCCCCTCCTCCCGAAGAAAAAGTAAGATTTATAGCTGCATTATTGAGCTTTAATAAACCGTTTTTTAGATTAATTGGTTTTTGAAGCTCATTAGTTGGGCTGAAAAAGTCTATGTCAGAATTAAATGTAAAACTTGAAGTTAAATCAATTCCTTTATCTACCTCCAATTTCCAAATTTTTGGTATTGCACCAGCCAGTCTATTATACTGATGGTCACCTGTACCTCTAACAATTAAATTCACAAAAGTCGTATCAGTTGGAATAGTAAGCGTTGGAAGATATAAGTCCATTCCTACTGTAGAAATGGAAGTTTGAATAATATCTCCTTCAACAATTAATTGATTAGGTAAATTTGATTGAGATCCACCAATCAGGGGTGCCTCAGTTTTATAGGGGTGACCACTCGGCAAATCTCCTTCCAGACCCCATTTATGAGCAAGGTAACCTTCCATTTGCTCCCTCTCTTCTTGAGTCAACGCCCGCTTTATCAGAATAATCTCAGCAATATCCCCATCAAAAAATCGCTGGGTACCTTCATCCATAGCACCAATTGAAACGTTGTGAACATTCCCATTGTTAGTGGCTCCCGAAGCGCCATTGTCTGAAGCAGTTCCACTAATCGTATTATAAAGTAAACCATTATTACCTTGTCTTCTCGCCCAGCCCATATTTGCATTGGATCCTACAGACGTAGGTGCCTGCATCTGCATAGACCCGCCGTCCATGTAAAATTTTATTGCAGGATTATAGAAATAAAGCATAAAATCACGAGAGCTTACACCACCTTTTGCATATACCGCAGCTTGATTTGGAGCAACATCTGACTTAATAACAGAAAAAATTTCAAAATCTTGACTAGCCATCATATTGAGCTGATCGTTATGATCAATTCTCAGAAAATCATTATTACCATCAAACCGAATCGTGTTTTCACCGTTCAGGCCAGACGATTGATATTCAGGTCTTTTTGTATCGTCCGTTTGGTAGGAATTATAAGTGCCTCCAGCTTTATTATCCCAGCCAGTCACCTTGGTCCCGGATAATGCAATTGTAGATGCATCAGATGCATCTAACCAAAGTAAAGCACCTACCTCATCTGGTGTCCAGTCAACTGGCACTATAGGTGGACTTCCTATTGTTGAAATATCAATAAGAGATCCATTTCCTAAAATTTTAACATCCCCACCTACTGTGACAGTTTTACCGTTTTTTCCCTTTCTAAAAAAAAGTCTTGAATTAGAAGATGCCGCCTGATATTGAGCAAGAATCAAATCACCAGCCACATCAATATTTCCGGCAGCATTGGTGCTAAGCAAAAGAGCTGAGCTTCCTACAATTTCTAATTTATTCTTTACTGTAATATCTGACGAAATAGTTGGGCTCCCAGTTGCTACAAACAAATTTGGAACATTTGCAGGTAAAAAATTAAACACTGTCGAACCGGCTGCTATCACAACTACCGATGAGTCTTCATTTAAAAAGCCTCCTATATCTGAAACACCTAAGTCGATATCGCTTTGGAGCCAGAGCGCTCCCTCACCAGTAATCTGCTGTACTTTTATTATATCAGCTGTAGTACCCAATTTGAGTGTTGGTCTTAATATTCCCAGATTATCAGATCCTGAGCCGAAATATCTCGGCAATCTATTTCCTCCTGTATTCTGAAGTGGTGTAAAAGCCACAACAGTAGCCTCTATCCCTCCAGATGGCGCGACGTAAACGTGCGGCTTATGGGTAGATGGGTCATCCACATCAAAACCTATTATTGCAATATCACCCGCTTCAGGGAAATCGCCTTGAGTGGAATGGCTTGAGCTATGATAGTCAAAGATGTCATCGCCAGATGAGAAAGTGCTAAGTTCATTCCAATTGTTAGAATCATCCCAAACAGCGCCTACGTTTACAAAATCACTATTAGAAAAGAAAACCTGCGGCGATCCGGAAAATCGAAGTTCATCACCAGCAGAGTAATCTGCATTCACCAAAGGCGTTCCTGAACCGGTTGTTCCAGCATTTTGGTCATCACCATTGTAATAAATAAGATTTGAACCAGTGTTTACATGGGCCGTTGAAGGAGCAGTTAGCGCATCCACACTTCTCAAGTAAGGCAGCTGAGTTAGCACACGACCAGAAGAGAAATTTGTCTCGTCGCCTTCTGCATCGCTTTGGTCATATTGAAATCGATGCGTAACATTTGGACGCGTATCAAATTCGCTGGCAGAAATTTTCCAGTAATAATTTAAATAATCCACTCCGGCACTAATATCAAGAGTTGATAATAAAGTATCAACAGGGGTAATTCTGATATACCCTTCATCGATAAACCCACCATTAACGTATACTACTGAAGGTGTATATTTTAGGACACCACCAGAATTCACCCCAAAAGGATAGAAAATAGTCTGAGTACCTGAATGATTTATTATTTCAACACCTCCTGCAGAAGCATTACCACTGCATACTACAAATTGATCATTTACTGCGCTAATACCTGTTATCGGACTCACAATGGTTGATTCAATGCGTAATTTATTATCCCCAATAAAAAAAGATCCGTCATAAAAATGAAATCGATTAGTTATCCGAAGACCGTCATTTTTGAGTTCCACCCCATCCGGATTATCAATATATAACTTATTAAAGATTCCACTTTCCGATACTATGTCCTGTCTCCCAGATAGGCCATTCATCAATATAAAGCCTGTGCTCAAATCTGCTCCAATTCGAGAACGGTTTACGATATTTCCCTTCACATGTGCAACCTCTCCACCTTGATCAAAATAACCCTTTTCAACATTAAAATTGCCTAGCACATCCATTGGAACTGCAACACTTGTGGGCTGTATTTTTGCGTATCTAGTATCTGTATCTTTATTTATCTCAACATTGTTAAAGAACTTGGTTTGACCATCTAGCGTTAAAAAAGTATTAGAGTTCCCAACAAAACGGGTAGTATTTAGATTGTGGTCATAAACTGCACCATTCCCGATCTCAAAGCTACCGTGCAGATACAAGTCTGCCTTATAGGATCCAGTTCCCATTTGGAGGGTCGGACTATTTGCTCCAGTTATTGACAAATTATTGCGAACAATAAGATCCTGATCAACCATATCAGCTTGCTCGCTTCCACCACCTGAATTACCACCGGAAACATAAACAGGACGATTGGTTCCGCTTGCGGATGACCGCGTAATTGTCAAATTCCAGAATGCCGCTCTGCTCGAAAGCTTTTGAGTAGATACTGCATCAGAAACATCAAGAAAAACGGTACCGCCGCTTACGCTCGTATTTTCGGGATCAGAATTTATGAAAATTAATCCTCTGCCAGATGGTCCACTTACATGAAGTTCACCACCTGTCATTCGAAATAAATTTCCGGGGTAGGTGAGACTAAAAGTATAATAAGCGGTATTAACTCCTGCCGGCAAATTCCCATCTACAAAAACCTGGCCCCCATTGATAATCACACCACCGATATTCTCAACACCCAGTACGGATGTTCGAATTTGATCAGTAGTTACAACTCCTCCATCCACTTGAAGCAATCCATTTCCACGCATGGTGAATCCACTTTTGCAGTATGCGTTTAAATTCCCAGCACTAATCTTTACTGTTCCGTAAACAACAATCGCTTCAGTTCCTGAAGGAAAACCTTTTGTAACCTCACCCCCATTAACCCATAGCATGGCGGTTTCATTAATATTGTGGTTACCTCCGTTGTGATGAAGAGGTATAAAAATATTCTCCTTTATCTCTGCCGTTCCATTTACTAATGCAAATGAATTACCATTCGCACCTTCTGAAGTAAATGAATTAGCACCCATTCCAGCATTGCAACGTCCCAAAAGTTGAAACTTATTTGGTGCACCATTTATGGTAAGTGTGTAGGTCATGTCAATACCCTTATTCACAACTATCCGTGAAAAATAGCTAATTCCGTTGGCTCTCAACTCCTGATTTAACGTACCACTGATAAATCTAGCTTCAATAAATTGAGTAGATTCGGGAGCTATATAATTTGGCGATGTGCGAGTTGTAAATCTTACATCCCCATCTATAATAAAGTCTTTCAAAAAATTCCAGGTGTGCTTTATGGCCAATCCGGCAGTACTCGTTCTTATTCTTCCCTGACTTTCTACCAGCACGCGTCCATTACTGTTAACAGTGAGGGAATTGGAGCCATTGTTAACTTCAAGAGTACCTTTATTTATCTCGAACAAACCATTGTGAGTGAGATTAGCAGAAAGGGTTATAACATCAGTACTTAATCCAAAGTTAATTTTCAACTTATTTACCAAAACATCTGTGTTTTGCGTAAAGCCTCCATTTCCATAAAATTCAGCTGTTCCTCCGTTTGCGGCATCAGCAAAAGCTGTAGAATTACCAATTGGAAAATTACCTGATCCACCATTTCCAGAGCAGCGAATCAAACCATTTCCATCAATTGAGGAAAATGTGGGTGCAGGTGCGGCGGCCACATCGAGCGTTCCAAAAACTTTAAGTGCTCCATATATTGGAAAAGAGCCGCTAATAGTAACTTTTCGACCTGATCCAATATATACGTTGTCACCAATTGCAGGAATAGCATTACCTGGATTAACATAAGCTGGTGCGGCACTTCCGTCAAGGGTCCAAGTGGTTGGGTTATTCCAATTTCCGGTTTGATATGCATACCAAGTGCGTAAATCAGCGCCAGTTAAACTACTCTGCGCAGCATTTTGTGTTCCAATTGTATAATACCGATTTGATGAAGCAAAATCTGAACGATTAACTCTAAAGACAACTTCATCGTCTACAATCGCCTTTGAGACTACTCCTGTAAATTCAGAATAAGACCCGCCAATCCCAATTTTTCGCAAGAGCACATAATTATTTGCGTTCTGGGGGATGTCGCCACTAATGCCTTCTCCAAAATCAAATCCGATTTGATAAATCTGACTTCCATCTGTTCCAGCAATTTCCCAGGAGCGACTCCATTGCTGTTGCACACCTGAAGCTAAAGATGGTATAACAGTATTGGTGCCAGACGTTGCCTGGCCTGCACCGAGATATGTGCGCGAAGCAGTAAACTCACCCGAATTAATTCGTAAAACCAAACCATTTGAACGCGATTCATTATGCTCACCGGGATTTCCTCCATTATCTTTACCAATAGCAATGGGCGTAAAATATTCTCCTGCACTCCCCGAAGCATATCCTTGAAATTTATCCCAGTTTGATCCATTGGCATCTATACCATACTTGGTGTGCATATAAGTACGCATCATTCGTCCAATGGGTCTGGTCATTGTGCCTTCCCAAATAATTATTTCAGCTATTTGCCCATTGAATGCATCACCGGCTAAATATCCTCCATTTACTGAATTCTGGATATCACCTATCACAGCTGTTCCAGTGGGACTTATGTTAAATCCATTTGCAAAAGTTGACGTGTTCTCTCCCCCTGCGCTATTTGATCTATTGTATTCCCAGAGAATATTTGATGAATTATCCCACCAGATTCCACCATAATTCCATATTCCGGTGCTGATATTTCCAATATTAGAAGCTCTGTCATTGGCAGCTCCGGCCTGCTGACGAAAACCATTATCATTATAAATATTTACCTCATGAGGTTCAGAAGCGGTAGCATAACTAAAAATTCCGTATTTACTGTCATTGGACTTAATGACAAAATAAATAGAATATCCACTGCTGGGGAATTCAAACCCGGAACAAACAAGTCTGTTATCAGCTCCATCAAACAATAAACAAGGAGTGCCGGAAGGTCCTCCGGCTGCTTGAAATGTAGGTCGATTAATGCCTGTAGCAGTAAAATGATGATCATTTCCACTTTGATCGGTCCACTGAATAACATTGTTTGAACCATCTCTAATTACATCACTCCCATCAAGCCAAAGCAATAAACGCGGTTGCGCATATCCCGTAGGAGATGCAGAACCATCGCCATTCCCAATGCCCAATGGCCCCGTTTGCGCCACAGAAAAAAGCGGCATCAAAAGCAAAACACTAAGAAATAAATAGCGGATAAGTTTATTCATTGGGGCGATGTACGGCAACTTTTAAACGACAAATATACGTTTATTTACGCTCAAAGTCAATATTTAGATTCTTTCACTTCAACCATGTAATAACGAAATATTGACGAAAAGGTTGCCGCTATCTTAGCTCTACTGCTTTAAGTGTATTGAGTAAAAGGGCTACCCTAGTCATTGGCCCAACTCCACCCGGCACGGGTGTAATTGCCGATACTTTCTGAAACACCTCGCCATAGCACACATCGCCTTTCAAGCTAAAACCAGATTTCTTAGATGAATCAGGCACGCGGGTGGTTCCGACATCGATTACTACTGCTTCGGGTTTTACCATATCGGCAGTTACAAACCCTGGCTTGCCTAATGCGGCAATTAAAATATCGGCCGTAGCCGCAAGCTCTTTTAAATTCTTTGTGCGGCTGTGGCAAAGGGTTACGGTGGCATTTCCCATTTCGACATTTCTGGAAAGTAAAATACTCATTGGTGAGCCTACAATATTGCTCCGACCGAGTACAACGCAGTGTTTGCCTGATGGGTTGATACTATTCCGCCTCATCAATTCTATAATCCCGGAAGGTGTAGCTGGCAGAAAACCGGAAAGCCCAAGCGTCATTTTACCCACATTTTCGGGATGAAATCCATCTACGTCTTTTAAGGGGTCGATGGCCATTATAATTTTTTGGGGGTCGATATGTTTTGGCAAAGGGAGCTGAACAATAAATCCATCGATGTCTTTATTGGCGTTAAGGTCTGCTACCAAATCGAGAAGTTCTTTTTCTGAAATGGTGTCAGGTTTGCGGATAAGTGTTGATTCGTAACCAACTTCTTTACAATCTTTTACTTTGTAGCTCACATAAGTTTCGCTACCACCATCGGTTCCTACAAGAACTGCAGCGAGATGAGGAACTTTGAGTCCCTTTTGCTTTCGGTCAGCGACTTTTTTGGCTATCTCATTTCTGATTTCCTGTGCGGTTGCCTTGCCGTTGAGTACAAGTGTATCGTTGGTTTTTGCTTCCATTACATTCCCGGCATTCCTTTCATGCCTCCCATTTGACGCATCATGTTGGCCATATTTTTCTTGTTCGACATGAGTTGCATCATCTTTCGGGTTTCTTCAAACTGTTTTACAAGCTTGTTCACATCCTGAAGGCTTGCGCCGCTGCCGTTTGCAATTCGCTTGCGGCGGCTGCCGTTTAATATTTTATGATCGTTTCGCTCCTCGGGAGTCATAGAGTATATTATTGACTCAATGCCTTTAAATGCATCGTCGTCAATATCCAGATTTTTAACGGCTTTTCCCATTCCGGGTATCATGCCCATCAAATCTTTCATATTCCCCATTTTCTTGATCTGCTGTATCTGATCAAGAAAATCGTCGAAACTAAATTCGTTCTTGGCTATTTTTTTGTGAAGCTTTCGCGCTTTCTCCTCATCGTAATTTTCCTGGGCACGCTCAACAAGCGAAACCACATCGCCCATTCCCAAAATACGATCGGCCATACGCTTGGGATAGAAGAGGTCAATCGCCTCCATTTTCTCTCCCGTACCAATAAATTTAATAGGCTTGTTTACAACCGATTTGATGGAAATGGCAGCTCCACCGCGGGTATCACCATCGAGTTTTGTAAGCACAACGCCATCAAAATTAAGGCGTTCATTAAAAGCTTTGGCTGTATTTACGGCATCCTGACCGGTCATGGCATCTACTACAAACAGCGTTTCTGATGGATTAATCGCCCTCTTTACAGCAGTGATTTCATTCATCATCTGCTCGTCAATCGCCAAACGACCGGCAGTATCGACAATAACAACATTGTGGCCATTGCTACGCGCGTATTGAATAGCAGCTTGCGAAATTTTTACCGGATCTTTTTCATCGCGGTTTGAAAAAACTTCTACACCTATTTGATCTCCAACTACGTGAAGCTGATCAATTGCCGCAGGGCGGTAAATATCACAAGCTACCAATAGCGGTTTTTTTCCTTTCTTGGTCTTTAAGTAATTGGCCAGTTTTCCTGAAAAAGTGGTTTTACCAGAGCCTTGCAAACCCGACATCAAAATAATAGCCGGATTGCCTTTTAAATCAACATCTTCCTGCTCGCCGCCCATGAGCTCTGCAAGCTCCTCCTGCACAATTTTTACCAGTAACTGACCCGGTTTTACGGCAGTAAGTACATCTCTTCCAAGCGCCTTTTCTTTTATCTGATTGGTAAAATCTTTGGCAGTTTTAAAGTTTACATCGGCATCAAGCAATGCCCTGCGAACTTCTTTAAGTGTTTCGGCAACGTTAACTTCGGTGATTTGACCCTGTCCTTTTAAGACTTTAAAGGCGCGGTCAAATTTGTCGGTAAGATTATCAAACATAGTTTTACTTGTCGTTTTAGGCGTGCAAAGATAAAAATTCTAATCCAAAGGTTATTACATCCTGTTGGGAACGCATATTCCTATTAATTCCATTCCAGATTCTATTACTCTACCAACAGCAGCTGCAAGGCCGGCCCGATACTCTTTAATATTTTCAGTTTCGGCCTGAAGGATAGAATGGTTTTGGTAAAATGCCGCAAAATCCTTGGCCAGGTCGTAAATATAATTGGCCAGCAAAGCGGGGTTATATTCCAGCGCTGCCGATTCGATAATATAAGGATATTGATAAATTTTATGCTGTAGGGCGCGCTCGTGCTCATTAATTTCAAAATCTTTCTCAAAGTACATGGGTATGCTTCCATAGCTGCGCAGTACCGATTGAATTCTAGCATAAGAATATTGAATAAACGGACCGGTATGCCCATTAAAATCAATGCTTTCTTTGGGATCAAACAGCATATTCTTTTTCGGATCTACACGCAGGAGGAAATATTTTAAAGCGGCCATTCCGATATCTTCAAAGAGTTTGCGTTTTTCGGCACGCTGCATATCTTCAAGCTTACCCAGCTCTGTAGTGATGGTCTCGGCGCTATGCACCATTGTTTCCATTATCTCGTCAGCATCAACAACCGTTCCTTCCCGCGATTTCATTTTACCCTCAGGCAGTTCCACCATTCCATAAGAAAGGTGGTAGCAATCTTTGGCCCACTTATGGCCCAATTTTTCCAATATTTTAAACAGCACTTGAAAGTGGTATTCCTGCTCATTACCCACCGTATATACCAGCTTGGTAAGCTCAGGAAAATCGTGGTAGCGCAATATCGCCGTTCCAATATCCTGGGTCATATAAACAGCCGTTCCATCCTTACGCAGAATTAGCTTTTTATCAAGTCCGTCGTTAGTCAAATCTACCCATACAGACCCATCGTCTTGTTTATTGAAAACACCACTGTCAACTGCCTCAAGAGCAATTTTTTTACCGACGGTCCAGGTATTACTTTCGTAATAAAGCTTATCGAAGCGAACTCCCATCCGCTCATAAGTTCGGTTAAAACCATCGTAAACCCACTCATTCATGGTTTCCCAAAGTTTATAAACCTGCGGATCTTTTGCTTCCCATTTTTTCAGCATCTCACGGGCTTCGCGCATAAGCGGCGCCTGATCTTCAGCATCTTCCTGGCTCATGCCTTTCTCAACCATCTTGGCCACCTGCTCCTTATATTTGTTATTGAAAACAATATAGTATTTCCCCACAAAGTGATCTCCTTTAAGCGAAGTTGAACGCGGAGTTTCTCCCTCACCAAACTTTTGCCATGCCAGCATAGATTTGCAGATGTGGATACCACGATCGTTGATTATTTGAACCCTTTTTACTGTATGTCCGTAAGCTTCCAGAATTTTAGAAACAGAATACCCCAAAAAGATGTTTCTAAGGTGTCCTAAATGCAGTGGCTTATTGGTGTTTGGAGATGAGTACTCTACCATTACCAAACCTTTGGTTTTCTTATCTCTAAAACCAAAGCGATTTTTGGTGAGCATTTTATTCAATCGGTCAACCCAATAAACACTCCTAAATTTAAGATTCAAAAAACCCTTTACAACAGAAAATGATTCTAAATCTTCTGAATTGCCAACCATATACTGACCCAGCGCATTGCCGGTTTCTTCGGGCGACTTGGCCGATAATTTGGTAAGGGGAAATGTAACAATGGTAAACTCTCCTTCAAATTCCTTCCGTGTATTCTGAATCTGAATCTCTTCTGGCTTTAAATCTGCATTAAAAATTTCCTTTACACCTTTTGAAGCGAGTTCTTGTATCTGTGTTTCTATTTTTCCCATCCGTTCTAATCTTTTTTTGGCAGAAATATTTCTGCCATCATACATCGCGCACTTCCGCCACCCAGTGCTTCAATAGTATCAAGCGAGCTGTGCAGTATTTTCGCGTGATTTTCTATAATTTCTATTTGATCTGGCCGCAGGGAATTGAATGCTGCCGTGCTCATTACACAATACTCCTCGCCTTTATCATTGCACACATTAAGCATATTTCCTGCAAAATGTTCCTTCTGGGCTTCAGTGATTTCAACTATCTTCTTACCCGTTTCCTTTAAGGTGTCTTTTACAATTTTGCGCTCATTCAAATCATCGATGCAATTTAAGCAAATTACCGAGAATTTTGATCCCAAACACATCATTACATTGGTGTGATAAATGGGTAGTCGCTCATCATTATGGGTTTGGTAAGCTTTAAAGGCAACAGGCTCATAGCCAAATCGCTGGCAAAAAGAATCGAGTACATCCATATCGGTACGCTCACTAATCGCAGCATATACCAGCATGTTTTCACGATCGAGAATCATACTCCCCGTTCCTTCCAGGTAAAGCCCTGCATTTTCGAATTCTGAAAAATCTTCAAGCTCTTCTACTTCAAATCCGAAATCGTCGGCCAGAATATCAAATATTTCTTCACGTCGTTCCAATCGGCGGTTTTCGGCATACATGGGGTACATCGCTATGCGCCCATCTGCGTGAAATGAAACCCAGTTGTTTGGGAAAATAGAATCGGGCGTGTGGGGCTCGGCGTCATCTTGAAATACATAAACGCTTATCCCTTCGGCACGGAGCTTTTTTACAAAAGTATCAAACTCTACAGTGGCCCTTTCATTTGCTTCGCCGGGGTCTAAATTGTCCAGAACTTTCTGGTAATAGTTATTCACTGCGGTTTCGGCGTTGTAATCAAAACTCGCCGGTCGCATCATCATTATATGTGCTGTAATCTGTTTGTTCATATCGTTATTTCGTTCTTCTAAGTGGCAATGTAGAACATCGCAATAAGCCTTCCTGCTTACTTATTTCGCCGTAAGGCACTTCTTCTACTGTAAAACCACGTTTTCTCAACTCAGTATTTAATCGTGTAAAATTCTTTTCAGAAACAATGACCTCGGGCGAAATTGAAAAAACATTTGAATACATATTATACATTTCTTCGCGGGTTATTTCTATTATATTCTCTTCTCCAAAGTAGCTGCGCAAAAATTCAACATCTTTTTGATTCTTAAAACCGCCGGGGAAAATTATTGCCTGATCTTTTCCTATTGGCTGAAAGCAACAATCCAGGTGTAGCGCATTTGCCCTTGGGTCATCATCGCTCTTTACAAGTTCAAAAGCGTGCACCTCATAATGCGGAAATTGGTTTTTCAAAAAATCCACTCCTTCCCTATTTGTTCGGCTTACCTGATACATGTTAAAATCTTCGGGTTCAGAATAACCTATAAACAACTTTCCGTTCCAGGGCATTACATCGCCACCTTCGGCGCGTATTCCGTCGGGCATTTCGATGATTTGGTTGGGGTTGATTTGATCAAACACGTAATCAATGGCATGTACCTCTTCATCGCGTTCTTTGAGCACATTTGCTACAACAATCATATTATCAATTACAAAACAAATATCGCGGGTGAAAATTTGATTCAAATCTTCCAATATTTCCGGCCTATATACTTTTACTCCGTATTTGGTGAGTATATTTGCAAAGGCATCCATTTCGCGAACAGTATCTTCTTCGGTAGGGTATTGTCCTTTCCGGATAAACTCTTTCGATTTTGGGTCGTAGGCATTGTCAATGGTTGGAACAGATCCCGGAGAATTTGCAACACCCAAAACCACAGCTTCGAGCTTACTGGTTTCATTTTTAATATGAAGGTCTATCATAAAATAATTCAAGAAATGAATGGCCAAATTTAGCCAAGAAAGCCTGATTATAAAGAATGAAGTAGAGATAATGATAGATTAATCTTGAAACCTTGCCTAAAAATGTTCGTATTGCTTGAATGAAACACTCCGAAAAGGGTTAAAACTGTCTTAAAAGTCAAACTAATACGTACCACCGTGAGTACCAATACCCCAGAAACTTCCAGATACACCGCCTTAATTATCAAACTTTTATGGCTTACCCCTATACTTATTATGGGTGTATTAATTGTAGCCTGCAATAAAATTTCGCCCGGTAGTTTTTCAGGCAACATAAACGAAGGTATAATAGAGTATAAAGTCAGCTTTCCCGAAATGGGAGAAGAAAGCCTTACGGCAACTCTAATGCCGGAGATTATGATTTATGCATTTAAAGAGAATGCTTTCGCATCTTATTTTGAAGCGGCAGGTGGCGTATTTAAAAACCGCATTATTGCCGATAGAAATCTCAAAACGGTAGAGCATCAGCTCAAGGTTTTTAGAAAGAAGGTAAAAGTAATGATGGATGAAACTGAAGTGCTGCAAATGCTGGCTGAGTATCCAAAAATGCAGGTTATTGAAACAGAAGTGATTGATACTATTGCGGGTTATCCCTGCCAGAAAGCTATTATCGTATTTGAAGATGTAGAAAAGTCTCAAATAGACGTTTATTACACCAAAGCCATTGATATGGAAAAGCCGAACTGGTGTACCCAATACCACGAAATAGATGGTGTATTGATGGCTTATGAAATTGTAGAATTTGGCATACGAATGCGACTTGAAGCGATTTCAGTTAGGCCTGAAAAGGTAATGCCCGATTTATTGAATCCCAAAGAAGACTTTACCCCCATCTCAAAAGAATCAATGGATGTAGAACTTTCGCAGCTTGTAGAAACATTTGAACTATGATAAATCAAAAGGCACCTTATCTCGTATTTCTTTTCGTTTTTGGTTTTTCGAATTTTTGCTTTAGCCAGTTTGAAGGAAAGGTGTATTATGAAATGACTTATGAAAGCAACGATCCAGAAACACTAACATTTATAGACATGCTTCCAAAACAGAGCACTATGTCTATAAAAGGTACCCAAATGCGGCTTAATCAATCTCTTGCAGGCGGTGGATCACAGGCTTTTATCACCAATTCAGATTTGAAAACAAGCATTTTGCTCATGAAATTTATGGGTCAGGAATTTCAAGTAAAGATGAATGAAATGGAAATGCTAAAGCTCGAAAAAGCAGAATCTTTTAAGATTGTAGACGGCACAAAAACGAAGGTAATCGCGGGTTATACGTGTAATCAGGCGTTTGCCCTTTCGGGAAAAGATTCACTCGAAATTTATTACGCTCCCGAATTAAGAACCCTATGCGTACTGCCACAATTTGCAGATTTAAAAGGAATTCCACTACAATATGAAATTGCAAAAGGCAAAATGCGCATTTCTTTTCAATGCTCATCTGTGTCGGTAGAAAAAATTGACCAAGCCGTTTTTACCGTTGATGAAAGTATTAAGCAAATCCCCTTTGAGCAGTTCGCACAGTCGTTTGCAGTTTCGAAGTAGGGTTGGTTCTAGTTTCGATATCTTGTGCTCAATTTGTTTGCCATTGACATAAAATTTGGACAGACAAAATAAGCTTTCAAAAACCCACCGAGCATTGCACCTCAAATCATAAACCTGAAGTCATAGATCAATTAAACCAAAATCGAACCTCAGTAGCCCCCTGCCCATAACGTTCAAAATCTGCATCGTAAAAGTTACAATTTTCTATTTTTGAAAGTATGTGCCGTATTTCTGCACGCAAAACACCTTCGCCAACGCCGTGGATAACAACCAGCTTTTGATATTTCTCCTTTTTGGCCAGTCGCAGCAAGCGTTTAAAATGATCTAACTGGATCATTACCATCTGATGGTTTGATAAATGTGCGGTGCGATCTACCAATTCATTGATGTGCAAATCTATCTCCAGGTAAGTCATTTTGCCATGAGCAGACACAAATTGCAAAATCTCTGCTTCCTTTGCCTCGGTGAGCGATTCAGGAAGATCGATTTCCCGCTTTGAATCCAGATCTGAGTGGTCAATATTGTATTTACTTTCCAGATGCGTATTTGCGGGCACCACATCATTTACTGACATTTCCCATTCAAAGCCGTGCTCATCTTCCACCACAACAAGATCTACGCCAGCGGATATTACTACTCCACTGCCAACTTCATTCAAAAATCTAACCCTATCGCCTATCTTAAAATTCACTTCCAGTTAACAAATGCTAGCACGGTTTTCGCTAAGTTTGCCGCAAATTTACAATCTTGTCAGCGTTCTCAACTATTTATTATGCTTAAAAAACCCACATTCGTAATTCTTACTCTTGCGGCTCTAATTGCGTTTTCTATCGCAATTTCTGCATATACCAGCGCCGAAGACAAAGATCAAAAACAGAGGGAAATTTCAATTGGTTTTTACAATGTTGAAAATCTTTTTGATACACTAGACGACCCTGATAAAGACGACGATGAATTTTTACCCTCAGCCGAACGCGAATGGAATGAAGAGCGATATGCAGATAAAGTGGAAAAATTGAGTACCGTAATTTCAAAACTCGGCAAAACACTTCCAACGATTGTAGGATTGTGCGAGGTGGAAAACAAATCAGTAATAGAAGATTTGGCCAATGCCAACGCACTAAAAAATGGCGACTACGCAATAGTGCATTACGAAAGCGGCGATGAACGCGGTATTGATGTGGGAATGCTTTACCGCAAAAAGCAGTTTAAAGTCATTTATTCAAAACCCATTTTTGTTCCCCTTCCGGAAACGGAAAGACCCACCCGCGACATTCTTTATGTAAAAGGAAAAGTAACTAAGGGGCCAGAACTCCACATTTTTGTAAATCACTGGCCATCTCGCTGGGGCGGACAGGAAGAATCTGAATTTAAACGATTGAGCGCCGCAAAAACCCTCAAAGCTGCTATAGACAGCGTAATCGGCACCAACCCCGATGCACTTATACTCTGCATGGGCGATTTTAACGATTATCCGAGCAACGTATCTATTACAGAAGTTCTCAAAGCCGACTCGCTTAATACCAAATCGAAAATGGTAAACCTAATGCACGGCCTTCAAAAACAGGAACGCGGATCGTACAATTACAAAGGAGAATGGGATTTTCTGGATCAAATAATCGTGAGCCGCACCCTTACAGATTACAAACTTCCGGATATCGTTTCGGCCAGCACGAAACCTTTCTTCTTTGACGATATGCTTTATCTTAATGAAGAGTATGGCGATATAAAAACCAATAGAACTTACGGTGGTACCAAATACTTTGGTGGCTATAGCGATCACTTGCCGGTTTATACGATTTTGGCTTATTAATCTCGACTCCGCATTTCGACAAGCTCAATAACCACTCGATTACCGCTAAGTTTTTGGTGTTTGATTTTTGGTTTTTCGTTCCCCGTTCGGGCTCTTCTGGTCGTTGGATTTTTGACAAAGTCATCGCTGCACGTCTCTTGAGGGGGCGCTTAGTCCGGCGTACCGCCGGGATACCTTTTTGAAAAGATTTCCAGACCAGAGCGAGTTAATACCTCTCAATCTGGCATTGAGTTTGTCAAACGCCGCCTACACCTCATTGCTACTATCGAAAATCAGAAAAGAAAGCCGAAAAAATCTTGAAATACTCTAAACCAAACACTAAAAAAAGAAGAAGAACCATACGCCCCGCAATCTGCTTATAGCTTAAAGCTAATGTCTTACAGCTTTTTCAAAAACCCACTAAACCCAGCGCAACCGACCTCGAGACGAGCGACTCGAGACTCGAGACTTTTAACTAAATTCCTCTCCCAGGCAACCATTCCCTAAATTGACCCCTCTAAGCTAATAGAACAAAAAGAATTGTACACGACCGAATCTGAAATATTAGATGGCTGTCGCAATGGGGAACGCATTGCACAGAAAGCGCTGTACGACCAATATAAATCGCAGATGTACTCACTGGCTTATCGTATAACAGGAAATTTTGAAGACGCAGAAGATGTGCTCCAAGAAGGTTTTCTGAAGGTTTTTCGAAGCATTGAAAGTTTTCGGGGTGACAGTAAGGCAGGTACTTGGATTCATACGATTATGGCGCGGACAGCTTTAGATCGCGTAAAAAGTAAAATGCAGTTTACCGATTTGGAAATTGTGCCTGAAGTGGCAGATGAAAGCAATTATCTTTCTGTAGAATCAGAATATCTTGAAAAAGCAATTCTCGGACTTCCCGACGGATACCGTAGCATTTTCACTTTGTTCGAAATAGAGGGTTTTAAGCACCGGGAAATTGCTGATATGCTCGCCATTTCAGAAAACACATCGAAAAGTCAGTTGCATAAAGCGAAACGGATGTTGCAAAACAAACTCAAAACCGAAATGTGATGACCGGAAATGAGAAGCGACATATCAAAGACCATTTGCCGAAGCATTCACCGGATGATTCTGTATGGGATAAAATTGATGCACAGCTAAATTCAGAAAGCGGTGAGAAGTCAAAAAACAATTCTAAAAAACTGAAGATATTTTTACCGCAGCATAATCCATCAGAAAATGTTTGGAATGAAATTGATCACAAATTAGCTGCTGCAGAAATGCGGAGCAATTTGCCGAAGCATGAGCCTGATGATGAACTATGGACAAAACTGGAAGCGCAGATTGAGCAGCCGGAAAAAACAGAAGGAAGAAGATATTTAATTCTGAAATGGGCTGCGGTACTTATTCTCGCATTGGGATCGGCAGTGATTTTAAAAATTATAATAAACGATAAACCGAAACTGGAATACCATGTAGAGTGGGAAGATGCTCGCGAACCGGCAGCTGCCGATACAGATCGCAACGGTTGGGACGGCATTGCAGGCAACGAGCTGATTGAGCAATTGTGCCTGCGCTCAAAAACAGTCTGCGAAACGCCCGAATTTAAAAATCTGGAAGAAGAATTAATACAACTCGAAAAAGATCGCGCAGAGATAGAAGCACAGATAAACCCCTATGCTGACAATGGAAAACTTGAGCGCATGCTCGTTCACCTTGAGATTGAACACAGCAAAATAGTAAATGAAATGACCCGGAAATTACTATGAAAATTAGTCGTATCCATATCGTTTTAGTCATCCTGCTTATGCCCATTGGGATTCCATTCGCGGAAGCGCAACAAGCCATACAGGTGGTGAGCACTACCCAGAAAGAAAGCTACTCGTGGACAGATAAATCACGCTTGTTTATAAACGGCGAGCAGGCAACTATTGAATTGAGCACTTACGGCGGCACTGAGCTAAAATGCGAAATTGTACGCGCATCCCGCCACAGCAATAAAGAGCAGGCAGAAACAGATTTGAAGAAATTGAAATTAATCGCAGATCAATCCGGAAAAACCATTTCACTGCGCAATTATGTTGAATTATCAGGATCCGATAAGCGTCCCGAATCAAAACTAAAGACCACTTATAAAATTCAAATTCCCATAAATGTAAAAGGCTCGATTGAAATCTGGAATTATTTTGGAAATATAACTGTAGAGGATATTTCAAGCGATATGAAGTTCAAGCTCGAATTTACAAACCTCAATCTCACAAATTTTTCCGGGATAGCCGAGATGAAATTAAAATACGGAGAGATCAACCTCAAAAACATTTCAGGAATCATTGATTTAACATCCAACCGAACGAATATTACCATTGAAAACCTCACCGGCTCTGCCGAAATAGATGCGACCTACGCTGAATTGCGGATTTTGAAAATAAGTAAAGCCTTGAGATTTGCGGTAAACGCAGATAGAAGTGAAATCTTTCTTGACATCGCTTCAAAAACATTAATGAACTATGAAATAAAAACTCAAAATTCGGAAGTAAAAAATCTTTCATCCAAACAATTGGAATCAGTAACCGACACGGACGGGAGCCAAAAGTATCACTATAAGGCTGCCGGCAACACCGCCAACGCTGTAATTCAATTGAATACCGGAACCCTAAATTACATTGTGCAATGAGGAAATTAAATACATACCTATTGATATTTACAATTCTCGTGTCCGTAATTCTTGTCGCGCCTACAGGTTTATCTGCCCAGCGAGACACAACCGGAACTGCTGCAAAAACAGATTCCATAATTGAGTACCTCACTCCTCTGGAATACGCATTTATGATGCACGAAGAAACCAAATTTATGCTTCGGGCACCTGCTGTAGGTGTGGGTGCGGAAGTAGAACTCCTTCCTTATTTCACATTGATGGGACAACTGGAATTGCGCAGCAGTCAAATATCTTCTCCTTCTTATTTTACTTTAAATGCAGAACTACGTCTTTATTATAGTAGTAAAAAGAAGGGTGTAAGAAATATGTCAGGAAATTACTTTGCCTTGGGTTACGATAATCCTACTATTCCAAATGAACAAAATGAGCAGTATTATTACGGGCGATGGGGCATTCAACGTCGATTTCTAGGGAATGGACTTATTGACTTCGGTATAAATGCTGGGTATAGCACATACAGAAAGCTTAATAGATTTACCGATAACACTTATTCGCGGGATGCCATTTTTATTCAATCCACAGCTCTAGTTGGATTGGGTCTTGTCTTCGGTAATGAAAAGGCACTAGATAGAGATAGACTTTGTCCGGTAGTGAAGTGTTATAAAAAAGAAACCCTCCTACTTAAAATAAACACCACCGACCTGTTTTCGGTATATAAAGCTACAACTGAACGCTATGATGAAATAAGGATAAGGCCAAAAATTGCTATTGAGCAAAAACTTTTTGATCTGCCTGTTTCAATTGGTGCCGACTTCGGGCTAGAATATTATTCTCGGACAAGTAGTAAAGAAAATCCGTATTCAAGAAATGGCAGATCTAGTCAATTTACGGCACGCCTGCAAGCGCGCTATTATTACAATTTAAAAAACAGAATCCGCAAAGGAAAATGTGGAGATGGGCTTTCGGCTAACTATATATCTTATGGGTATAATAGAAATTATGAATTCTATAATGATTCTTTCAGATCAGGAGGATCCGGGTACACTATTTCCACAGGTATTCAACGCACATTTAGCGACCATTTCTACTTCGATGTTGAGATGGGTTATCAAAACGGATCGAATCCATACAATAATAATATAGATTTTAATCTTTTCGGAGATATCCAACTGGGAATAAAATTTTAACTAATTCAGACTTTCCTTTTAAATATTTTATTAAACAAATTAACACTAAAAAAAATGAAAAATGCTCTACTTTTAATCGCAATTACAGCCAGCATGGCCTCATTTGCACAACCTTCTTATACGCTAACTACTTATACTTCAGATTATGCCGAATTAACCAACCCTGCTATCGTCACCTATAATGATGTGGATGATGACACGTGGAACGACCCCTTGTTTATTTTTTCATTTGGCTTTGATTTCGAAATAGGAGGTGAAATTTACCCTTCCGTAACCCAGTTTGGTGAAGGGGCTTATATGGCTTTTGGCGATATTGAAGTTGAAGATACTCTACATATTTTCGGGCTTCAAGAAGATCTAGTAGATGGAGATTATCTTGAGGGTCTTGCATCATCAGAAATATCTTTTAAAACAGTAGGAACTGCCGGAGATCGTATTGCTAAAATTCAATATCAAAACGTAGCGTTTTATGACGAAGTAACAAGCTCCGAACCTGCTGCAGAGAACAGAATGAATTTTCAACTCTGGTTTTATGAAAATGGCGGAATAATGGAAATTCACTATGGCAATTCTAATTTGCCCAATCCTGATGTGGCATTTTTTGGAAATCAAGGCCCGACAATGCTTCTGGGTATAAATGTAAGCCTTTACACAATATGGGTAGAATATGGGGCTACAATAATCGGCGACCCTACGAATCCCACACTATTTGAATTTACGACCTTCCCAGATGGAGAATTGCAAATAGGACTAGATGGAATACCAGAATCTGGGCGTGTTTATCGCTTTGCTCCATCAAGTCCGGTAGGAATTTTTGAAGCAAATGCTCCAGAATTTAGCGTGTATCCAACAGTTACTGAAAGTAATCTACTGGTTAAAGGCGAAACGGATGCCAATTCCGGGTACCGTATTATGGACATTACCGGTAAAGAAGTAATGACCGGGAAAATGCAAAACAACAGCCCGATTAATGTATCGAATTTAAATGCAGGAGTTTATCTTATCTCAATAAATGGGATGAGCAATGCTGCTAAGTTTATTAAGCAATAAAACTCCGAAATAGAAAATCTAAGAGACGTTAAGCGCTACGTGTGGCGGCTTTGTTAATTGGTAAGAATTTTTTTTTGTAAATAGAATTAAAAAATGCTTTTCGCAATATTCCTTGAATTGTAAAAATTATTCATGTATTTCGACTTCGCTAAACACGACCCGCTTGTGGAGAAGAAGGAAAGGAATCACAAAAAAGCTCCTGGCTCCTTTCGCCCAATCTAAAAACCAAAAACCAAACACTAATCACTTGTATCCACCTGCCGCTCAATCTCTCCCAAAGAATCAAAAAGCTGCTCAAAGCTATCAATCACAAAATAAGTATCCTGAATAATCATATTGTTATACGTCTTGTTCAGAATCGTTTTTACATCAAAAGGCAAGTGGGTCGGTTCGTTACTCACACTATATTTCGTTTCGCCGTGCGACGACATAATTCCGGCGCCGTAAATTTTAAGGTCTCCGCTTTCGCGAATAAGGCCAAACTCGATGGTAAACCAGTACATTCTGCCCAGTTTTTCTAGTATCTCGGGATTATCGAGATGCTTCATCGCAATTTTTGAGAGTCCGTGAAAGAAGGCGCAGAAGGTTGTATTACTCAATAACGGCACATGGCCAAAAACATCGTGAAACATATCGGGCTCTTCGAGGTAATCGAGCTCACTCATTTTTCGCAACCAGGTGGTAGCTCCGAAAGTCTTACGCTCCAGTTTTGGAAAAAACTCTTCGACAGGGATAATATGTGGCACCACATCAATCTTCCAGCCTGTAGTTTCGCCCAGAAGTTTATTCACTTCGTTAAAATGTGGAATGCGGTCGGCGGTAAAATTAACCCGCTCCAGCGCGTCGAGGTATTCCTTTGCTGCGAGCTTTGGCAAAATCTCCATCTGGCGGCTGTATAGCAATTTCCAAACTGCAAAATCTTCATCGGTGTAAGCCGAATAGGTCTGAATCATCATTTTTTTAAAATAAAAAACCCGGGTCAAACGAACCGGGTAGTGTAACTTATTAAGTGATATACTTATCCCAGCCCGAAATAATCAGAATAGTAATAAGTATATGTGTTGTTCATTTTCATTTGAAAATCAAATCTATGAAAGTAATTTTTACCAAACAAAATTTTTCGTAATTTTATTCCAACTCAATTCCACCAACATGAAGTACCTAAAATACGCGATGCCATTTATTCTGCCGGTTCTATTCTTTTGCGGATTGAACTTTGGAGATTGGGTGACTTTTGCACCTGTTATTTTTGCCTTTGGCTTTATTCCCGGATTGGAATTGCTGATCAAACCAAATGCACAAAACCTGGAAACCGCAGAGAATGAAATGCGTCGTGAAGACCGGAAGTATGACGTTCTGCTTTACCTTGTTGCTCCGGCAATATATGCCTGCATTGTATTTTATCTATTTGCGTTGCAGCAAATGCCGCTTGAGTTTTACGAAAAAATGGGTCTCACACTCTCGCTTGGTGTCATTCTTGGCGGGCTGGGAATAAATGTTGCACACGAACTCGGACACCGAACCAAAACATTTGAGCAAAATCTCGCCAAAATACTTTTACTGCCAAGTGCCTACATGCACTTTTTTATAGAGCACAACCGCGGCCATCACAAAAATGTGAGCACACCCGATGATCCCGCATCATCGCGACGGAATGAATTAGTTTACCAATTTTGGATTCGCTCGGTGGTTTTGGGCTATATCTCTGCCTGGAAAATCGAAAACCAAAGACTTATCCGACAAAACCAAAAAGCCTTTACACTGAAAAATGAAATGCTAAGGTTTCAGCTTATTCAAATAGCTTTCTGGTTGCTTATCGGTTTCACTTTTGGATTGGAAATTCTGATCTGGTACACAGGTGCAGCGATTATAGGCTTCTTGATGCTCGAAACAGTGAATTATATAGAACACTACGGATTGATGCGCTCAAAAATAACCGATTTCAGATACGAGAAGGTGCAACCAACCCACTCGTGGAATAGCAACCACGCAATTGGCAGGCTCATGCTTTTTGAACTTTCGCGGCACAGCGACCACCACTTCCAACCTCAAAAGAAATATCAAATATTGGAACACCACGACCACAGCCCGCAAATGCCTACCGGCTATCCCGGCATGATGCTTCTTAGCCTTATTCCGCCACTCTGGTTTGCGGTAATGAATCCAAAAATCACAAAACCTCTAAAAGCAACTCAAATACAAACGGCTTAAATCTACGTATCTCTTAAAGAAATACCTTAGCTTCGCTTTTTTAAAAAATACCAGAATCCTATAAATGGCCTTTACGGAAGACGAATACCGTGATGAAGAGAATCGGTTGGAGCATAGCCCCGTGCGCCGACGGCTTTTTATTATAATTTTTGGCACCAGCACCTACATCGGAAAGCTTTTTGACATTATCCTCCTCGTACTTATCGGTGTGAGTGTTTTGGCTGTAATGCTCGAAAGTGTTAGCTATATACAAGCTACTTACGGAGCTGTATTGCGAATAATAGAATGGGTAGTAACTATATTTTTCACAATAGAATACATCGCCAGAATATGGGTGGTAAAAAAACCGGCCCAATATATTTTTAGCTGGCTGGGAATAATCGATCTGCTTTCTATTTTGCCGACTTATTTGAGTTTCATCTTTGTAGGCTCACAGGGTCTCGCCATTATACGCGCATTGCGGTTGCTACGGGTGTTCAGAATATTGAAGCTTATGCGCTTTGTTTCAGAAGCACAGGTGCTTGGAAAAGCACTAGTTACCAGCCGACATAAAATTACAGTATTCTTCTTCTTTCTGCTCATACTCGTTTTTATCCTCGGCAGTATAATGTACCTTGTAGAAGGTGGAAAAGGCGGATTTAACAGCATTCCGCTAAGCATTTACTGGGCCATTGTAACCCTTACCACAGTTGGGTTTGGCGATATAACACCCACCACCGTGCTGGGCCAAATGATCGCTTCGGTAATTATGCTTCTCGGATATTCCATAATCGCCATTCCCACAGGAATTGTAGGAGCCGAGATTTACAAAGGTGTAAGCGGCAAACAAGCTGCCAACGTTAATACCAATCGGCTTTGCACATCTTGCGGAGTTGAAGGCCACCGATACGATGCCGAGTATTGCAGGAATTGTGGAGCAAAGTTGAACCATTCTGAATCTAAATAGCTTTTCCTGCGTATTCACGTATTGAGTACTAAAATTTATAAAAAGAAAATCTTGATAAGTTTGAAATCACGTGTAATTGCCACTGCGCTCAAACACTATCTTTGATTTACCCTATAGCTTAAACAGCATGCAAATGAAAAAATCTACCCCTGCTTTTTTATTGCACAAACATATTCTTATCCTTTTCGGATTCTTCTTATACTTCGGCACTCTGCACGCCCAGGTATCTATAATATGTCCTACCGATATTGTGCAAAACAATGACCCTCTTGAATGTGGTGCAATCGTTAACTATACTCCACCTACAGGAACAGGAAGCGGCACAAACATTACAACAACTCGCATTGCGGGCCCGGCTTCCGGGTCGTTCTTTGACGTGGGTACCACTGAAATAATCTTTGAGGTAACCAATGATGAGGGTGCGCAAAACCAATGTGCATTTTACATCACTGTAAACGACACCGAAAATCCAGTTTTTCAATGTCCCGCCGATTTTTCAGTAAATGCCAACGCGACCACCTGCTCGGTCGTTGTAACTTTCGCTCTTCCGGTTGCCACCGACAATTGTGGTATTTTTGCTATTTATCAATTTGCAGGTTTGCCCAGTGGATCTTCTTTTACGGTTGGTGAGCATTTTCTCGATTTTACAGCTTTCGATCTGGAGGGAAATCAGGCGTTTTGCCGCGTTATTCTCACCGTTCTTGATGTTTCCGATCCTATTATTACCTGCCCCGCCGATATTACCGTGTCGGCATCTGCCTCATGCGATGCTGTGGTAAATTATACCGCACCGGTTGGTACTGATGGGTGCTCTTCGGTAAATACGGCGCTCACTGCGGGCATTGGTTCGGGAGGATCTTTTCCTCTTGGCACAACCATTGAATCTTACACAGTTACAGATGCTTATGGCAATACAGCCTCGTGCAGTTTTAATGTGAATGTAGTTGACAATACACCACCTGTAATTAACTGTCCCCCAAATATTACAATAAATATTGGCGCTACCGGTTGCTCTGAAATAGCTACATACGATATGCCTACTGCTACGGACAATTGCGGGCCGATAACCATTACCCAAACCCAGGGGCTTCCATCTGGCTCCACTTTCCCTTCGGGATACAATGTGCAGAAATTTACAGCAACAGATGCTGCCGGAAATACTGCCATTTGCCAGTTTACCATCTTTATACAGGAAACCGTTCCACCCGTAATATCGTGCCCTGCAGATATTGTTGTGAGCAACGACCCGGGCGAATGCGGCGCAGTAGTAAACTATCCGGCTGTAGTATCTTCTGATAATTGCTTAGACGCCAATACTGATTTGATTGGAGGTTTGGCATCAGGTTCAAATTTTCCGCTGGGGGCAACGCTAATTACTTACGAGGTTCGAGATAATTCTGACAACGCAGCGTCGTGTAGCTTTACTGTAACCGTGCTCGATACTGAAGCTCCGGTTTTTGAATGTTTGGATATTATCGTTCTGGCAGCTCCGGGCACTTGCGATGCCGAAGTTCTATTTTCTGCACCCACAGTTTCAGATAATTGTCTTTTAGATAACATAGTGCAAACTGGCGGCCCTATCAGCGGAAGCACTTTTACTCTTGGCAGCACTCCAATTGAATACACCGCCACAGATGATGCCGGAAATGTTCAAATCTGTACATTTAATATTATCGTTACCGACGATGAAGCACCTGAAATTACCTGCCCTGCCGATATTAGTTTTACCATTCCCGGTGATGCGTGTACAACCCTGCTCACTTACCCCGACCCAGTAATTACTGACAACTGCTCCGTGGCAGGATTTACCGTAATAAGCGGCCCCCAAAGTGGCGACGTAGTTGACGCCGGGATTTACACCGTAGAATTTGAAGCGACTGATGGAAGCGGTAATACAGCTACTTGCTCCTTTAATATTACGATTGCAGAGACCGAAGATCCTATTTTTGTGGATTGTCCCGGCGATCTGGTTTTCTCGTCCGATGCTGAAAGTGTTTGCGAGGGAATAGCGATTTTTGATACCCCCACGGCGAGCGATTGCAGCGACGTAACTGTTGCTCAAACAGGTGGTTTGCCTTCCGGCGATGTATTCCCGGGCGGAATAAACCCCGTAGAATTCACTGCTACCGACCTATTTGGAAATACCGCCGTTTGTACTTTTAACATTATCATTCAGCAGGCCGATCCCATTGCGATTACCTGTCCCGAAAATATTATAATCGCCGCCGATGCCGGAACCTGCGAAGCCGTGGTAATATACGACGACCCGGAAACCAACGACTCTTGTAATATTGCCACCACTACCCAAACTGCCGGTCTGCCTAGCGGTAGCCTTTTCCCGGAAGGGGAAACTACAGTGGCTTATGAGATTACCGATTTGGCCGGCAATACAGCCACTTGCAGCTTTACCATTACAATAGTTGATGAAGAAGCACCCGAAATAACCTGCCCTGCCGACATTAGCTTTACCATTTCCAATGACGAGTGTACTACATTGTTGACTTATGCCGATCCGGTAATGACCGATAATTGTGCCGTTGGTGGATATACCTTAATCAGCGGCCCTGCGAGTGGCGATGTGGTAAATGCTGGAATATATACCGTAGAATTTGAAGGCACAGACCTAGCCGGAAATACAGCGTCTTGCTCATTCGAAATCACGATTGCTGAAACGGAAAATCCTGTTTTTGTAGACTGTCCTGGCGATCTGGTTTTCCCGACCGATCCCGGTATTGCATGTACCGGTATTGCTATTTTCGATACGCCCACAGCAAGCGATTGCAGCGATGTAGTAGTTACTCAAACAGGTGGTTTGCCTTCCGGCGATGTATTCCCGGCAGGGACAAACCCGGTGGAATTTACTGCAACCGACCAATTTGGAAATACGGCTGTGTGTACCTTCAATATTATTCTTCAACCTTCCGATCCTATTGCCATTACCTGTACTGACGATATTGTAACCCCAGCAGATGCCGGAACTTGTGAAGCCCTTGTGAACTACGACGCACCCACTACGAACGACTCATGTAATATTGCCACAGTTACCCAAACGGCCGGCTTACCGAGTGGAGCTGTATTCCCGGAAGGGGAAACCACTATAACTTACGAAATTACCGATCTGGCCGGCAATTCGGCGACTTGCAGCTTTACTGTAACAGTGGTTGATGAAGAAGCACCAGAAGTAACCTGCCCGGCCGATATTCTTGTAAACATTCCCGATGGAGACTGTGCCGCCGTAGTTGCCTACGGAGTGCCGGTTGCCACTGATAATTGTGCATTGAGCGATTTAAGCTTAACAGCAGGACTTGCTTCGGGCGAATCATTCCCGGCAGGCATTAACACTGTGACCTTTACCGCCACCGACGCTGCCGGAAATACAACATCATGCAGCTTTACGGTTAGCATTATCGAAGCCGTGCCGCCAACCATAACTTGCCCAGTCGATATTATTATCGACAACGATCCCGGAATTTGTGGAGCTGTGGTAGATTATACCGCTCCCGAAGGAGATGACAATTGTGGTGGTGCTGCCACTGCACTTACTGCCGGCTTAGCTCCGGGTAGCGAGTTTCCGGTGGGCATAACAGTTGTAACTTATACCGTTACCGACTTATCAGGAAATCAAACAAGCTGTTCGTTTAACGTTACCGTAAATGACACCGAATTGCCGGTATTTGACTGTCCGGAAAACGTCGCTGTAAATTCAGCACCTGATATCTGCGGAGCGGTTTACAATTTTGCCCTTCCCGAAGCGACTGATAATTGTACCGACATATTGATTGTATCTCAAACCGGTGGACCAACCACCGGAAGTACACTCGCGCTTGGCGAAACCGCATTTGAATTTACCACCCAAGACGATGCCGGCAACACGGCAACTTGCAGCTATACGGTAACGGTAGTTGATGCCACTGCGCCTGTATTTACAAATTGTCCAACAGATTCTACCTTGTATCTGGCTCCGGGATCGTGCACAGTTGTAGCAGATTATGGGAATCCACTGGCATCTGACAATTGCAATGTAACCGTTTCGCAAACTGCAGGCCCATCAAATGGTGCTTCGCTAAATCCGGGAAGTTACGCCTATGAGATTACAGCCACCGACAATGCCGGAAACAGCACGCTTTGCACCTTTACCTTTACGGTTCTTGACACTATTGCGCCGGTTATTATATGCCCTGCCGATTTTGAAACCTGCGATTTAGTTCCCGAATTTGACTTGCCTACTGCTACTGATAATTGCGAGATTGCGGCAATTGTGCAGATTGGCGGACCGGCGGCAGGAGCCACATTCCCGGAAGGGGAAAACACACTGACCTTTGTAGCGGCAGATGTAAACGGAAATACCGATACCTGCTCGTTTAAAATAATGGTATTAGAAAATGCTCCAACGGCAAATGCGGGCGCAGATGAAACGCTCTGCGACGAGACTTTTACTACCCTTACCGGAAATGACCCCGAAGGTGCAGCTGCGGAATGGACTCTCGTGGAAGGCAGCGGAATAATAGACAGCCCTAACAGCGCGCAGACAGCTGTAAGCGGACTTGGCGCGGGAACGAACCAATTTGTTTACGCGCTTGACCCTGAAACGGGATGTGATGTAAAGACCGACACAGTAACGATTTTTGTAGAAATAGGAGTAAGTGTAATCGCCAGTGCCGACAAGCTGATCATGTTTGGAAGCTCTACTACCCTCTCTGCATCACCATCGCCGGAAGGCGGAACTTACAACTGGTCGCCACCCGTGGGGCTTAGCTGTACAGACTGCGACCGACCTGTAGCGATGCCGGGCGAAACCACACCATACTATGTAACCTACACGAGTGTAATGGGTTGCCAGGCTACGGACTCAGTGTTAATTCGCGTATTTAAAGAATTGCCAAATACCATAACACCCGATGGCGATGGGGCAAACGATGTGTGGAATATTCCTGAAATTGAAAAATACCCCGATGCCCATGTCGTCATTTACAACCGCTGGGGAAATTCGGTTTATGAAAGCACGGGCTACCGCGATCCGTGGGACGGAACGAACGATGGAAAGGATCTGCCTACGGGATCTTACTACTACATTCTGGATTTCAAGACTGCCGGAATGGATAATTTGAACGGAACAGTGAACATAATTCGATAAGACATGAAAACGAAAATCTACATACTCGCAGGTTTGCTTTTCCTTTCTTTACAAGGAATTATGGCACAGCAACTGCCACAGTTTAGCCAGTATATGCAAAATATGTATGTGCTAAATCCTGCAGCATCGAGCCTTGATAAAGATATTGATATAAATCTGGGATTCAGACAGCAATGGGCTGGTTTTGATGGTGCGCCGCAAACCTATTACGCAAATGGATCTGTAAATCTGGGCAAAAAGCCAAAGGTGTTGCAAAACCGGTATTCCATCCCGATTAGTCGTCGCGACCTCTATAAAAGTACTGAAACCATTCGCTATGCCAAGCATGTGGTGGGAGGAATGGCGGCAATAGATGAGTACGGTCTTTTTAAACGCACCTCGGTAATGGCGAGCTACTCGTACCATATGCCGATAGCCGATAAATACTGGCTGGCAATTGGAACCAGCTTTGGCTGGTATGGTCTTACTTTTGGAAGCGATATGGTGGTTTTGGAAAACCCAACAGACAATACCTATTCCGATTTTATTGCAAATGGTACGCAATCAAATTTATTCGATATCAACGCCGGAGTTTTTCTGTACAGCGACCGCGCATTCTTGGGATACTCAGTGTATCAGATTGCTCAAAATGAGATTAATCTAGGCAATGAAGGTACTGAAATGAACTTTAGCGATGCCAGATTAAAAATACACCAGTTTGCAACGGTTGGCTACAGCATTCCGGTTTCTGAAAACGTAGATCTTACGCCCAGCCTACTATTTAAAATACTGGGTCCTGCCCCACTCTCTGTTGATGTTAATGTGAAGGCCGAATTTCGGGAAAAGTTCTGGCTGGGACTGTCATATAGAAATGAAGACGCCGTATCTGTGCTGGCAGGTCTGCACATAAACGACTGGATGAAGGTAGGCTATGCATATGATTATGTTACCTCTTCAATTAATAATTTGAGTAGCGGAAGTCATGAAATTGTACTCGGATTTCAATTCAACAAAAAATAGAAGAAGAATGAACCCATTTAAACTATTTCTCATCATTGGTTTTATCGGATTCTGTGCATCTGCTACCGCACAAGACGAAACTATATCTTTCGCTCCGGCGCAGAAAATGACCAAGGCTATAAATAGCGATGCCGAAGAGAGTTTTCCTGTTATAAGCGCTGATGGCAAGAAGATGTATTTCGCAAGAACGTTTCACGCTTCCAATAAAGGTGGGAAGTACAGCGGGCAGGATGTGTGGACGAGCGATTTAATAGACGACACTTTTGATAGTGCAAAGAACTTTTCGGAGATCAACACCAAAAAAAGTGATGTGGTGGTGGGCACTACAGTAAATGGAAACCGGCTTTACTTGCTCAACCAAACCAATGCTGCCGGCGACCCAGTTCCCGGTTTGTCTGTTATAAATTATAGCGCTTCCGCGAATAAATGGAGTGATCCGAAAGCGGTGGTGATTCCCGATTTGAATATTACGACCGAATTTTACAGCGCTTATGTGAGTCCCGATGAAAATTTTATACTTTGGTCGTTGCCGGTAGAAGGCAAGACCCAAAACAACGATCTATTCATTAGCCTTTCCGGCGATCAGGGCACGACGTGGACTCAGCCCATACCCTTAGGAAGTGAGGTGAATAGCGCCAATGACGAAATAAGTCCTTTTTACGATACCCAGAAAAAACTGCTTTTCTTTTCGGCAAACCGACCTGAAAATCCGGATGATTACGACATTTATTATTCAAAGCTGCAAGACGATTCATGGACACAATGGTCGGAACCGGTGAATCCCGGAAACGCTTTGAACTCCAAGTATTTTGATGCCTATTTTTATTCGACAGAAGATGGCACTGCCTACTTTAGCAGCAATAGAAACGATTCGCTTTCGAGCATTTACCTTACAGATTTAACTATTTCAAAACCTGTTTTAGACAGTTTGGAAATGGTGGATGCCGATTTAGAAGTGGAACGGAGAGAGCCGGTGTTGATCATAGAAACTTCTGCAAGCGGCAAGCAGGTAAACCGCTCACTTGAGACCATGACAAAGGCTGAGCTTCTCGACTCCGAAACGTATATCCGTTTTGTGTATTTCGATTACGACAAGTACGATATCAGTGCAAAATACATTGAAGTACTCGATGCCGTGGCGCGTATTCTGGATGAGTATCCGTATATGACCTTGCGCATAGAAGGACATACGGACGCCATAGGAAGCGATGCTTACAACAAGGTATTGAGCGACAACCGGGCTGCTGCCGCAAAAGAGTTTTTGGTGATAAACGGAGTAATTCCCGAACGGATTGCTAACGAAGGAATCGGCGAAAAAGATCCGTATGCGTCAAATCTTACTGATGAAGGTAGGGCTTTGAACCGACGGGTTGAGTTGTTCTTTAGGGAAAAGTAATTGATTTGTGGATTTGCGGATGTGCGGATGTGCGGATTTGAGAATTTTGTAGAGAGAGAGAGAGAGAGAGTTGATTGATTTCATGTTTTCCCGTTCTATTTTTCAAGATAAACTGGTTCTCATGGTTATGTGGGTTTCTCCTAGGCTCGTTTGAGCTAATTACGATTCGGTGCGCAAACGCTCTCGTCCCGCTATGCCTTTGGCTTGATAAACTACGGGTTGTTTTTTCTGGCGTCCCGCCAGGCATTCATGATGATATGTTTGTTAGTTTTTGATCCATGTTTTCGTTGAGATATGTCGCCCTGTAAAGGCTTTGATGAATTTGGTTATATAACACAGGGCTGCACAGCCTCGACGATTTTTAAGCTCCCGGGGCTGGCTGCTTACTCCCGCGGATCGGGATCTGAAGACCTGTGCTATTATATGTCGGCCATTCAGGCCTTGAGCGTTGCGGCAGTAAATTTACGTCTTATTCAATCCAAACTAGATGAAGTTTTCTGCGACCACTCCACGCGAATATTTGCGATTCACGTGGTTTCAGTCAGCTTTTAATAAATCAATCTCGTTCTAATTGCTGTTTCAATTATCCTGAACAACCTGATCAAAGGATTGAACATTTATTAACCCATCAGTTAAACTATATTTCAAGACCCAAAACATTTGTTTGTTTGCTGATGGATTATACTCAGGCGAGATCAATTGCAGAGATAAAGTGTATTGGTTGTCATCTACAGAAAATTTTTCTATTTCGAAATATTTCTGGATTGATAAGAAAAACATATCCTGTTTTTGCTTAGCTACAATGCATAGTTCAGACTCGTTAAAGTAAGCAGCAGCAGACTTGTCTAAATTCTTTGTGGAGTTAACAACTACAATTTTTTTACAATTCTTTTTATCTGATGTAGCTTCTAAACCATAGGCATCAGCTATTTTCGACTGGGTTAATGCATATTCCAGTCCTGATATAAGAGCAGTTTTAGATGATTGATTTGAGGTACCCGGAAGCAATCCAACAATTGCAGCGATAATGAAAAATTTGGAGATCATGGTTGATGTGTTTAAGTTAGACTACTAAGATACAAATCTAAAATCAACAAATTACTTTGGAAGTGCGTAAGTAGCCTCGCGATAAATCGACGAGGCTACTAATCATAAATCAACCTTTGTACCGAGAACGGTTGGCGTAATGGTGCGCATATGCAAGGGAATAATTAAAACATGCCTCGCGATAAATCGAGGAGGCTACGAATCATAATCTCAACCGTTCTGCTTTTTTCTTTGCTTCTCCATTTTTCGCTGAAGGCGTTTGTCTTTGGCTTCGAGCACATCTTTGGCAGCGGGGGTTTTTACGTCGCGTAAGTCAACTTCAATCTGACCCGACTCAATCATTGACACAATTTCTTCTATCTGGTAGTCGGTATTATCTATTGCAGGATCGTAATTTACCTTGAGGTCAGAACCAAACATTACGGCTATTCCCTGCCACATAAAAGCGGTAAATCCATTTTTGAGTTGCTTGATAAGTTCATAGCTGGTATTTCCGGTTTCGCGGTCTATGAGTTTGATAAGTACCACACCCTGGCTGCGTGTCATTTTATTGATTTCGCCCTCAAACTCGGCTTTTAAATCTTCCTCGCATTTATCGAGATATGCGTCGCGGGCGGCTTCGGTATCAAGGAGCGAAAGATTTTCATTGTATGCTTTAATGAGTTTTCCGGCGACTTTTGCGTAAGGATAAGTCTTAACAACATTGCGATGCAACTTGTCGTACTGACGCTGATAGCGTTGACTTCTCCCTTTTCTACTGCTTGAAATATGTGCTGGACGTAGCGTAACCACTGGAATTGTATCGCCATCTACCACTATGGTTTCAAGCAGGTACAAGCCCTGATATGAATCAACATTGGTTCCTGATTGCGCATTCGCCGAAAGGCAAAACAAAAAACTTAAAAATACGAATGAAATTAGTGGGCGCATATATCGTTAAACGTGAATTTTTTGCGAATGTTTTATCGCTATGGTACCACATAAACAAAAAGCCTGCCTAAAATTTTTCTCTTAGTAATGTATTTGGTGTGAAGACCGACGTGCGCAGATATTCTGAACAAGTAAATAAAAGCGCGCAGCTTATAAAACTGCGCGCAATGAACGTAAATATCTAATAAAGTATGAGGAATAGAAAATGTAGTTAAGCCATTACTTCTTTAACTCTGTCGGCAGCATCTTGAAGCACTATGGCCGAATGTACTTTTAAACCTGACTCATCAATAAGTGCTTTTCCCTCTTTGGCATTGGTACCTTGCAGGCGCACGATGATAGGTACATTTATATCGCCTATGTTTTTGTACGCATCTACAATACCCTGCGCTACGCGGTCGCAACGAACGATACCGCCGAAAATATTAACAAGGATAGCTTTTACTTTTTCATCTTTCAAGATAATTCTAAAGGCTTTTTCTACACGTTTGGCATCGGCTGTACCCCCTACATCTAGGAAGTTTGCCGGCTCACCACCGCTTAATTTAATAATGTCCATGGTAGCCATTGCGAGACCGGCACCGTTAACCATACATCCCACATTACCATCTAGTTGCACGTAGTTAAGACCTGCTTCACCGGCTTCCACTTCTGTAGGGTCTTCTTCGCTAAGGTCGCGCATTGCTGCGTAATCTTTGTGACGGAAAAGAGCATTGTCATCAAGAGTAACTTTTGCATCAACAGCTATTATGCGGTCATCTGATGTTTTAAGTACAGGATTAATTTCAAAAAGGCTGGCGTCGCAACCTACGTAAGCATTGTAGAGAGATTCTACAAATTTTACCATTTCTTTAAACGCTTTGCCACTAAGGCCAAGGTTGAAAGCAATTTTTCTGCACTGATAGCCTTGAATGCCGAGGCCTGGATTTATTACTTCCTTATAAATAAGTTCGGGCGTTTTTTCGGCTACGGCTTCAATGTCCATTCCACCTTCGGTAGAGTACATAATGGTAACTTTTCCGGTAGCTCTGTCGAGCAATATGCTCATGTAAATTTCGCTTGGCTCGCTATCGCCAGGGTAGTAAACATCTTCGGCAATAAGCACTTTGCTCACCAATTTACCTTCGGCAGACGTTTGGGGCGTAATAAGCTGCATACCCAATATTTGCGAAGAAATTTCTTTCACTTGATCAAGGTTTTTGGCAATTTTTACTCCCCCACCCTTACCTCGGCCTCCGGCGTGAATTTGCGCTTTAATCACAAACCAGTCCGAACCGGTTGTTTCGTTGATTTTTTTAGCTGCTTCTACGGCTTCTTCGGGAGTATCGGCAACGAGACCGCGTTGTACGGCCACGCCAAATGAGTTGAGTATTGATTTACCTTGATATTCGTGAATGTTCATGGGTATATTTTTGTTTGCCGCAAATGTACGCAGCCCTGTTAATTATTCAAAGGAATCTTGATTTCAGATTTATGATTTATGATTGGGGTCCGGGTTTGGTGGGTTATTTTGGATAACAGCTTGCATATAGTCACTCCTCGAACACCCTCAGTTTACCACGCTTTTTAGCGTGGCGTCTCGCCATGCCTTTGGCTTGGTAAACTACGGGTGGCTTTTTCTGGCGTCCCGCAAGGTGGTTTTTGAGATAATGTTTTAGGGGATTCGCTGATATTGTAATGCTGCGGCAAAAATTGATGATTAGACTATTTATGTGATTGATTTCAACAATCTCTTTAAACGCGACAGAAAGAGATGCGGAGCATCGCGGCTCTCCTATATCACATTTTTCATTAATGATGGTTTTTGTTGCGTTTGCGATTAATGAAACTTCATTCTGACCCCATTACCCAACCATAAATACAGAACACCACAAATTCCAATTTTCCACGACGAAAAATATTCTGATTTACTACATTCAACTCTCTTTCTTCTTCCATTCTACAACATAACGATCCGATTGGAACAATAAATTCTACTTTTTCCATAAACTGCCGCGAGACTAGCGACTCGAGACTATTTTCAGCGCATAAAATCAACCAAAAGGCTTCATTTAAAATTACCTGTCATTAAACTCAATCTTTAACTTAAATTTGTGCTTGTTGTTACTTTTTTCAACCATTAGCCGTCACAAGGTTTTAAAATATGAATAGATTTTTCCTTTTTCTCATTCCTATATTATTTATTCCTGCATTGGCAAAAGCCCAAGGCATAAGGGGAACAGTAATTGACCAGGACGGCGAACCTCTGCCTTTTACTACAATTTATGTGCAGCAAACCGGTTCGGGCAGTGTTACAAACCAAATTGGGAAATACGAACTTCGGCTTTCACCGGGCACCTATTCCATAAGTTTTCAATTTCTAGGCTATAAAAGCGAGCAGATTTCGGTAACTGTCGCCAGTGAATTGCTAACGCGCGACATCGTTTTACAACAGCAAGCATACTCCTTACAAGCCGCCGAAATAGACGGAGGAAAGGAAGACCCGGCCTATAAAATTATGCGAAAAGCCATTGCTAAAAGCAGCTATCACCGCCAGCAAGTAAACCATTATACATGCGAGGTGTATTTAAAAGGAGGTGGCCGACTGGTTGATGCACCCTGGTTTTTGGAAAAGACATTGAAAAAAGAAGGGCTAGATACCTCGGCGACCTTTGTTACAGAATCGGTTTCGGAAATAACCTACACCAGGCCAGGCGATTATAAAGAGCGGGTAATTAGTATTCGCAGCACTGGCGACGACCAAAATACGAGCCCGATGAATTATATTAACAGCTCGCTGTATGAACCTGAGATTGCCGGTCTTATCTCTCCTTTTTCGCCAAAAGCTTTCGCATACTACAAGTTTAAATACGTGAGTACTTTTTCTGATAGAGGCTATCAAATAAATGAAATTCAGGTTATTCCGCGTAGCCGCGGCGAAGATGTTTTTGCCGGAAAAATATATGTTGTAGAAGATCTTTGGGCTATTCACAGTATAGATCTCTACTTTGTAATTCAGGGAATTCGCATTGAAGTAAATCAAGTTTTTGCACCAATAAAACCCAGTGTATGGATGCCGGTATCGCACAAGTACGATGGTACAGGAAAAATTCTTGGATTTACATTTGAGTTTCAATACCTCGCAACGGTGAGCAAATACGACATTACAGTAAATAACGAACTGGCAGACACCTTTACGGTACTCGACGAAAAAACAGAACAGGAAGCCATAGAATCTCGCGACAGCAAACCGGAAACCGATTTGGAAAAGGCAAAAAAATCATCAGAAGACAAACTGATGAATGGCGAAGAGCTTACCCGAAAGGAATTGAGACACCTCATGCGCCAATACGAAAAGCAGGAGCGCCAACAGACCGATGAGCCCGCTGTAATACAGTCGCGGGATGTAAAAATAGATTCGACAGCTTATGGTAACGACAGCACTTATTGGGCACTAAAACGCCCTATTCCACTCACTGTTCGCGAAGAAAAAGGATATGATCTTCAAGACAGCCTGGCCATAGAGCAAATAAAACGCGAAGAAGGCGACACGCTTAATACCGGTAAAGAGTTTAAAATCTATGACTTAGTATGGGGCAACAGATATGACTTGGGAAATGACAATACCCTCCAGATAAAAAATGCACTCGCATCTATCCGGTTTAATAGCGTAGATGGATGGAACTTTAAATACGCACTTAGCTATTTCAAACGTATTGACAAGGACAGGAAGCTAGAGATTTCTCCAGTTTTCCGGTATGCTTTCGCGCGAAACCGAGGGTTTGGAACTCTAAAATCTGAATTTTCATATGGTAAAGGCCTGATGAAAGGAAGCAAGATAAATGTAGAAGGCGGCTATTATTACAGCCAGTTTAATGAACGTGAACCTATTGCCACATTTACCGATGCAATTTCGTCGCTCTTTGTAGAAAACCACTTTATGCGGGTGTACGACAAAAAGTTTATTGAAACCAATTGGGAACATCGCGTAAGGCATAACCTCAAATTAAAACCATCGGTAATTTTTACCGAGCGCATCGAAACGTTTAACAATACCGATTATGTGTGGTTTGACAATCCTAAGAAAGAATATTCAGAAAATGCACCCGTAAGCCTCGAAATGCCAGATACTCATTTTGGACGTTCACGGGCTTTTAAAGTTTATCTGGGTTTTACCTGGAAGCCCTGGTCGCGCTATTATAAAAGCGGCGAAACGTATTCAAAAGCAAACAACCCACCCGAGATTAATGTAACTTATGTTAAGGCCATTCCGGGTGTTTACGAATCTACAGCAGATTACGACCTGGCGAAAATTGAAGTGAAATACCGCTTTGACCTCAACCTATTTGGAAAAATTGCTGTACGCAGTGAGGCCGGTAAGTTTTTGCGCAACAATACCATGGAATTTATGGATTACGCCCACTTTATGGGAAATCAAACCATATTTACCCGCTTCGCGCAAATGCAGGGTTACTCTATTGCTCCCTACTACGATTATTCCACTAACGATCAATACGTAAGCACTTGGATTAATTACGAGTTTCGTCAGTTTCTGCTTACCAATATCCGCGTTTTGCGGCTAACCGGGGTGAAAGAAAACATCAATATCAACCACATTATTACCCCCACGGTTAATCATTATTTAGAGGTAGGATACAGCATCGATAATTTATTCCGGTTTTTTAGAATTGATGTTACCGGTGCATTTCTGGATGGAAAATACGCTGATTTCAGAATTCAATTGGGAATTACTACCGATTTAATTTCTTTCCAGTAATATATTTTATACCTTTTGCCTGAAAATCTTAAACACTATGATCTTAGCAGTTGGACTCACTACACAATTAGGACTTGTAATCGGCTTTATTGTTGCCTTAATTATTTTTGCGAGGTATATGAATGCCCGATCGAAGAAAAAGAAAAAACACAAGAAATATAAATAAGCCTTTTTTCTAATTGGGTCAAGCTTTTCCTTTTCGGCGAATGACAGCAAGCAGATTGCCCTGCTTAAATGACATTCGTTTCTAATCGATATATCAAGAGGGTAAGCCGCTACGATAAAAGATGATGGCGTTCTTTTCGATAAATTACACTTAATTAACTGACATCCAAATGGGTATAAACTGGATATTTCTATTGATCGGCGGTCTATTTGAAACGGGCTTTGCAATAAGTCTTGGAAAAGCTCAACATGCCTCAGGCAAAGAAATGTGGATGTGGTTGCTCTCCTTTATTATTTGCGTAAGCATAAGCATGCTGCTTCTTTTTAAAGCTATGGGTGGCGAGAATGCCATACCGGTAGGAACAGCATATGCCGTATGGGGTGCCATAGGTGCGATTGGAACAGTGATAATGGGGATTATTTTATTTAAAGAACCGATAACCTTTTGGCGCTTATTTTTTCTCTCAACACTTGTTATTTCTATTGTGGGTTTGCAAATAGTGAGCAGTAATGTTCCAGCAGAGTAGCGAGTCTGATCCAACTATTTGCTAAGGTGATCCAATGATGTAAAGCTGTTTTTATGCCTTAAACTATAAACAGGAATAAAAGCCGAGCTCATTCTTTTGCCTCAAATTATAATTTCCGAAAACCCTTCGTTTCATTTACTCACAAACCCTATCTTCGCAGGCTTATGATCAAGGCGAGTAAAATTATAAAAACTTACGGTGATTTAGAGGTGTTAAAGGGCGTGAATCTGGAGATAAAAGCTGGAGAAGTGGTTTCAATTGTCGGCGATTCAGGTGCGGGAAAAACAACTTTGCTGCAAATTCTTGGCACGCTTGATAAAGCTACTTCGGGTAGTCTGTTTATTAAAGGCACGAATATTAACAAACTCAGTAAAAGTGAATTGTCGGTTTTCCGAAATCAGGAAATCGGATTTATTTTTCAGTTTCATCACTTATTACCCGAGTTTACTGCACTGGAAAATGTGTGTATGCCCGGTTTTATTGCCGGCTTAAACAAAGAAAAAGCAGCTATCCGCGCATCGGAATTGCTAGAAAGGCTGGGCTTGAGCCACCGGAAAGATCACAAACCCGGACAGCTGTCTGGCGGTGAGCAACAACGCGTGGCCGTAGCTCGCGCATTGATGAACAGTCCCGCAGTAATCTTTGCCGACGAACCTTCAGGAAATCTCGATTCAAAAAATGCAAACCATCTGCACAACTTGTTTTTTGAGCTTCGCCAGGAATTCAATCAAACTTTTGTAATCGTAACTCATAATAAAGATCTGGCAAAAATGGCCGATCGAACACTTACGATGGTTGATGGTAAATTTGCAGCGCCACTGCCAAAAATTGCAATTTGAAGAAATCAGAATTAATAGTTTTACTGAATGAAAAGGCTGAACAATACAATCGCACCGATTTTATTGAGACCGATCCTATTCAGATTCCACATCGCTTTTCAAAGAAGGAAGATATTGAAATCGCTGGCTTCCTGACATCTGTAATTGCCTGGGGTCAGCGCAAAACCATCATTAACAATGCGCTAAAACTAATGGAGTTGATGGACAATGCTCCGCACGATTTTATTCTCAACTTTAAGGAGAAAGACTTAGCCCGGTTTCAGGGATTTGTTCACCGCACATTTAATTACGATGATTTGCTGGCTTTTTTAAATGCTTTGCAGCGAATATACAGATCAGAAGGCGGGCTGGAAAACGCTATAGCCGAAAGTTTTAAAGTCGATTTGCAAAATCCCGGTACCGGATGGAATACATTTAAAACTAATTTCTTCTCTGGCCCACATTTGGTGAGAAGCAAAAAGCACCTACCCGATCCCTTAAAAGGATCTGCTGCCAAGCGGATGAATATGTATTTGCGTTGGATGATTCGATCAGACGAAAAGGGCGTAGATTTCGGAATTTGGAAAACCATGTCGCCCGCCCAGCTATATCTCCCGCTCGATGTGCACACTTCGCGTGTTGCGCGCAAACTCAAACTCCTTTCGCGTAAGCAAGACGACTGGAAAGCTGTTGTAGAACTCACAGAAAAGCTAAGAAAATTAGACCCGGAAGATCCGGTTAAATACGATTTTGCCCTGTTTGGACTTGGCGCCTTTGAGAAATACTGAGTTTAATTCTAAAAATCAAATCACCGGATTGCTAAGTGCGTACCCATTTTTAATACGCTTCGTATTGATAAATAAATCAAATTTGCAGCTATGATAAAGCTCCTCTTAACTATTCTGCTTCTGGCAATTGTGTATTTTCTGGGGCCGTCGCCAAAAACACCCGAATACGGCTCTGCCCTCTCTGTAATCCCTGAGAATCATACAGAGTTACAAGACTTTGTAAACAATCAGAATGCGCTGCACACGCTGAAACGAGGGAATGAAGCGAAAATTGTTTGGAACGATCCATCAATAAAATCCAAAACGAAGGTGTCCATACTTTACCTCCACGGGTTTTCGGCCAGCCGACGCGAAGGTTTCCCAACACATGTGCGATTCGCAGAGAAATACGGTTGCAATCTTTATCTGGCTCGGCTTTCAGATCACGGCATAGACACCACTGATGCAATGGTTCAACTCACCGCCGACCGTCTCTGGAATTCTGCAAAGGAGGCATATGCCATAGCCAAAAATCTGGGCGACGAAGTAGTAATAATGAGCACTTCGACCGGGGGCACGCTCGCCATTAAGCTCGCTGCAACCTATCCCGAAATAAAAGGCCTGATTAACTTTTCGCCCAATATGGAAATAAACGATCCTGCTGCATTTCTGCTGAACGATCCCTGGGGTTTGCAAATTGCCAGACTCGTTTTTGGTGGCGATTTTAGAACCGTTGAAGCGAGCGATGAATACAAGAAATTCTGGTATTCTACCTATAGACTTGAAGCGGTTGTGGCGCTTGAAGAATTGGTAGAAACGATTGCCACCAATGACACCTATCGGGAAGTGCATTGCCCTGTTTTTAGCGGTGTTTATTACCGGAATGAAGAAAATCAAGACCCGGTGATTAAAGTATCTGCTGTGCGTGATATGCATAAAAACCTAGGCACACCAGCCGATAAAAACGTTTTGGTTGAATTCCCAACGGCAAACAACCACGTTATTGCCAGCGATTTACAATCTGGAGCTGTTCCTGAGGTTTTCGAGGCTATTTCTGCTTTTGCAGAAGAGAAATTGGGAATGACTAAAGGTGGTGAGTGATAGTTCCATAAAAACGCCTTCCCGCCCCATCACTGAGCTAATCTCTATACACATTTCGACGCCGCTCAATGCAACACATCTTTTGAGATCTAACTTACTTGGTATAATGTAGGAGCGAAGAAATATGATACTTTTAGAATCCTTATTTCAATAAATCCATTTCTACGACAATCCAAAGCACTGTCTATCAATGCTTCGCGCACACCCAACCTACTTCGACAAGCTCAGCACATCGCCTAAATGGGGAGCTTCCAACGCACACATTAATGTTCCATGAGAACCATAATTTCAGATAACCTTCAGGTCGTGGTGAGGTGGTATTTTTATGAATACCATTATTCCCTTATAAGAGGTGTGCGGTGGTGCCCTTTTACTCATAAGTGTTTATTTTATAAGGTATTCGTGAGTCGTTACGCTAATTTGGGATAGGGTGCGGGAAGGCCTTGGTATTCAGACAATTGTATGATCTAAAATTAAAAATTGAATTTCACCTGACGATGTGTATAGAGATAAGATCCCTGAAGGGCGCCACCGCACATTTTAATGGTTCATAAGTGGATTTAATTTTTAAGAACGACCCAACAGAAAAATAAACACAAAACACTTATTCGTGCATTACCTTCGGTGAGATCGCTTTCGCTAAGTTCGTGGCAATTTTTTTCCCGCCACAAAATCTTTATTCGTGCATTTCGACATGCTCAATAACCACATTAGTGGCAACTCTTTTCCCACAAGTCCTTATTACTTGGCATCCCTTTAAATCCCATTTACCAAAATTTAAAACTAACCATCCGCCCTAAAATTATAATCTGTGTACATTCGTCGCTCAATAAAATTTGGAAATGAAACAACTTTTACTTCTCTGCTTGCCCTTTCTAATACTGGCTTCGTGCACTTCTGATAAAGGCAAAGATCCCATTTTACTAATCACCAAAGAAACCGGCATTGAGCAACTCTATAAAATGAACGGAAAAGGGAATATCGAACCGCTCTTAAATGATTCGGTAAAAATCTCAAAACCAATGTTATCTCCCGACCGCACAAAACTTGCCTATATGAGCGAAGACTTTGGCAACTGGGATGTTTATATATACGATTTAGAGAGCGGCGAGACAGTAAACGTAACGAACAGTCCGGCAATCGAAGGCTTCCCCGCCTGGTCGCCAAATGGCAATAAACTTGCCTTCATGTCGTCAGCCGAAAACAACCGTGACATTTACACCAGCAATCTAGATGGGTCAAACTTAGTACGTATTACTACTAAAGAATCTATTGAGTCTGAACCACTCTGGAGTCCTTCAAAAAAAGAGGCTTTGTATTTCAAGTCAACCGATGGGCGCTTTGAGACCCTTTATCGAAAAGATTTGGAAAGCGGACAAATGAGTGAAATCGGACTACGAGGAGGCGCGCGTAACTCGCTGCGCATCGTGCCGGGCGAAAAACAGATTTCGTATATTCAAAATGAGCCAAATAAAAATTCGTTTATGCTTTTTGACGAAAACGAAATGAAGAATTATTCCCTCTACGAAACCTCTTCGCGCATGTCGAGCTACGACTGGTCGCCTGATGGTAAGCAGGTAGCTATTGCTATAAACGGGCAGTTAGAAGTTTATGATTACTCTTCAGAAAATGGTCTTGGACCTAAATTCGTAATAGAGAATGCTGCGTATCCCGCCTGGGCTAAATCCGGAAAATCAATTTATTATAATAAGCGAATTGACGGTGTTTTACAAATATTTAAACGCAACCTGGAGTCAAAGAAAGAAGAGCAACTTACCAATTCTACTTTTGATAGTACCGACGCGCTTCCTTATTAAAATAGCATCTTTATATAAAGTCCGCTATCTGCTTTGCACCTCTTTTGCAAACAGTCATCCCGCCACAGCGGGACTCCTTGGCATATGTACGCACTCCCTATGGTCGAAAGTTCGCGCGTCTGGTTATTGAACTCTATTGGTCAGACACTTAAATGTCTTATCAGAGCTGAAACACGCAGCATTAACAGGTTTTATTAATCCGGTGTGCGCGCATCCTTGATTCTTAAAACATTCAATGTATATTTGACCCCCGACGATCATAAACGAGTACGTCTGTATGCAGTTTTTATATCCAGCTTTTCTTTACGCCCTTGCTGCCCTTGCGATACCCGTTATCATACACCTTTTTAATTTCAGGAGGTTTAAGCGCATTCCCTTTACCAATGTGCGGTTTCTGAAGGAAATTAAACATCAAACGCAAAGTCAGAACCGTTTAAAGCATCTGCTTATTCTTTTAATGCGCCTCCTGGCCGTTGCCTTTTTGGTCTTTGCATTTGCCCAGCCATTTATTGCCGAAAACGACACAACTGCCTTAGAAACGGGAAAATCTGTTTCGGTTTTTATAGATAATTCCTTTAGCATGGAAGGCGAGAGCGAAGCGGGTGTGATGCTCGAAGTAGCCAAAAACAGGGCTTTAGATATTGCCGAAGCCTACGCCGCTACAGATCGTTTTCAATTGCTTACCCAAGATTTTGAAGGGAAGCACCAGCGCCTTGTCGGCAAAAATGAGTTTACCGATATGGTACAAAACATTGCGGTGAGCCCACAATCGCGCGGCATTCAAGAAATACTAAACCGGCAAAACGATTTGCTAAAATCAGACGATTCGGGAAACGTAAAAGAGAACTACATTATTAGCGATTTTCAAAAATCTAGATACAACTTAGCCGAAATTGAAACCGATACCACAAGTACCATTTCACTGGTTTATATCAATCGAAATTCTCCCGCCAACCTCTACATCGATTCGGTTTGGTTTTCGTCGCCCGTTCGCAAAATAGGCGATTCTGAAAAGTTGAATGTGCGCATTGCCAATACGGGATCTGAAGCGGTGAAAGATGTACCCCTTAAGCTCACGATCAATGGAGCGCAGGCAGCAATAGGTAGTTTTGGAGCTTCCGCGAATAGCGCGACAGACACCATTCTTTCGTTTGTCCATGACACTCCCGGCATCAAGCGCCTTTCGGTTACGATAGATGATTTTCCGGTAACTTACGACGATACTTACAACCTTTCGTACAACGTATTTAAAGAGATTAACACCCTTGCTATCAGGCCAAACAATGCCGAGCGCGATCCGTATCTTACAGCGGTTTTTAAAGGCGACTCGAGCTATGTATATCAAACCGTATCTGTAAACGACGTGAACTATGCGGAGCTTCCCAATTACGATTTGATTATTCTTTATGAGTTAAATCAAATTTCGTCTGGCCTTTCGGCAGAGCTTAAAACATTTGCTTCAAGTGGTGGTAGCGTTTGGCTTATCCCGTCCGAAAATCCGGATTTAGATCAGTACAATGGCTTTCTCGCCGATATGGATGCGGGTGGAATTGCGAAAATCGTTACTGGCAATTTTCAAGTGCGCAGCTTAAACACCGAGCACCCGCTTTACAAAGGAATTTTCCAGAAGCTTCCGCGAAATATCGATTTGCCAAAAGCCGAGAAATACCTCAAATATTCACGTTCATTAAGTTCAAATGCAGACGATTTGATGACCCTGGGCAACGGCGACATTTTCCTGACAAGTTACAATACCGGTCAGGGAAATTTTTACGCCCTGGCTGCCCCGCTAAGCATTCCCGGCAATAGCTTTTCGCGACACGCCTTATTTGTAGCCACCACGTTGCGCATGGCCGAGATGAGCCGCTCCACTTCAGTAAACGCGATAGATGTAGGCAATTATTTTACCCTTCCGGGAATGGCGATGGGAACAGAATCTGTATTTCACTTGGTGGGAATAGATGGAAAAGTTGACGTAATACCACAGCACAATGTGCGCAATGGGCGAATAGAAATCAACCCCGGCCCTGATGTAACCGAAGCTGGAAATTACGACGTAATTTTGGGAAACGACACGCTGGCCGCAGTTGGTTTAAACTACCCACGTTCAGAGAGCAATCTCGCCTCGTATACCATGGCCGAACTGGAAGAAACAGTAAAGGCTATTCCCGGAAATCCAATAAGAATTTACGATGGCGATTCTGCTCAATTGAGCAGAAGAATTGAGAAAGCGAGCAAAGGCACCGAGCTGTGGAAAATCTGCTTAATTTTAGCTCTGATTTTCCTCCTTGCCGAAACACTCCTTTTACGCTTTTGGAAAACACAAAAAACCAGAGTTCAGACCCCACAGATATAATACCTGATCCGCATGAAAATCCGCATTTCAAAAGCCACAATCGTAGATGAACGCCATCCCGACAATGGAAAGAAAAGGGATATTTTAATCGAAAACGGTAAGATTACTAAAATTGCTGCTTCTATAAAAACCGAGGTTGATAAGGTTATTGAAAGCGAAGGACTCTGTGTATCTATAGGCTGGATGGATATGCGCGCCAATTTCCGCGATCCGGGCGATGAGCAAAAAGAAGATCTGGAAAGTGGATTAAAGGCTGCTGCAAATGGCGGATTTACCGCTGTGGCGCTTATGCCATCTACCAATCCGCCGATAGACAATAAGGGGGCAGTGGAGTATTTGCTCAATCGGGCAAAATCGGGTAAAGTACAAGTTGTACCAATTGGTACGATTTCTAAAAAGCGCGCCGGCGAGAGCCTTGCCGAAATGTACGATATGTACCGCGCCGGGGCAAAAGCATTTAGTGACGATAAAGAATCTATTTCAGAATCGGGATTGCTGCACCGCGCACTTCTCTACACCAAAAATTTTGATGCAACTGTTATCCATTTCCCTTACGATGCCACGCTCATTCCAAATGGGCAAATTAATGAAGGTGTACAATCTACACTGCTCGGCTTAAAAGGTATTCCGGCTATTGCCGAAGAGATGATGGTTGCACGCGACCTAACCCTCCTCGAGTACACAAATGGGCGACTTCATCTCGGCCCGGTTTCATCGGCAATGTCTATAAAGCGTATCGCTTCCGCGAAAAAGGACGGATTGCGGATAACTTGTGAAACCACTGCCGCTCACATCGCCTACAGCGAAAATGAGCTCGAAAATTTTGACACGAATTTTAAAGTTCTTCCTCCACTTCGGTCAGAACAGAATAGAAAAGAACTTATTAAGCTCCTCAAATCGGGAAAGATAGACGTAATAAGTTCTGATCACAGCCCCGAAGATGAAGAGCATAAAAAACTGGAGTTCGATTACGCCAATTTTGGAATGGCCAGTATCGAATCTTTCTTTCCGGTGCTTTATACAGCCGTGGGCAGCTCAATGGATTTAGCTAAACTTGTAGCCACTTTCAGCATTAATCCCCGGCGTATTCTCGACTTAGAGATTCCCGAAATAAAAGAAGGTGTTCGTGCAAATTTGACTCTTTTCAGCATTTCAGAAAAAACTGTTTTTGAGAAAATGAACCTGAAAACAAAAGGGTATAACGTGGCCGAAATTGGAAAAGAATTGAACGGAAAGGTACTGGCGATATTTAGCTAACCGTACCACTCATGCCAACATTCCTCTTAAATTCAGCTCTTTTTTCTTGCCTCTCATGAGGAAATAATTGCCCTCAGAATGTTGCGGTTCTTCCCAATACGTTCCCCAATACTAGACTCTACACAATATTTCACTTTTTAAATTTCGCTTTGTAACCAGTACTTGCAGCGATTTTTAGATCATGTTAAAAGCGTTTCCTTACAGTAGGCACTAATATTGTCCTACTTAAGAAAAATACTGTTATGAGCATTAAAGACAAATACAACGAAGAAGCAATTGAAAAAATAAAGGATCTTGCAGAAGCAATAGACTTCACTATGTTTATTACCAACCTGGAGAACGCCCCACTTCACTCCGTCCCAATGAGTACTAAAAAAGTAGATAATCAGGGGAACATTTGGTTTTTGACAAGTATCGAACATGATACAGCCAAGCACATTGCGCAGAATGAAAAAGTGCAACTAATATACAGCAAGCCCGGCAATATGGAATTCCTTAATCTATATGGCGAGGCCCATCTTGTTGCAGATAGAGTTATAATCAAAGATCTCTATCAAAGTGCAGATGATTCGTGGTTTGACGGCGACGGTGATCCCAAAATCAGAGCTATTGTTGTAAATCCGAAAGAGGCTCAGTACTGGGAGCCAAAAAGCAATAAAGCGGTTACGCTCTTTAAAATGGCCTATGGCGCCATAACCGGAAATAAGGTAGATATAAGCCAGGAAGGTGAGCTGCGACCGTGATAGATTTATCAGCTCAATGATCACTTTTATGCATTTAGTGAATGTGCATTGATTATTTATGAATATTAAACTTTACAGATTTATCTAAGCACTAAATTATTGCGCTCATTGAGTCGCTTTAATAATCATTAATCCCAAAAGCATTTCAGTCTTTTTTCTGCGCAAAAATTTTTTAGAATTTCGCTAATGAAAACAACTGTAAAAAAAAAGTACTTTATTATTAGGTAGTGATAAGTGATCATTTACAGATCACTCGTTTATATTTAAGTGTATTTATTTTATCTTTAGCCTTCACAATTAACCAAAACAACCATGGCTCAACCAACTTTTCAAGTTTGCGATACAAATCCAATTCCAATGGCGTCTGTGGGTATCTCTAGTATCACTAACTTCTCTAATTTCAAAGCTAATTGGCATCATTTCATCTCTGCTATTTCCAGAATGGGTGCAGAACATTTGAGAGGCGCGGATGAAAATTTCCAGACAATGTTATTTATTCATTTAATAAGAACGCGCGATGTCAAGAATTAAAGTTTATGATCCATTCAATACGGCTTGTTCTTTAAGTCCTCCAGATGTGCCTGTTGAAACACCTCATATCATCAAAGCCTATTTTGCGCAAAAAAAGCTAACTAGCAATGGCCAGGAAAGTACTATGTTTCATACCGTCGGCAGTGGAGATACACTTGGAAAGCTCGCCAGAGAACATAATACGACTGTTCAACGTCTCGTGGATCTAAATCACATTCGAAATGCAAATGTAATTCACGATGGTCAGCAGCTTATCATCCCTACAACCGTCGCTACCGGAAATAACGTCTCTTTTGAGCGAATTACCGAATTGCCTCTAAACGGCGAGGCTTACATTGTGGTAGAGACATTACATTTTAGAGAGAAAACGCTCAAAATCAATATCAAACAGGGAGTGCAGGATATGCTTCAATCGGTTGACACAACGATAGAGGTGGAAGTTGATGGCGAGCGAAAAGCGATTATAGAAGCCGAAGTGAGCCGTTTTGCCCTAGATGAAAATCCCCTAAACGTTGATGATTTATTAGATTTTGCAGCAGTCAAAGTAAAATTCACCGCAGCAGATGATGAGAGTAATGCCCGTTGGGTTGAACTAATTAGAAATTCAGAGGAAGGCTATGCCCCTGTCTATTTATTGGTTGACGCACATACCGGAAATACTGACATGCCCCAACGGAACTTCCACTATTACGGTAGGAATGAAGGAACAAATTCTTTGAGAAATGGATGGCTTGACATGGATGGCTCTTGGTTTAGGTTGACCTCTTCTCGGGCTCCGTGGATGGAAGTGGTCTTAACAGAGGCAAGAGAAGCCGCAGGGGTTAGGGAAACTGTTACTCCGTTAAGGCAAATGATAGAAGATAAATATCATCCCCATGTTAGACTTTTTCATGCAGATGCAGCGGCGCAGGCATGGTGTGCCTCTTTCGTCAGTTGGGTTCTTTCCCAAAAGGGTTACGAAAATCCAAGATCAGCAGGGTCAAGAAGTTTTCAAGATAAAAATGAAACATATTTCACAAAAGTTGACCAACCCGTTTATGGAGCCATTGCAACTTGGTCAGATTATAGCAAAAATGAAGCAGGGAAGTATAAAAGGGAATACCAAGGTCATGTAAGTTTCGTATTTGGAAAGTATTCCAATTCAGAAACAACAAAAAGGTATTTATTTTTAGGTGGAAATCAAGGAAATATGCTTAAGGTTACTGATTACAATTGTACGGGTAAAATCTTTCGTTGTTATACTAGTCGTTCGACAGGAGCTATTGTATATCGAAAATTTATGGGTTATTATATTCCTAATACCTACAATGTGACTGCAGCCGATGAATTAGGCCCGGACGATACCTACGCAACTGAGACTAGCGCTAGTCTAAAAGTTACTTCTGTGGCTCTAGCATCTACGGAAGGAGAATCTACCAGGTAATGACAAAAACCATTCTTACACTATCCATAACCCTTCTATTGCTAAGCGCTTGCAATAAGCATTCTTCTATAGCGCGTGCCACAGATCAGATAAGAAGTGAAAACAGCGTTGCTTCAAAAAAGAAGACTCCAGATTTTAATTCTGAAACGGAGGAAGAAGTTGCTGAATATCTCTCTTCAGATTGCCTCACCCCTGCTGATAACGAAGATATTGATAATTTTATAGCGCAACTTAAAATTGCCATTGCTAAGAATGACACTATTTTTATTGAGTCGATAATCTCTGCGCCTCCTATGGATGCTGATGTTTACAATATAGACCTTGTAAAAGAATACTTTAACCTTGATTTGATTAAAGAAAGTTTGAAATCAGAATTAGAAATCGATGAGCGTTTTTCTCAACCCGACGAAAACGGATGTTGCTACTTCATCGTAGGCAGAGACTTTCCAGAGTTGGAGTATTCAGTCGTTTTTGACTTAAGAAAACGTGATTCGAAAATCACAATTAGCACTATTACATTAATTGGATAATAAAACAATAACCAATGGGATGCACAGTTAATCTTAGAAATGAACTCGACACAGAGCCCGAATACAGTGGATCTGAAAACGATGTTGAAAGTGGCACTCAGGCTTGTCCGGCGAAAAAAGAAGATGATAAGCAGTCGATTACAGACTTCTATTTTTCTGACAAAAATGGAAAAAAGCTTGAGAAGATTACCAGTCAAGAAGAAGTAGAACTTGTGGTTTGCTCGAAAAATATGGCAGGCGAAGAACTTGTAATCGACATTCCCGAAATAGCGGGAAATTTCAAATTTAATGACCAGTTAATGACTTCAGATCATGTTTTTGTGCTCCAGATACAAGGCGATCAAGAAAAAATTGCTTTAGAAGTAGTTCCCCAGCGACTTGATATTGATTAAATCAAGATGCTGACATTTATGGTCAGCACCAACCTACCCCACCATAAACTTCCCTGAAGACTTTTCTTTCAACATTTCTTTAGCTGTTGCCTTAATATGTTCTATACTAAAACCAGCTTCTGCATATAGTTCTTCTTGTGAGCCGTGCTCAAAAAAGCAATCGGCCATACCTAACCGTTTTACTTGTGAGCTATACCCGTGATCTACCATAAACTCAAGTATAGCACTTCCCATACCACCCATCAGGCATCCATCTTCCAGAGTTATAACTTTATCGAATTTGGCGAAAACTTCGTGAAGCATTATTTCGTCGAGTGGCTTTACAAAACGCATATCGTAAACCGCCATATCAATCCCTTTTTTTGAAAGCTCTTCGGCGGCAGATAAGGCGTAATTGCCCTGATGACCGATGGATAAAATAGCAATATCGTTCCCATTTCGCACCTTTCGGCCTGTACCAACTTTTATTTTTCTAAAAGGTGTTTTCCATTCTATCATTACACCTTCACCTCGTGGATAGCGAATTACAAATGGACCGGCATTTTCAAGTTGAGACGTATACATCATATTGCGCAGCTCCTCTTCGTTCATCGGTGCGCAAATTGTGAGGTTAGGAATACAGCGGAAGTAAGCTAAGTCAAAAGAACCGTGATGCGTTGGGCCATCGGCACCTGCAAATCCCGCCCTGTCGAGACAAAATACCACGTTGAGATTTTGAAGAGCCACATCGTGCACTACCTGATCGTAAGCGCGCTGCATAAAGCTGGAGTAGATATTGCAAAAAGGAACGAGCCCTTGCGTGGCAAGCCCCGCAGAAAAGGTAACAGCGTGTTGTTCTGCTATTCCCACATCAAAAGAGCGGTCGGGCATAGCTTCCATCATAATCTTAAGCGACGAACCTGTAGGCATGGCGGGCGTAATACCCACAATCTTTTCATTCTTTTCGGCAAGCTCAACAATAGAATGGCCAAAAACGTCCTGATACTTTGGGGGCTGTGGATTAATAGGAACGACCTTAATAATCTCGCCGGTATCTTTATTAAACAAACCGGGCGCGTGCCATTGTGTTGGCGAACCTACTTCGGCAGGCTGATACCCTTTTCCTTTTACGGTAACGCAGTGCAGAATTTTAGGCCCGGGAATATCTTTTAGATCGCGAAGCACGCTTACCAAATGGTTTACATCGTGCCCATCAACGGGGCCGAAATAGCGGAAATGCAGCGATTCGAATAAATTACTTTGCTTGAGCAGCGACGACTTTATAGCATTTTCCACTTTTTGGACTATCGCCTGGGCATTAGGTCCAAATTTGCTTATTTTTCCCAGCAAATTCCACACCTCATCCTTCACCTTATTGTAAGTAGGTGAAGTAGTGATATCAGTTAGATAATCTTTTAGGGCTCCTACATTGGGATCAATTGACATGCAATTGTCGTTGAGGATAACAATCATATTTGAGTTTTCAACTCCTGCGTGATTGAGTCCTTCAAATGCAAGACCGGCAGTCATAGCTCCATCGCCAATTATAGCAATGTGCTGACGATCAAGCTCACCTTTTATTTTGCTGGCCACAGCCATACCGAGAGCCCCGGAAATGGAAGTGGATGAGTGCCCAACACCGAAAGTATCGTATTCACTTTCAGACCTTTTCGGAAAACCGCTAATACCTTTATACTTTCTATTGGTATGGAATATTTTACGACGACCGGTAAGAATTTTATGTCCGTAAGCCTGATGGCCTACATCCCAAACCAGCTGATCGTATGGCGTATTGAATACATAATGCAGGGCAACCGTGAGCTCAACTACACCAAGGCTGGCGCCAAAATGACCACCTTTTGTAGAAACAACATCAATAATAAAGTCGCGAAGTTCGTCGCAAAGCTCAGGCAGCTCTGTCTCTTTTATATTTGCACGAAGGTCTTTCGGAAAATCAATCTTTTCCAATAAGTGCCCTGCTTTGTATTCCATAAACCCTATTTAGTATTGCTTAACAAAAGTATAAATAATTTGTTGCGTAGCGTCTTGAAAAGTTATGAGGTTTCAACTAAGTATAGTTAAACAGTTGAGATTTTGCCACAAGGCCTATTCTCCATTTCATTGGGTTCAAAAAAAATTAACCATTAAGAAAAAATCATTAAGGAGTTAAGGGCATTAAGGTTGTGGTTGTCAATCTGCCGTCGCCAAGCTTTTAGCTTGGGGACTTTTCTTCCTGCGTCCCGCCGGGTTTCTGATGCGGAACTCTTTTTAAATTTAAGCTGCCCACTTCATCTTTTCAATTGAGCTTTTACAAAGGGAGGCTGGAGACGCCAGAGTAGGCTGCCCGTAGTTTACCAAGCGGCAGGCATGGCAAGATGCGAGCGTTGGTACCAGCAAACCTTAATTTTCTTAACTCCTTAATGGATCGAAGACTTAATGGTTCAAAGAAATTAATGGTTCAAAAACCTATGCTTCAATATCGTAAGACGTATCCTTTTTGTAAACCAATCGGTATTTCATCTTAGCCAACAATAAATACATTACCGGCACAATAACCAATGTAAGGAAAGTGGCAAAGGTTAAACCAAAGATGATTGTCCAAGCTATTGGCCCCCAAAACATTACGTTATCACCACCCACATATATCTGCGGATCAAATTCGCTGACAAGCGTAAAGAAATTGATATTTAACCCTATAGCAAGTGGAACAAGCCCCAGAACTGTGGTAATTGCCGTAAGCAATACCGGTCTCAAACGCGTTTTACCCCCTTCTATTACTGCTATAACCGTTTGCTGAAAAGGAAGGGTATCCTCCTGATCAATATCCATATCATCCTTCAACCGCGAGCGTATCAAATTGGTATAATCAATCAATACAATCGCGTTGTTTACGACTATCCCCGCAAGGGAAATGATACCAATCATAGTCATAACGATTACGAAATCCATTTGGAAAATTACCAAGCCCAGGAGTACACCAATCAAGCTAAAAATTACAGCAAAGAAGATGATAAAGGGCGTGGAAATTGCGTTAAACTGTGCGGTGATGATCAATATAATCAGGAACAATGCCAGAGCAAGAGCGGTGCTTAAGAAGTCCATTTCTTTGGCTTGTTCTTCCTGCTGTCCGGTAAAGCTAATTTCAGTACCCTGATGTTTATCATATTCACCGACAAAGCTCTTGAGCCTGGCAACAATTTCATTGGCATTATAGCCGGTTAGTACATTTGAAGTTATCGTTATTACCCTGTCTAATTCTTTCCGCTTTACAGCGCTAAAAGTGCTGCTCTTTTCGGCATGAGCCACAGAAGAAATAGGTACCTGAACAATTTTGCCAGATGACTGATTTCTAAAGGTGAGCCTCATATTCATTAAGGCATCTTCGCTGTCGCGGAAGCGTTTTTGCAATCGAACATTGATTGGATAATCATCTTCACCTTCTTTATATGTTGATACTTCGCGGCCAAAAAGGGCTGTGCGCAAAGCATCTCCTATCTGATAGGTTGAAAGGTTGAGTCGGCGTGCTTTCTCACGATCTATAATGATTGGCATTTCAGGCTTACCTGTTTCTACGTCGAGTTTCAATTCTTCTATTCCGGCTACATTTCGCTCATCAATAAATGCCCTAAGGCCTTCAGCATCGTCCATAAGCTTTTCGTAATCGTCGCCAGTGACTTCAATGTTAATAGGAGCACCTTGCGGCGGACCCGCTTCATTTTTACTTACAGAAATTTGGGTACCCGGGTAGCCCTTTAAATCTTTCCGAATTTCTTCCAAAACATCGCCGGTACTAATTCCCTGGCGATCTTGAAACTTAGAGAACTGCACAGTAATTCTACTTTTATGAGGCGTTTGAGCAGCCGAATTTCCTTGAGCCGGGTCGCTGGCTCCCTCTCCTACCTGAGCAATTACAGATTTTATCAAAAATGATTCTCGTTCGCCATTTTCATTGGTAGTGAAGTATTTATCAAGTAGCGACATTACCTTCTTCTCTAGCTCAATAGTCGTTCTATTGGTTTCTTCAATATCTGTTCCAATGGGTTTCTCAATGAAAATATTGAGGTACTGCGGCTCGTTTACAGGGAAGAAATCAACCTTCGGCGGGAAAACACTAAGCAAAACAAACGAAACAATTAAGAGTAGAAAAGTTCCAATCAGAAATCCATATGGCCTTGCTCCTTTAAGTGCATAAGTTAAAAACCGCTGGTAGCCATTCTCCATTTTGGGAAGAATCTGATTTTGAAATTTTATGGTACCAGGTGTTAGAACATAAACATTCAATAATCCGGCAGCACCAATAAAGAGAAGTAAATTACCCAAAGTAATAAACCCTTTAGCTTCTGAAAGCAAGCCCACCGCGTCAAAAACGATTCCAATAACGATAAAAATAAGACTATTGCGCACCATACGCCTCTTATTGATATCGGGCTCACCGGTTTTCATATACATTGCCGTTAGAACCGGGTTGATAACCAAGGCCACAAACAGCGAAGAAGTAAGTACGATAATAAGCGTAATGGGAAGGTAAAACATAAATTCACCCATCATTCCCGGCCAGAATGCCAGGGGTAAAAATGCCGCCAGTGTTGTGGCGGTAGATGCAATAATAGGCACCGCAACTTCACCAACTCCCAGCTTGGCAGCCTCTTTGGCTGTATAGCCTTCATCCATTAGGCGGTACACGTTTTCTACAACAACTATCCCGTTGTCAACCAGCATTCCCAGAGCCAGAATAAGTGCAAAAAGTACAATTACATTGAGCGAAACACCCAGCGCACCGAGAATTAAAAAACTCATCAGCATAGAAAGCGGAATGGCAATACCAACAAAAAGTGCATTTCTTAAGCCAAGGAAGAATAGCAAGACACCAACTACAAGTAGCACACCGAAGATAATGCTGTTAACCAACTCATCAACCTGCGTTCTGGTTTGATCGCTGGTATCGTTTGTAATGGAAATCTTAAGATCTTCGGGAAATTGATTTGCCTTAGCCTCGTCTACAATTTTTGATATATTTTCTGATGCTTCTATTAAGTTTTCGCCTGCCCGCTTCATAATGTCAATCATTACTACCGGATTTCCATATTCGCGCGCATAGCTCTCCTTTTCTTTCTCTCCAAACGAAATATCGGCTACATCTTTTAAGTATACCACCTCCTGATTTTCACGCTTCACTATGATGTTACCAATTTTCTCAACATCCTTAAACTCGCCAATAACGCGCACATTTCTGCGCATATCATCTACCAAAAGGTCACCCCCCGAAATAGTGGTATTCTCTGAGGAAATGGCATTGGCTATATCATCAAAGCTAATTTCCATCGCTTCCATAGCGAGCAAATTCGCATTGATTTTCACCTCTTTATCCATCACACCGCGAATTTCTACCTTGGTAATTTCAGGCAAATCTTCAATGGCATCTTCCAGATATTCGGCGTAGGTCTTAAGCTGATCTATGGAATAATCTCCCGAAAGGTTGATATTCATTATCGGAATAAGTTCCGAAAAGTTGAGTTCAAAAACATTGGGATCGGCAGGCAAATCGGTCGGGAAATCCCGGTCGCTCATGGCCACATCTATCTTGTCTTTTACTTTTCGTAATGCCTCTTCGGGCGATATGTCGAAGTTAAACTTAACCTGAATAGACGAGAATCCCTGCGTGCTTGTAGAGTTAATTTCGTCAACACCACTTATTGCGTTTATCTCCTTCTCAAAAGGTCTGGTAATCAATTTTTCAATATCGAGCGGAGAGTTTCCCGGATAGGCAGTACCCACGTAAATCTCTGGAGTTACTACATCCGGAAAATTCTCTTTGGGCATACTTAAGTATGAAAATACGCCGCCAATCAGGATGATAACCGCAAGAACGATTACCGTAGTTCTGTTTTCTACAGAAAGAGAAGAAAGACCAAACTCTTTGTAGCCTTTGCTTCCTTTTTCAAGGTGTTTTTTAGCCATAATTACTTAAATCGTTGCGGTGTCAACTCTATCACTATCACGAACACTTCGCGCACCTTTTTCAATCACTTTATCTCCCGGATTAATACCTTCGAGTACAACCGTTTTACCCTCGTAAGACGCACCTGTTTGAATACTTTTTTTAAGCGCTACCTGCTTAGCTTTATCGTCTTTACCAATTACATACACGTAGTCTTTTCCTTTACCATCCTGCATAATGATAGATGATGGCAAAACAATTGCCCCCTTCTTAGACATGTCATTTATCTTCATAGCTACCAAAGAGTTGGGGCGGATTCCATCTACTTTATCATCAACTGCCACGCGAATTTCAAACGAGCGATTGGTTGCGTTAATGAATGCGCCCACTCTGGTAATTTTGCTGGTAATTGTATCTTCGTTTATTCTAAGACTCACCTCATCGCCCACCTTTAACGTATTGATATAGCGCTCCGAAACGTCGGCCGTGATGTACATGTCGTCCAGATTCACAATACGCGCAACGGGCATTTGCATGCTTGCCATCTCCCCAACTTTCGGAAAGATCTTGTCAACCACTCCATCAAAAGGTGCTACAACACTTGATTTGCTTTTCTGCTCGCGTAAGGTTGCGATTGAATTCTCAAGCGATTCTTTTCTATTTTTTGCCTCCAGGTATTGCACCTCGCTGCCTATATTCTGATCCCAGAGCCGCTTTTGCTTATTAAAAAGTGTTGTAGCCAAATCAAGCGATGTCTGCAACTCCTGCAAATTGCTGGAATACACATCATCATCTACGCGTACAAGCAATTGACCCTTTTTAACCTGCTGACCTTCTTCAACCAATATTTGGGTTACATTACCCGGATTTTCGGCAAACAAGGAGGCAGTCTTGTCAGATTGCACATTTCCATACACATCAAAATAGTGCTTAAAAAGTGCTGTGTCGGCTGTAATAGTCGTCACCAACTTATTGGTAATGGTGGAGTCCAATTCCTGAATCTGCTCATCAAGCTCATGAATTTTATCATCCAGTTCTTTTCTCTCCGTTTTAAGAGAATCTCTTTCCGCAACGAGCGCGGTTAATTTAGTATCAGGCTGATTATCGCAGGATACAACGATAAAAATGGCTATCAGGAAAATTCCCGTTGTAAATAAGCCGTTTAGTTTTATACTTTTCATGGTTAGTTAATGTTCAATGCTCTGTCTAAGTTCTGTTTGGCTGTCAGCAAATCCATTGCTGCCTGTATGTATTTGGTTTGTTCGTTTAGGAGTTGACTCTCGGCAACGTTGAGTTCAAAACTTGACGAAATGCCTTCGCTGTATTTAATATTTGTTTTTTCGCTGATGCTTTGAGCAAGGGCAATACTTTCTTTTTGATTTCCCCAGGTTTTAAGCGCATTTTCATAATTGCTTCGCGCCCTGTCCACTCCCAGCTTCAAGCTCTCTTCGGTTTGCTGCAGTTGCATAACGCTTTGCTGAAAACCTATTTCAGCTTGCTGTACGCGTGCTCTACGCTGCAGGCTGCTCCAGATTGGCACATTTAAGCGCAAGCCAATGATAGATGTTGGAAACCAAGGTTGGTCTGTATCGGTAAAATTGAATTCGTTTCTCAGCGCCGTTTGTTGATAATTGAAGAATCCGCTAAGACTCGGATAATAAGCTGCCTTATTGCCGCGAATCGTCAAGTCTTGAATTTCCAGATTGGTTTTAGCAATCAAATAATCGGGATGGGTATTGAGCTGCGGTTCGATCTCCAGGTATTTTTGGTCGTTGCTTACCTGAACCAGATTTTCAATATTATCGGTGAGAGTAATCTGGCGATCTAAATCAATACCGATCAAAAAATTCAGTGTTTTTCTCGAAACCTCGAGGAATTGCTGAGTGCGGTCAATATTAATCGTGATTTGATTTTTATTGAGTTTAATCTGATCAACATCTTGCTGTTCGGTAAGTCCATTGTCGTAAAGCGCCTGTGTATCGTCAAGTGTTTTCTGAAAATTACCGAGATTTTCCTGAAGAATATTTAAATTTTCTATGGCGAGCAATACCGTATGATACGCTTCGGCGACATTAAATTTAATGTCTTGTTCAGATTTTAATTCCTGATTTGTGGTAAGCTCCACAACTGTTTTAGAAGCCTTAATACCAATCAGATACGTACCATCGAAAATCAGCTGGGTAGCACTTAAGCCTGCAGTAAAATTATATTTTGTACCAAACTGAATTTCGGCAAATTCGCCTTGTTCACCACCAAAAAACTCGGCGGGAACGAGCTGCGTAGGAATTTTCAAGAAATCCTGGAGCTCTGCGGTACCGTTAATTTGAGGAAAACCATTGGCAAGCACTTCTCTCACTTCTTTTCTTTTTTTCTCGGTGTTGTAGCGGGCATTTCTGGTGGCATAGCTGCTGTCAATAGCCATTTGCTGTGCTTCTGCGAGCGATAATGAAAGTGACTGTGCCGTGGCAATACTACTTAACAGTATTAAACCAAGTAGGGTAAGTATTCGCGACATCATTTAAGGTTTGGCATTTTTATTCAAATTCTTTTCTAATTCCTTCAATCCCTTTGCATTTGCAATTCCCCTAATGTGATGGATAAACATTTCGAGGTATACATCTTTGGGATGAAACTCATCCATTGGGAAAAGTTTTGGGTTAAAGATTACATTCAATCGTAAAACCCAAAGCTGGGTCATTATTTCTACATTCAGTTCGGGGCGATAAACACCTTCCGAAATTCCTTTGTTCAGATTTTGGCGCATTACTCCACCAATAAAATCATGGCGCATTTCTACCATCATCGCCATTGCTTCGGGATAGTATTTTTCCAGATCGTAAAATATAGAAGGGTGAATATTTTTTAGTTCTTCGACAATAACAGAACTAATGGCAAAATTTTCGTCAATGGCCTTTAGGTTTTGCGCCTGAATGTCTTGCACGCTATTTTCGATAGAATTGCAATCGCGGCGCACACATCTATTTACCAAATCTTCTTTGTCTTTGACAAATTGATAAATGGTTTTCTTAGATACCCGTAAGTGCCGCGCCACATCATCCATCGTCACACTCTTGATGCCATAGGTGAGAAACACGTCAATGGCATCTTTAATGAGCTGATCTTCCTTGCTTAAATTTTCTTCAGACATATCATTTTCCAAGCGGCAAATGTATAAAACAATTTAAACTATGGAAACGTTTTGAGAGTTAAAATGTTTCCGGTGGGTAAATTTAATAATGGTTCGGAAAAAGCGCTTTAGAATCCAAAAACCTAAATGGTTATTCAAAATCCAATTTTGTATCTTTGGTATTATGGAGATTAAAGTACAAGTTCCGTTTCAGCAACTTCTAAAGCTGGTAAAAAGTTTGTCGCCTTCGCAGAAGGCCAGACTGCGCAAAGAATTGTCCGAAAAGAATCCATCCATGGATAAAAAAGACGAATTCATTCAAGACTTGCTTAATGGCCCTGTTTTATCGGAGGAAGAAATAGGGAGAATTGAAGATAATAGAAAAAGTATTGCTGCATGGCGGACAAAAAGTAAATGATTGATACAACCATCTTGATTGACTATTTTCGAAAGTCAGAAAAGGCAAATTCGAAATTGGTTTTACATTTTAAGCATTTTGATTACATCTATATTTCCAGTATAACCCAGTTCGAGATTCTTAATGGTGCACCAAAAGCCCAGATGCAGTTTTGGGATAATTTCTTAGAAAAGTTTACCATAATAAGTTTTGACAGTCAAGCTGCAAAATCAGCAGCAAGAATTGTTGCTCAACTTAAATCAAAAAGAAAAACAATCGACAAGCCTGATTTATTTATTCCTGGGACAGCCGTGGCACATGGGCTAACTTTAGACACTTTGAATATGAAGCACTTCGAAGACATTGAAAGCTTAAAGTTACTTAACTCCTAAAGTTTAAATCACCTTACATTTATTTGCACCACTTCATTACCAGTATAACCACAAAAGTTCGTTCTTTTGTACCCGCAAAAATTTCAATTTATTATGAGCAAAAGCAGTGTAAAAGATATTCTAAGCCTCGACCCAAAAGGTCAGGAAGTTGAACTCTCGGCGTGGGTACGAACCTTTCGCAGCAACCGGTTTATCGCATTGAGCGATGGAAGCACCATAAACACCATTCAGGCAGTAGTCGATTTTGAAAATCACGACGAGGCGCTTTTGCGAAAAATAAATACGGGTGCGGCCATTACCGTAAAGGGAAAACTGATTGAATCGCAGGGAAAAGGTCAAACCGCTGAAATACAAGTAAGTGATGTTCTAATCAACGGCGAATCTGATCCGGAGAAATACCCGCTCCAGCCAAAAAAACACAGCATGGAATTCTTGCGTGAAAAAGCGCATTTGCGTTTTAGAACCAATACGTTTGGAGCTATTTTTAGAGTGCGACATGCTTTGAGTTTTGCGATTCACAATTATTTCAATGAAAAAGGATTTTTCAATATTCATAGTCCCATCATTACAGGTTCTGATGCTGAGGGTGCCGGTGAAATGTTTCGGGTAACCACGCTCGATTTGAACAATGTGCCAAAAACCGAAGATGGAAAAGTCGATTTTTCGGAAGACTTTTTTGAATCGGAGACAAATCTTACCGTTTCGGGACAACTGGAAGCAGAGCTTGCCGCGCTTGCACTGCGGAAGGTTTATACGTTTGGCCCTACTTTTAGAGCAGAGAATTCAAATACCTCACGCCACCTGGCAGAGTTTTGGATGATTGAGCCGGAAGTAGCTTTTGCCAACCTAACTGATAATATGGATCTGGTTGAAGATTTTCTTCAATATTTGGTTGACTACGCGCTAAAAAACTGCAAAGACGATTTGGAATTTTTGGCGCAACGCGAAGCGGAAGAAGAAAAAAGCTTGCCCCAAAATGAGCGTCGCCCAATGGGACTTATCGAAAGACTCGAATTTGTGCAAAGCAATAAATTCCAACGAATTACTTACACAGAAGCGATTGATATTTTACGCAACTCAAAACCTTACAAAAAGAAAAAGTTCAAATTTCCGGTTGAATGGGGCACTGATTTGCAAAGCGAGCACGAACGCTTTCTGGTAGAAAAGCATTTTGAAAAACCGGTTATCATTACCGATTATCCGGCATCGTTTAAAGCATTTTACATGCGCTTGAATGACGACAATAAAACAGTGGCTGCAATGGATGTTTTATTTCCGGGAGTTGGCGAAATAACCGGAGGATCGCAGCGTGAAGAGCGGCTAGATGTACTTTTGCGCCGCTGCAAAGAAATGGGAATTGAAGAAGAGCACGTGTGGTGGTATATAGAAACCAGAAAATTCGGAACCTGTGAACATGCAGGTTTTGGACTTGGTTTTGAAAGGCTGGTGATGTTTGTAACAGGCATGACCAATATCCGCGATGTCATTCCTTTTCCTCGAACTCCGGGACATTGTGAGTTTTAAGGCGCAAATCAAGGATGACGCATTTGGCGTTAGGGTTTGTATGCTTGTGCTTCGCACTTCGCATTAGGTCTCGCCAAGGCGCAAAGACGCAAAGGAGAATTGGGGTGGAGTTTTTTGGGGAGATGTTCGCTACGCTTACCTTTTTTGTCTCGCGAAGGTGAAAAGGGAATTCGGTTGGTTCTTGGGAGTGGTGTGCTAGGCTAAATTCAACATTCGTAATTCAACATTCGTAATTCGACATTCGTAATTCGTAATTGAATCTAGCAATCAACCACAAGACCATCATAAGCCAAAAAGACATTTGGCGGAAGCTCCTTGCTCACATCTTCATGCTTACCCATAAGATGTGAAATATGAGTGAGATAGGTACGTTTTGCTCCGAGTTCTTGCGAAAGATCAATGGCTTCCTGTAGGTTAAAATGTGAAATATGGGTCTTTTTGCGCAAAGCGTTTAGCACTAGCACGTCAAGGCCTTGAAGCTTTACTTTCTCCTTTTCAGAAATAAAGTTGGCGTCTGTAATATAGGCCATATCCTTGATTCGAAAACCCAAAACAGGTAGTTTATAATGAAGGACTTCAATGGGTATAATTTCGGTGTCACCAATAGAGAATGCAGACTGTGCAGAGATTTTGTGAAGGTTTACTTCGGGTACACCCGGATATTTTAAAGCATCATTAAACACATAATGATATTCGCGCTTTAAAGCCTCTTCTACCCTATCGGAAGCATAGACATTCAGGGGCATTCCGGTTTGAAAATTAAAGGGTCTGATGTCGTCGAGCCCTGCAACATGATCTTTATGCTCGTGTGTAAATATTACGGCATCAACCCTTCCCGGTTTTGCGCGGAGCATTTGCTGTCTAAAATCAGGACCGGTATCAATCACCAGAATTTTTTGATCAATCTCAATCATTGCAGAGGTGCGCAAGCGATCGTCACGCACATCCACAGAAGTGCATACCTCGCATTTACATCCTATTACAGGAATTCCCTGTGATGTTCCGGTGCCGAGAAAAGTTAATTTCATAGAGTTGCACAAAACTAAGAAGATCATTTAAACTAACGCAATCCAAAAAGGATGCTAAAATCTATGTTGTTTGCGTTAAAGGCCTTAGTTTTGTAGCACTTCTCACTATAAACCAAAAAATAACTTTGGAAAGAGTAATTCTCACTGCCAAACAAAAAGCGCTTCGGGTAAATCTCGATCCTGCTATTTATGGAACTTTTGCTGAAATTGGCGCAGGCCAGGAGGTCGTTCGCCATTTCTTTAGAGCGGGAGGGGCCTCGGGCACTATCGCTAAAACCATGTCGGCATACGACAAAGATGTAAGCGATGCCATTTACGGGCATGAGGATAAGAACCGCTACGTATGTGAGACGCGATTGCGCAAAATGATCAATCACGAGTACGCGCTGATTGAAGAGCGCCTGGACAGAGAAAAACATCCGGGAAAAAAGTTTTTTTCGTTTGCCAATACGGTAGCCACAATCGACTTTAAAAAACGCTTTAAGGGTCACGGCTGGCTGGGAATAAAGTTTCAAACTAGCCCTGAAAAATCGCCGAATGAAGTGATTCTACACGTGCAGCTTCACGAAAATGAGGCGGCACAGCAGCAGGAAACAATTGGAGTAGTAGGCGTTAATATGCTCTATGGTTGCTATTTTTACTATCAAAATCCGCGTGAGTTTCTCAAATCGCTTTACGATAATTTACAACGCGACCAGATAGAAGTCGATATGGTTTCTATGAATGGCCCTGATTTTGAAACCCTCGACAATAGGTTGCTAAGCCTTCAGCTGGTTAAAAACGGAATGACCGACGCGGTGATTTTTAGCCCTGACGGAAAAAATCTTCAGCCGGCAGATTTGCTCTACAAAAAAAATATTCTCGCCATTCGCGGAAGCTTTAGACCTGTAACCAAGGTGAATATCGACATGATCATTAACGGTTACAACGCTTTTGTGAAGGAGCAGCGCGTTGATTCTGACAACTTGCAGGTACTTTTTGAAATAACGCTGAATAATCTGCGTGTAGATGGTGATATTGATGAGCAGGATTTTCTCGACCGGGCAGATATACTTTGCTCGCTTGGTCAAACGGTACTGATTTCAAACTATCAGGAATATTTCAAGCTCATTCAATATTTCTCTACGTTTACCAATAAGCGAATGGGGTTGATTATGGGCGTCACCAATATGATAGAGCTATTTGACGAGAAGTACTACCGAGAGCTGAATGGCGGAATACTCGAAGCTTTTGGAATTCTGTTTACGCGCGATCTCAAAGTTTATCTCTATCCTTCTAAAGGTGCTGATGACGAAGAAATTATGTCTAGCAAAAACATGCCTATACACCCACGCATACGCCCGCTGTACGACTATTTGATTTTTAATGGAAGGGTGGTTGATCTAAAAGGATACGACCCAGAAGTACTTGCTATTCAAAGTCGTGAAGCATTAAACTTGATCAAATCTGGCGAGTCGGGCTGGGAGAAAATGGTGCCAAACTATGTAGATGTCATGATCAAAAAGAATAAACTTTTTGGATTTGACCCAGATCTTTTTGATGAAAAAAATCCTGAACTGGTCAAGGATAAGGAGGGCAAATAGTATTTCAATTGGCATACTTTTTACCTTAAGATTTTTCTAGAACAGAATCAGGAAACTGCATTTGTTAAAGTCCGCAAGCTAAATCTGAGAAAGTGTTGAGATATGGATGTGAAAGCTTAACTTTAACCAATAGCAAACCAGGACAGTTAAATAACGACTTCTGTAACGTTTGCGCGGTTTTGATAATGGAAAGTAAAAGACACATCTTTATTTCGCAGAGTCAAAAACATGCACTAAGCATTTTTGGATTACTAGCTACTTTCTGTTTTCCGACAGTGCTTCACGGTCAAAACAAATTACATCCCGTTATTCTTGAATCTGCCCAGCTGGAAATATCAGGAAACACAAATATTAGCGACTTTATATGTCAATTAGCTGAGCTGGATTCAAATGATACTCTGTCTTATGTATTAGACACAAAGACTGGTGCGGAATTGTTTGAAGGTATGGAATTGAAGTTTTGCGTGGCTGATTTTATCTGTGACAAAAGCCTTATGACCAGCGATTTGAAAACCTCCTTAAAAGAGAAAGAATTTCCATACATCACCATGAAAATCAATAAGGTAACGGCTATAGAACCTCATAAACAAAATGGCTCACAAATGATTAGCGCATATATTACGCTGCTCATAGCGGGCTATGCACAGCATGAATATATTGAGCACGCTTTAATAACTAATACCAATAATCACCTGACACTTACGGGCATGCATAATGTGCTTATGACAAAATTTCAAATTGAGCCTCCAACCAAATTATTTGGCGCAGTGCACACAGACGACTCAATAGAAATTTCTTTTTCGATTAAGCTTAGATAAGGAACTATTCTGAAATCCTTTTATGGTCGAAAATCTTATTCAAATCAGGAAAGCACCTCGATTCTAAGCAAAAAAACTACCCCCCAAATATTTGAGAGGTAGCGTAATAATTGATTTTAAGGACTTTTTAGAAACCTATAACTGCTTCGATCATTATCCCTTGAATGTTTCCATTTTCAAATCGAGACCCAATGTATCCATCTCCTGAATAGTTCTGATTCATATATTCAATTTTAGCAAGCACATTTTTGGTCATAAACCAGCCCAATCCTAAATTTAATCTATCGATTTCATTGGTTTTAGACACCCCGGTTGATTCTCCGCTCACCATATTGTAGCGTCCTCCAACATATAAGTTTTCGTTCGTTCCAAAGCGATATAAAAGTTCAGCACCCAACTGTGTATAGCTTCCGTCGCCAAGCTCAGAGTTGCTCAATGCAGCAAGAGTTGTTCCCGAAACAATTTCATATACTCCGAAGAACTCCAATCCTTTGTATTTTACGAAAGGATTTATTTGTATCGCAGTCATTTGTCTAAAATTGGGATTAAAGCGTGGGTCAAAGTCACTTCCTGCGCCTGATGTGTCGTGCATCACTTTGTAGTAACGGGCTCCTGCTCTATCGCCATTGTACATCCACTGGCCCGTTGTTTCTCCACCATTGGTATAAATGCTTGCAGTAAGTCGTACGCGCAAGTCTTCATTCACTTGTTTATCATACCCCAGCTTTGCGAAAATCGATGGCTGGTTGTCCGATTTGTCGTTTATCACAACACTCTGATTAAGTTTTCCGTTTGTCAAACCAACCAACCCCAGGAAGCCGTTTTTTTGTACAATTACTTCACCAAATGCTTCTGTAGAGAAAGAGTCCATAATGTAATTGCCTATAAATGGATTGTAAATGGCACTTGCATTATCCGTTCTTCGATATACCAAATCACCATATCCAAATTCGTCCATCCCTACTCGGATTGTGGCGATATCCATAAACCCTTTAAGAAAACCTTCTTTTATAAAATCAAGTTTATCGACCTGAAGGTAACCACCTTTAACCCATGATTCAGCGTGGTGACGAGAAGACAGGTAGGTTCTTAAATGCAAGCGCATCCCGTCGTAAAGTTGAGCATTCAGATTTAAGTTGGCAGTGGGTAGGTTAAAATTCGAACCCAGATCTATTAAAGTATTGTTTTCATTTGAATGGTCTAGCGACTGAAACTGTAGCGCAAAATCGCCACCTACACGTACTTTCACACCATCGAAGCCAACGGTATCGGTTTTGCTGGTTTCAAACACGTTGATTCCACGCTGATCATTGGGTCTGAAGTATTGTAAATCGGGTTGCAGCTGCGCCAAAAGTGGACTCGTAAATGCTGCAATCATCAGGGTAATTAATACCTTCTTAGTTTTCATAATTTGATTTTTTAGATAAATGATTAGGTTCTTTTTAGCTTAATATTATTTGTATAAAACAAGGTTAAAATCAATGGTAATTTCGTCGCCGGTGCGTATAGTTCCGAGCATTGCCCGTGGAGGGTCAATTCCGAATTCTGACATTTTAAAGGTATATTTACCTTTTACAGTCATGCTTTTTTCTGCCCATTTCTCCAGGGTTGTGTTCATTGTTATTGGTTTGGTAACTCCCGCGATGGTTAGATTACCTTTTATAGTAAGCTTTCCTTCTTTTCCTGAAATTGAACTTGACTGAAAACTGATACGTGGATAATCCTCCTCTTTCATGGCCTCGTAGGTATTGTCGTCCATTGAAGAGGTTCCGCTTTTCATAGACTTCACTTCAGCTGTAAAGCGAGCGTTTTCCAGAGATTCACCATTTAAGCTCGCCTTAGCGGTAAATGACTCTACATCCATATGCCAGTCGTGCAGGGTTGACGTGCCTGAAACCTTCATAGAACTTTCAGACTGATTTGATTGATACTCCTGCGCACTCAATGAGATTGAAAATGCAAACAAGGAGAATAAGATTAATGTGTACTTCATGATATTGTTGTTTTTAAGAGGTTCGTTTTTAATGTATTCCTTTCTTGTATTGAAAGTGTAAATGTACAGGGCAGTCAATCCATAAGAAATGATGGACATCAACTTAAAACAAGACAATTATCATGTTTTATTCGAAAAAGAATTCTTACCTTACAAGTTAATTGAAGTGAGATCTCTTTAAAAATCAGGGAGTTTCCATAGCTGAAATGGCTCATTCGAATGAAGCAAACCCCTTGCTTTCTGAAAGTGTAGGTGAAATTTGAGTATTTTCAATCCGCTACGACTTTTGCACAGAACGATTGTTATGCAAATGAAATCTAAAATTTGGCATAGAAACAAGCCGGACAGAACTAAAATAGTGCAAAATTTAATGCATTACTGGTATTGGATTCAAATGGTGCACAAGGCGCTCTACCGCATAATCAATCTCTTCGCGGGTAGTATATCGGCTAAAAGAAAAACGAACATTTGGTGATTTTTGATCTACGTGCAGAGCGCGCAAAACATGGCTGCCCTGATTGCTTCCGCTGCTGCAGGCACTCCCGCCAGAGCAGGCTATACCGTCTATATCCATCAAAAACAGAAGCATTGAGGCATTATCAGTCGGGGGCAGCTTTACATTTAAAACAGTATAAAGACTTCGGTCTTCGCACCCGTTAACGGTCACATTACGCACCTTTTCACAGAGTTGTTTCTTCATATAATCTTTCAACCCTTGCACGTATTTTTGATGCCCTTCTATATCGGCGCAAGCCATTTCAAGCGCTTTTGCCATACCAACAATTCCGTAAATATTTTCGGTTCCGGCACGCATATTTCGCTCCTGCGACCCACCGCGTATAAGGGGTTCTATATGAACATCTTTGCTCAAATATAAAAATCCAACACCTTTGGGACCGTGAAATTTATGAGCAGCACCAGTAATAAAATGCACTTTGGTTTTGGCCATATCCAGTTTGAAATGTCCCATCGTTTGCACGGTGTCCGAATGAAATAGAGCACCGTATTCTGCACATATATCACCTATCTCATCCAAATCTATCATGGTACCAATTTCATTGTTGGCATGCATAAGCGAAACAAGCGTTTTTTCTTCAGAATCGGCAAGAAGCTTTCGCAAATGCGCAATATTCACATGCCCCTGCTTGTCGAGATCTACCATACTAATGCGAATATCGCGGTCAGTATGGCAATGGGCAACAGTATGTAGCACAGCGTGATGTTCTACCTCCGAAGATATAATGTGGCGCACTCCAAGCTGACTCACGGCGCCATTTATGGCCATATTGTCTGCCTCTGTTCCACCCGAAGTAAAGCAAATTTCCATCGGCGAGCAATTAAGCTGACGGGCTATACTCTTTCGCGCCGTTTCTACTGCCGACTTTACCGTTCGTCCAAATTGGTGGGTGCTGGAAGGATTACCGAAATGTGTGGTAAAAAATGGCATCATTGCCTCAAGCACTTCTGGTGCCATAGGCGTTGTAGCGGCATTATCGAGATATACTTTCATTGTACTATCGGCTTAGCGGGTGCAAATTTACGAAATTACCGCTTTAATATCGGCTATGATTCTATTTGCCAGTTGGATTGCTTCCTGCTCTGAAGCGTGTTCGGCATAAATGCGAATAATGGGTTCGGTATTTGATTTTCGCAGATGTACCCATCCATCGGCAAAATCAATTTTCACTCCGTCTATCCGGTTCACCGATTCATTTTTATACTTCTCGGCAACTTGGTCTAAAACGGCATCCACATCAATTTGCGGAGTGAGATCAATTTTATTCTTCGAAATAAAATATTGTGGAAGAGAATCGCGTAGATCGAGCATAGACATTCCGGTTTTTGCCAAATGAGTCAGAAACAAGCCAATTCCAATCAGCGCATCTCTACCATAATGAAAATCAGGTACAATTACTCCCCCATTTCCTTCACCACCTATTACGGCTTGTTCGGCTTTCATGGTATTTACCACGTTCACTTCGCCTACTGCCGATGCGAAATATTTTCCGCCGTGCTTCTCTGCCACATCGCGCAAAGCTCTGGTAGAAGAAAGATTAGAAACCGCACTTCCCTTTCGCTGCGAAAGCACATAATCTGCTACTGCAACGAGGGTATATTCCTCGCCAAAAACCTCTCCGTTTTCGCAAACAAAAGCCAATCTGTCTACATCGGGATCTACCGTAATTCCGAGGTCGCATTCTTGTAAACTCACCGCATCAGAAAGATCGGTTAAGTGCGCCGGAAGCGGCTCCGGATTATGCGGAAACTCTCCCGTAGGATCGCAGTACAATTTCTCAATCTGTGTAACACCAAGCGCTTCGAGCAAGGCCGGAACAAATATCCCTCCGGATGAATTAACCGCATCAACAGCAATTTTAAAATCAGCTTCGCGAATGGCTTCCACATCTACAAGCGGATAATTAAGTACCAGGTCGATGTGCTTTTGCAAATACGAATCATCTATTGAATAAGTGCCAAGTGCACGCACTTCGGCAAATTCAAAATCTTCATTTTCAGCTGTATCAATAATGGATTGTCCAGCTTCCGCCGAAATAAACTCCCCGCGATTATCAAGGAGTTTCAGTGCATTCCACTGCTCGGGGTTATGGCTTGCGGTTAGAATAATTCCACCATCTGCCTTTTCAAGCGGAACGGCGATTTCTACAGTTGGGGTAGTGCTCAAGCCCAAGTCAATAACGTTTATTCCCTGACCGGTCAAAGTAGATGATACAAGCGAAGAAACCATTTGACCAGATATACGCGCATCGCGTCCTAGTACAACTTTAAGATGCTTACCGGGATGAGCTTTCTTCAGCATTTCGCCGTAAGCGGCAGCAAATTTCACAATATCAACCGGCGTAAGATTATTGCCTGGCTTACCGCCGATGGTTCCGCGAATTCCGGAAATGGATTTTATTAGTGTCAAATCAAAAAATTTTACGCAAAGGTATGATTCCACTTATGATCATCGGCATTTGTCGCTTCTATTTTATTCACTTTTAACCTATCCAAAAGAGTGGTGCTGTGATTTTTTCAGTTTTGGAATTCTGATATATTGCTCTTTTCAAACTATCCATGAATCCTTTCCTCTGACTTAGTTTCAACATGGCGGGAAGCGTTCTTAGCTACTGACTAATCTCCGCGCTCATAGTATTAGAGAACTAAACATTTCAAATTTAATAAACATAATTGACTGCTAATCAAAACTATCGCACACCCCCAGCCCCTGAAGGAGAGCTTCCACCGCACACATTATCATTCTTCGAGAAGCATTATTTCAGATAATCTTCAGATCGTGGTGAGGTGGCATCTTTATGATTACAATTATTCCCTTGCAAGAGATGTGCGGTGGTGCCCTTTAGGGATAGGGTGCGCGATGGCATTGAATAGCAAGTATTTTGATGACGCTCTAAGCCGTCGCATGTTTGTAGCAGAATAAATTACGGATATACATAAATCGACCCTGTAAGGTGTCGCACTTCATTAAACTGGATGAACATTAAAAAGGTACGACACCTTACAGGGTCGACTGAACACACTTCAATCCATGTACTACAGACATTTGACGCCTTACAGGGTCATCAAGAAAATCAATTCAAAACCTCGAAAGTTTCATTTGCATCCTTATTATTAAGACAATATAACGAATTCAATTGAGAAATTTGACGTTAACAAACCACCCATTCCCTAAAATTTGTAAATCCATAAATAAGTACGCGAAGACTGAACTGTAAATAGGTGCTTTTCGATTTTAAATACATTACCTTTGTATGTCCTTTGGGAAAACATAAAAAATGGAAGCATAAAAGTTGTTGTGCATTTCATTGTTAACAACAATTATTTTCCAGCGGAACAAAAGGTGTGTCTTTTTATAAATTTGACAAGGAACGCACATAAACTAGCCTATGACGGAGTACTCAAGTAATTTTTATAGTGAGTCTAATCCAAGACTTATCGAAAAATTTGAAGAAATGCTCAAATCACGAAATTCGTATTTCTTCGATGTGGAGGATATTGAATTTCTGGTTGATTACTATATTGAGCGTGGTGTTCACCACAAAGCGCGAAAAGCGGTAATGCATGGTTTGTCATTGTATCCGCAAAGCTCGGCTCTATTGCTGAAGCAGGCTCACACCCTTTTGCTGGGCAAAAAACCTGTAAAGGCAATGGAAATTCTGGACTATCTGGAAGCCGCAGAACCGCTTAATACCGAAATGCTTCTTTTTAAAGCGGTGGTGCATAGAAATTTAAGCGATTATGAAGGCACAAAATCATGCCTCATAAAAGCGCTCAATGCCACTTCTGAAAATAAAGAAGATATCTACCTCGATCTGGCCTTTGAGCAAGAGATGGTAGAAGATTATGCTGGCGCCATTCAAAGTTTAAAACAATCGCTCGAAATAAACCCCGAGCACGAGCCGAGCCTTTTTGAACTGGGCTACTGCTACGATATGGCGCAAGAACTTGAAAATGGCGTGGATTTCTTTCAGGATTATGTGGATGAATATCCGTACAGTTTTGTAGGATGGTACAATCTGGCGCTATGCTTTGAAAAGCTAAGTCTTTTTGAAAAAGCAATTGAATCTGTAGAATACTGCCTCGTAATAAAAGACGATTTTGTAAACGCGCATATTCTGCATGCCAATATGCTAACCAGCTGCGAGCGGGATAAGGAAGCCATTGACGCATATCTGGAATCGCTTGAATACGACTCAAAAAATCCTATGGTTTATGCCGCTATCGGCGAATGCTATGAGCGGATGGAAATGTGGTCATTGGCGGAAGCCAATTATTTGGAAGCACTCACGCTGGATCCAAAATATGTGGATGCCTTAATGGGACTGGGTGCCGTAAAGGATTTCGAAAACAATTTTACCGAGAGTCTCAGCTTGTATCGCGAAGCGTTGAAATACGATGAGCTGAATATGGACAACTGGCATATTTATGCGGAGCTTCTCGAAAAATGTGATAAAAACGACGACGCTGAAGACGTTTACCAGAAAATGGTAGAGCTTTTTGAAGACGATGAGGAGTCGTGGATCGCTCTTGCCGATCTTCAGGCAATAAGCCTTGGTCATTTAAAAGCAGTAGATACTTTGGAGCTTGGCGAATCGAAAATCACAGGATCTTTAGACTTAATCTGGCAAAAAGCCAAACACTTAATTAAGGCGGGCAAGATAGAGCATGGCAGCGATGTACTCGCCATTGCTTTGAATGATAATTCTAAAGGGTGCAAATATTTCATCAGTATCTTTCCAGAGTCAATTCTAATTCCCAATATTGCAGCCCTTTTAGATATACATACTCAAGCGCATACCAAAGATGAACTTTGATCTCCCTTTTCTTCCCGAACGTACAGAACGACCCCGAACCAATGGCCTAACCATGGTAATGGATAAGGGATTGAGCCTTAGGAGCGCAGAAAATTTTCTGGATGCCAACGGAACACTTACCGATATAGTAAAACTTGGGTTTGGTACATCTTACCTCACCAAAGACCTGAAAGCCAAGATTAAACTCTATCACGACAATGATATGAAAGTATATTTGGGCGGAACTCTTTTTGAAGCTTTTATTGCCCGAAATATGTTTGACGATTTCCGCCGACTGCTCGATGAGTTGAGTTTGGAAACGGTAGAAGTATCTGATGGAAGTATACACCTTGAGCACGACGTGAAACTTGAACATATTTCTACTCTTGCTAAGAACTACAGAGTGCTCTCTGAAGTAGGATCAAAAGAAGAAGGTATTCTTATTGCTCCTGCAAAATGGGTTAAAATGATGGATACCGAGCTTAAAGCCGGAAGTTGGAAGGTAATTGCCGAAGCACGCGAAAGCGGAAACGTAGGGATTTACAGACCAAACGGAACGGCTCACGTGGTGTTGGTAAACAAAATTCTGGCTAAGGTAGCCGCTGAAGATATCCTTTGGGAAGCACCTCAAAAAGCACAGCAGGTTTGGTTTATTAAACTTATTGGCGCTAATGTAAATTTGGGGAATATTGCACCTTTTGATGTTATTCCATTGGAAACTTTGCGTTTAGGACTGCGTGGCGATACTTTCTTTGAGTACCTGCCGGAAGAGGCAAGTTCTTTTAGACCATAAGTTCAATTGGCAATAGGCAATAGGCAAATCAATTAGCAATAGGCAATAGGCTAGTGATTATTGGCATGGACTTAGTTTTTCATTTAAAATAAGGTACGGCTTAAATCTGAAATTAACGCCTCGTGATAAATCGCCAAGGCCACGCATCAATGAACCACCGAGCTTTGCGGCCTAAATCTGAAATCATCACAATCATCACTCTGAAATCAAAAGAATCATGAAAGAAATTACTCCAAAAGAGCTGAAGGAAAAGCTAGATGCCGGAGAGACCATTCAGATTATTGACATTCGCGAAAACTACGAGGTTGACTCGGGAAATATTGGTGGCGATCACATCCGCATGGCCGAAGTAATGGATCATTGCGACAAGATTAGAAAAGACTGTATGGTAGTAATTCATTGCAGAAGCGGTGCCCGTGCCACTGCGATGGTTCATGCTCTCGAAACCGACAAAGGTTTTGAGAATGTATATCACCTAGAGGGCGGAATTGCAGCCTGGGCTCTTGATATTGACCCTAAAATAATTGTATACTGATGCGTAGTGTAAAAGATTATTCGCTCCTGGTGCTCAAAGGTATGGGTATGGGTGCTGCCGATGTTGTTCCCGGTGTTTCAGGAGGAACAATAGCCTTTATTTCAGGTATTTACGAAGAGCTTATTGATACCATAAGCCGTGTAAATTTTAAAACAATCGGCATTCTTTTTAAGCAAGGTATTAAGCCTTTTTGGAAAGCGATGAATGGCAACTTCCTGCTCGCTGTGCTGGGTGGCATTGCCATCAGCATTTTAAGCTTGTCAAAACTTATTTCTTACCTTCTGGAAAATGAACCTATAGGCACCTGGTCATTCTTTTTTGGATTAATTCTCGCCAGCATTCCGCTCGTAGCCAAAAAGGTTAAAAACTGGAGCGGTTCGCGCTACTTTGCCTTTGCCGCCGGCGCCATTATTGCCTGGCTGCTTACAGATTTGCCACCCGTTACCGAACCTGGAGCCACATGGTATCTCTTTATTTCGGGAATGATTGCCATTTGTGCCATGATTCTCCCTGGAATTTCAGGAAGTTTTATCTTGATTTTACTCGGATCTTATTTCACAGTTCTCACAGCGCTCAATGACCGCGATATTACCACCATCCTCGTTTTTATTGCAGGCGCAGTAACGGGGCTCTTGGTTTTTAGCAAGTTTCTGAAATTTATGTTCAGCCGGTTTCACGATATTACGGTGGCTACCCTCGCCGGATTCCTGCTGGGCTCGCTAAATAAAATCTGGCCCTGGAAAAATGTGCTTGAGTGGTTCGTAAAACATCCGGGTGAAGCCAATGAGCAGAAAATTGCACTGGTAGAAGAGAATATTCTTCCCGGTACTTATACCAGCCTAACTGGCGAGCCATCGCAGCTCACTGTGGCAATTATCATGGCGGTTGTAGGCATAGCGATTATTTTCATTTTGGAAAAAGTCGCTACAAAAAAGGCGTAATATGGATCTCTACGGCCTTATCGGCAAAACCTTAAAGCATTCCTTTTCGGAGGCCTACTTTCGTGAAAAGTTTGAAAAGGAGCAGATTGACGCTCGTTTCCAAAACTTTGAACTCGAAACGATTGATGTTTTTCCAAAGATCCTTTCCGAAAACCCAAACCTTCTGGGCTTGAGCGTCACCATTCCGTACAAAACGGTTATCATTCCATTTTTGGATGAAGTTGATCCCAGCGCCAAAGAAATTGGTTCGGTGAACAGCATTCGCGTTAGCAACGGAAAAACGATTGGTTTTAATACTGATGCCGGTGGATTTAGCAATAGCATAAAACCATTTCTAGCTCACGGCATGGAGCGTGCGCTAATACTCGGTACGGGCGGTGCGTCAAAAGCTGTGGCGTATGCCTTACGGCAAACAGGGCTCGATGTAGTGCTTGCAAGCAGAACGCCCGAAGAAGGGCAGCTGGGTTATTCAGAAATAAACCAAAATGCTATCAACGCCTTTAAGCTGATTGTTAATACAACTCCATTGGGCATGTATCCCGATGTTTCCAGTTTTCCGGATATTCCCTATGAATATTTGACTTCGGAACACTTGCTCTACGACCTTACCTACAACCCTGCGGAAACAGAATTTCTGCGCAGAGGAAAGGAAAAAGGAGCTATTGTGGTAAATGGATTGAGCATGCTTAAAATCCAGGCAGAGATGAGCTGGGAGATTTGGACTGGTTAGGTGGGAGCCGAAACAGGCCTGCTAATAAGTGTACAATAAAATTACACGTATTATTATACGTATAATTAATCGTGTAACTCCATTCTACGCCTACGGTACGAAGCAACATTCGTATATAATCGGCCAGAGCTTAAATAGCCTGTCTTATAATTTCTTATACTTGTATTTAGAACATTCTATGGATCATAGACTTTTCAAAAAGCTTTTGGAAAGTATATGGATATAGGTGAAATAAACGCAACTGTTGCGCTTATTGGAATGTTGGGCACAATAAAAAATGAAGGAGCTGTTAAATCTGATATTTTTAATCACACTAAGCACTGGTGCAACAGGACAGCTGTATACGGAAATCAGAGAAGAGAAAGAGATAGGAAAAGAGTTTCACTTCGAGAACTCAGAAGATGGTATGCTCCACTCTTTGGACTTTATCTTCACGGGGTTTGTCGGAACTGAATTGATACAAGCGACATTCGTATACGGGGCTGGAGACTTAAAAACTCGCGAGTCCGATACTCTGATCTTCGACATTTACTGCAGGTGGGTAGCAGATATTGTTAGTGTTGACTCCACGGGATTTGAATACAACGCAAAAGTCTGTTTAGCGAATCAGAACAATAAAGAATACTTGTTCGAGCTTAATGAGAGTCGAACGGACTATCCGTCAGTGAATTTGACAATATTTGACCCAAAGAAAAAAGAAACTCTGACCCAGATAGTATTGACGCGAAAAGAGAAAGAATAAGCTGTGCCCAACATTACCTAAGAATACATGCGGGATCCTTTTAAAATGAAGATTATTACCTTCAACTTAAAACAACTCTCAGGTAAGAGAATATCGGATATTAAGCCGCACGTTTCTTAGCTTAGTCGTTACCCACCATAAAAAAAGATGACATGAGAATCTTAGCTATTGTTTGTTTAACGCTTATTAGTCAAGGCGCGTACTCACAAATTTCTTTCAAAAAAACATATGGAGATATAGGCAAGGGTGATTACGGAGAAGGAATCACACAACTAAGCAATGGTGATTACATTAGTTGTGGGAATCAGGTATATCAGGATACGCTTGCAAACTATGTTGGAGACGCAGTAATAAGGAGAATGGACGTAAATGGAAATGAATTGTGGTCTATTAATTATAGTGACCCGAATTCAGCTTACCAAGATCTTAGTTTCTATAGCATCATTAAAACCATGGATGGTAATCTTGTAATTGCCGGTGTATCAGATTATGGGTTTCAAAATGACTATAAGGATGCCTATTTAGCAAAAATAAATACCGATGGAGATATACTATGGCAGCATAACTACGGTGGGAGTTTTGCTCAGGGTTTAGTAAAAGTAGTTGAAACGTCAGAAGGCGGTTTACTTTCGGTAGGAGCAAACCATACTGCTACGTCTGCAAATTCACAGGCTTTGTATGCTATTAAAACAGATGCTTTTGGTAACGTTGAATGGGTATATACTCACCCTGATGGACTACATCCATCGATTAGGCATCAAGCATACTCGGTGGCAGAAACACCTGATGGCAACTATATAATTTCTGGGAAAGTTACATCAACGATAAGTACACCCGAAGGTATATATGCAGTTGCCTTGGACAATACGGGAAACTTATTATGGAATAATACTTATGACTACTTTGGCGGACAAGGTCGAGTTGTATTCATCAAAAACAATGGGAATATTTTAGTTTGTGGGTGGTATGCACCTAATTGGATTGCAAGACCATTGATTATTGAGCTTGATGCAAATGGGGTGTTTCTGAATGATTACGAATTTAATTATGACAACACGATTAGAGAATGGGCTTATTCATATTATAAAGATGATTTTGACGTAGTTACAATGTTGAGTTTTGATATTGAATCAAATTATAGAATTATTCAGATAGATAATGCTTTTGATATAGTTTGGGATCGTTTTATCACCTACGATTCTGGAACTGCCGCCGAAGGACATCATATAAAAAAAACCAATGACAATGGATTTATATGTACAGGTACATCCATTATACAAGGAGACATACAAGCTGTAGCCTTTAAAGTTGATGAAAACGGAGTGCTTTCAACGCCACACTTGTCTAATCAGCTAAACCAGATTAATATTTTCCCAAACCCTGCGAGTGATCTGCTGCACATTTCTATTAATAGAGATGCTAAGGTACTACGGATTACATTACTTGATTTAAATGGAAAACGAATAAAACAATTCGAATTATTTGAAAGACAGTTAGATATTTCAGGAATTTCAGGTGGCCAATATTTTTTGAAAGTTGAATTTGATAATAGCGTTGTAACAGAAAAAATTATTATCAAATAAGGAAATACAGACCCCTTAAAGAATGGGAAATAAGAATCCCGTTTGCTTCTTTTTTCTTTAAAACAAATATTATATGATTATAAGATCATTTAAATGACTCTATTTCGTATATTTGGCATCAAACACGAATGAAATGATAAGAGAAATATCTAAAGATCAGATATTGGATCGAATTCGATTTGAAAATCCATGGTGGATAGAAGGCGAAATTGAGACTGACTACAATGAGATGCCACGAAGATTGTACTTTGAACTATTTAAACCATTAGTCAAAGAAAGAGAAATTAGGAGAGCCGTGGTATTGATGGGCCCGAGAAGGGTTGGAAAAACGGTTATGCTCTATCATATGGTTCAAGAATTAATCGAATGCGGGACAAATCCAAAAAAAATAATATTTATAACCATAGAGAACCCAATTTATAACAACATATCTCTTGAGCAACTTTTTATTGATTCAAAACAAGCCACTGGTCTGACTGACAAATCTGATTGGCACATAATATTTGATGAAATTCAATACTGTAGAGATTGGGAAGTACACTTAAAATCATTAGTAGATAGTTATAGAAAAGATAAGTTTATCGTATCTGGTTCTGCTGCAGCTGCCTTAAAGTTTGCAAGCAACGAAAGTGGGGCTGGCCGCTTTACAGATTTTTTACTTCCTCCCCTTACTTTCAATGAATTCATATCTTTAAAAGGTTTAGACACGTTAATTAAGCCTATAAAGCTAAATTGGCATGATAAACAGACAGAATTTTATTCTACAACTCATTTAGATGAGCTTAATAGGCATTTTTTAGATTACATCAACTTTGGAGGCTATCCGGAAGTTATACTTTCTGAAAAAATTCAAGCAAACCCGGGGCGATATATTAGGCAAGATATTGTAGACAAAGTTATTCTAAGAGATTTACCTAGTCTCTATGGCATAAGCGACACAAGAGAATTATATTCTTTGTTTACAACCATTGCATACAACAGTGGCGGTGAATTTTCGCTTGAGACCTTGAGTAAACAATCACAAGTACCTAAAAACACATTAAAAAAGTATATTGAATACTTAGAAGCAGCATTTTTAATAAAGCAAGTAAGACGAATTGATCAAAGCGGAAAAAGATTCAAACGAGATAACTTTTTCAAAATTTACCTGACTAATCCATCATTAAGGAGCGCCTTATTTACACCTATAACATCAACTGATGAAATGATAGGAAATATGGTTGAAACTGCCATATTTGCTCAATGGATGCATAGAGATTGGTTTACGCCGTATTATGCTAGATGGAGTAATGGTGAGGTGGATATGGTGGGGCTGAGTGATAATACACTGAAGCCTATTTGGGCTCTCGAAATCAAATGGTCTGATCGATATTATGAAAAGCCAAAAGAATTAAAAAGTTTGATCAAATTTTGTCAAGAGAATAATATTAAAACACCCATTGTTACTTCAATAAGCAAAGAGGGGGAAGTGGAACATGCAGAAGTTCATTTTCAATTTTTACCTTCTTCAGCTTATGCATATACAGTCGGAAAAAATACGCTTGATATGAAGAAAATAAATAAATAGGGTTATCCATTTAGATATCGAAATGCGTTGCGTAGAGCATTTACTTGCTTCGCAGCGGAGATGACCTGGCTATGTGAAACCGATAGGCTAAGAGCAGGCGAGGCGGCCTCAAAAAAAACTGCGTTCTGATCGAAGCCAATCCTTAGTAAGACCGGAAAGCTCCGAGGCACAAGGAGATCACCCGGCCGCACTTAGGAGTGGAGAAGTTTAGGTTGCTGTTTTATTTGCAGCCTTGAATTTTATTCGTTTGCATTTGTTTTTATAGGTACTCATGAGATCGGCTGTCGCCTTAGTTGCTCCACTTTATGGCTGAATTATTAAAAAATATTATGGTAGCCATGAGCTCATTCCTTCGTCATTCGGTTGTTTCAAGAACTAAGAGAGCGAGAGCGAACGATCTCACAGAAACCGCTAAAAAAACAAATTATTACTTCTGTACAACCGAAAAGCTGTGCTTGAGCTCACGAATACCAATTCGATTAATTAAGCATGAGTAAAGTGGAAAAGAAATCTCTAAATGAGTTCGGTGACTCAAAATCAATTTCTCACTATCGCGATGGCAAACAGTGCTTTACGGAATTACTTCGATAATAGGCATATTGTGCAGGGGAAATTTTACGTTTCGCGACTTAAATGGATAACCCTATAAATAAACACGCTACGATAACTTAAGTATTCGTCCAGCCCATACCTAAAAAGATGGCACAAGTAGGGCAGAGTTGAAAATCTTGAACACCGTTTAAAAAGATGTATTTAAACGCATTTTTAACTGAACATTAGCCGCTACTCCCCTATAGTAAGCCAAAGTCAGGCTTTAAGAGATCAGCATGTACATAGTAACAGACGGACAACAAACCACAAACTGCAAATGAAATCTATTTAGCCGCAGAAAAAAATCCAGCACCTAAATTCACTTGCAGCCATGCGTTCCGCTTATTCTAAAGACTTGCAGCCCGAAGCTTATAGCCAATCTTAAGCCACCGTATCCACAATTCCGTAAGCCACACTTTCTTCAGCGTCCATCCAGTAATCGCGGTTAAAATCTTTCATGACTTTCTCAACGCTCTGACCACAGTTCTCAGCCAAAATTTTCGCGCCAAGTTCTTTAGTTTTCAAGATTTCAATGGCTTGAATTTCAATATCTGACGATTGTCCGCGTGCACCACCGCTCGGCTGATGAATCATTACTTTTGCCATTGGATAAATCTTGCGTTTTCCTTTGGTTCCGGCAGAAAGCAGAATGCTTCCCATTGATGCTGCCAATCCGAGACACACAGTCGAAACCGGACTTTTTAGCGATTTCATGGTATCGTAAATCGCAAATCCGGAAGTTACATATCCACCTGGGCTGTTTATCACGAAAGTAATTTCCTTTCCCGGTTCTTTGTGATCCAAATACAACATGCGGTCTATTACATATCTCGCCGAGTCATCGTCAACTTGTCCCCACAAAAATACTTTTCGCTCTTCGAGGTGTAGTTTTTCAATTTCGCGGTTTATACCGCCATCTTTCTTTTTGTCGTTGTCTTTATCTTCGCTCATTTCTTAATATATTTCGCTGATTTTCTAAATATTGCTGCAATATAAGGGTTGCACTGATTTTATCTAAATTTCCTTTCTCTCTTCTTTTCTTTTTATTTGCTCCAGATTGTATCATCGTCTGCATAGCGAGCTTTGAAGTAAAAGCCTCGTTTATTCGCTCTATGCGAATTTTGGGATGCTTGTTTGAAAATTTCTTGATGAACTTCAAAATATCTTCTTCTACCTCATTTAATTCGCCGCTCATACGCACCGGCAAACCAATTACGGCTGCTTCTACGCTGTTTTTCGCACAATAATCGTCCAAAAACTTAAATATTTCATTGGTTGGAACTGTGGTTAAAGCGCTTGCAATAATCTGTAAATCATCGGTTTCGGCTATTCCACAGCGCCGAGTTCCGTAATCAATACCAATTATTTTTGCCATGGTCAAAAGTAATCATCCCAAAGAATTATTACCTTATGCTCGAAATTCTTTCAATAAATCTTTGAATTACAACCAATATGAAACTTAAAAATCTACCACTCCCATTGCTTCTATTGCTTTTATTTCTGTCTGCCACTGTGAAATCGCAGTATTTGGTAAATAGCGAGTTTTTGAATTTCACAAATTCATTTTCACTCGGTTTCGTTCCTGGAATTCCTGCTCAATACGATGTAGATTTTTACAGAATTACTTACAATACCACCAACACAGCCGGAGAGCCAACGATTGCTTCAGGGGCTGTGGCTATACCTGTTAGCGCTGCATCATGCAATAGCTTCCCGATGATTGCCTATTGTCACGGAACGGTTTTAAAACAACTCGATGTACCGAGCTACAACAATCTGGAAGGGTTCTTAACCAAAGTATTTGCCAGCACAGGCTTTATTGCGGTTGCTCCTGATTACTTGGGTCTGGGCCAAAATCCAGGTATTCATCCGTATGTACACGCAGAATCGGAAGCTACTGCAACGATAGACTTAATTCGAGCGGCTCGTGAATTTTTGGAAACAAAACCCCAGCAAGACAATGGTGAGCTTTTTATAACCGGCTATTCGCAAGGCGGACAAGCTGCAATGGCTACACTAAAATACGCCGAAGAGAATGATTTGAATGAAGAATTAGGAATAGTGGCAGGCGCGCCGTGCAGCGGCCCATATGACCTGTCTGGCTCGCAGGCTGAAGTTATTCTTAGCGATGCACCCTACTCCAATCCGGGATACATCGTTTATCTTTTAATTAGCTATCAGCTGGCTTATGGAAATTTATACACCGACTTGAGCGACATCATACAAAGCCCTTATGATACTATAGTGACACCTTTTTTTGACGGGGTTCAAAATACCTATTCTATGAACGTGGTAAATGATACTTTGCCCAACCAACTTTCAAATCTTTTGGTAGATTCTGTTTACAGTAATTTTCAGAGCAATCCCAATCATCCCCTTTGGCTAGATCTAGAAGACAACGATACACACAACTGGACGCCGCAGGTACCCTTACGCATGTTTTATTGTACCGGTGATGAGCAAGTGAATTATCAAAACAGCATTACTGCAGATTCTGCAATGAATGCCAATGGTGCTGCAGACGTGCAGGCGTTAAACTCGCTTGCCGGTGCAACACACGGCCAATGCATTCAACCTGCTCTAGTAGATGTATATGAATTTTTTAGCGGGCTCGCCACGGCTTGCGATTTGGTGTCTGGAATAGCTGAAAATAAACAGCTCAAACTTGACGTTTACCCAAATCCTGCCAGTGATTGGCTAAACGTTATTATTCCCGAAAAGGGCGGCTACCTCATTGTACAGGATACATATGGCAGAGTAGTCATGGAAAGGAATATTGCAGAAGGCCAAACTCAAGTTGACATTAGCAAGTTAGCTGCTGCAACATATGTAGTATCCTTTCAAGCCGGTAAAATTATACGTAGATCAACCCTTGTGGTACAATAATCTAAAAACTATTCGGAGACTTTAGATTTAATTTTATTGACAATCTTGGTCAAAAATTTTGGTTCGGAGTCTTCTGTACCCGGATCGCCCAATAAATAGCCATAAGGCTCTAAGCCATCTATTGCTCCAAAAATCTCTTTGAGGATGGCCACCAGTGGTATAAACAAAATCATTCCTACGACACCCCAAATAGAACCTCCGACAATAAGCGCTACAAGCGTAATGAAAGGATTAAGGCTCACATTATTACCCACAATTTTAGGGGTGAGGAAATTTCCTTCTACAGCCTGAATAACTACAAAACAACCGAGTACAGCAACGGGATAGAAAAGTGAATCTTTAGTAATGAATGCAAACAAAATAGGAAGAGCCGAACCAATAAACGGGCCTACGAAAGGAATAATATTGAGCGAAGCGGCAATGGCAGCAAATAGCATTGCGTGCTTTATTCCTAATGAAAAAAGCGCGATACTGTAAAGCACAAAGAGGATGCACATAACGTAAAAAACACCTGTAAGATATTTTTGCACTACCCTTCTTATTCGCGGCACAAGTTTTCTGATGCCTTGGCCTTCATCGTGTGAGCTCTTTGCCTTCTTTCTGTCAAAAACCCGAAATAAAAATTCCTTTAAATGATCTCGATAAACCAAAATAAGCACAATGTAAATTGGCACTATAATCACAACACTAAAACTTCCGAGAAAGCCAGTTAAGCTTGTAAATATTTCGCCCATGTGGGACTGAACAAATTTAATTCCTTTTTCTACCGATAAGTCATCTATATTGCTCATTACAACATCGGGCAGTTTGTCTTTTAGCTCTGAAAATTTTTGAACCATTTGATCAGCATCACTCGCAAACCGCTGAACCTGTGAACCTAACAGCGTGAGCAGCCCGGCTAGAACAATAATGGCTACGAGCACGCTTACAATAGCTGCCAGCACCCGTGGAAAATGAATGCGCTCAAGTAAATTTGACAAGGGCACCAGAAAAAAAGCAATAAAAAAGGCAATAGTTAAAGGCACTATAATGCCTTGACCCACAATCATGATATACACCAAAAGAGTAGCAAAAATTAAAAAAATTGTAAGTTTTTTTAAGCTGTCAAAATTTAGATCTTTCATACCATGTATCGAAGACAGAAATAATTCTGTCATTATTTAGATTGTAAAGGAAAGGAAAGTTTTTTACGTTGGTAATAAATTAAGACAGAATACGCATAATGCATTCATTTTGTATCAAAATTTTAGCAAATGAAGACAGTCTTGCTGATTTTCACTCCATAAAAAGCTAAATCGGAATGTAGTTTCAAATATTTACAGAAAGGAACAAACCACTACCTGAACAGGAATTAAATTTTAAATAAGCCAAGAATAATCAACTATATTCGCCAGCCCTTTTTAGATTGCTATCTTTGCTAAACTAATGTAGCATTTATGACAACACCCGAAAGAATAGAAGCGGCCTGGGAAAATCGGGATCTTCTTAAAGATAAGGAGTCTTTAGAGGCCATTGAGGAAGTTATAGATGGCCTGGACAGGGGGAATTTACGCTGCGCATCTTTTAAAGATGGAAAGTGGGCAGTAAATGAATGGGTAAAAAAAGCCGTAGTGCTTTATTTTCCCATTCGGAAAATGACGACGATAGAAGTTGGCCCTTTTGAATTTCACGATAAGATGAAACTTAAAACAGGCTACGCTGAAAAAGAAGTACGTGTAGTGCCTCACGCCATAGCGCGATATGGTTCCTATCTCGCTCCGGGCGTAATTATGATGCCGAGTTATGTAAATATTGGCGCTTACGTAGATAAAAATACCATGATAGACACGTGGGCAACTGTGGGCAGCTGTGCACAGATTGGAAAAAACGTGCATTTAAGTGGCGGTGTAGGTATAGGTGGTGTTTTAGAACCTTTGCAAGCCTCGCCGGTGATAGTTGAAGATGGTGCATTTATAGGCTCACGATGCATAGTGGTAGAGGGTGTAAAAATAGGCAAAGAAGCAGTGCTTGGCGCCAACGTAGTGATCACAAAAAGCACACACATTATAGATGTAACCGGTAGTGAACCAAAAACCTATAAGGGTGAAGTTCCAGAGCGAAGTGTAGTCATACCCGGTTCTTACGAAAAAGAATTTTCTGCAGGAAAGTATCAGGTACCCTGCGCACTTATTATTGGCAAAAGAAAAAAAAGCACAGACCTTAAGACCTCTCTTAACGAGGCACTTAGAGAGCATCAGGTAGCCGTATAAAAGAATGAAAAACATTTTGATTATTCAAACAGCTTTTATTGGTGATGTGATACTGGCTACACCACTTATCGAGAAGCTGAAACGTTTTTACCCGGAAAGCAATATTGATTTTTTGCTCCGCAAAGGAAATGAAGGTTTGCTTAAAGGTCATCCTAAATTAAACCGGGTTTTGATTTGGGACAAGAGAAAATCAAAATACAATACCCTAGCAAAAATTACGGCAGAAATTAGGAAAAACAAGTACGACGTGTTAATTAATTTGCAGCGTTTTGCCTCATCCGGTTTTCTCACCACTTCTTCCAAAGCCAAAATTAAAATTGGCTTTTCCAAAAATCCGTTCTCTTTCGCATTTACCCACAAGTTTCCGCATGTTATAGATCAAAAAATGCATGAGGTAGATCGCAATTTAAGCCTGATAGAGCATCTTACAGATCCAAGTTTTCAGCGACCGGTCTTATATCCTTCCACGGCAGATTATGAGAAAGTAGGCCAGTATCAATCCAGTCCTTATTTTTGCCTAGCGCCGGCATCTGTTTGGTTTACCAAGCAATACCCAGAAGAAAAATGGGTAAAACTTATAGACAAATTAAACCCCGAGAGGAAAATATTTTTGCTTGGAGCTCCATCAGATATAGATCTTTGCGCTTCTATCAAAAATAAGAGCGTGCATGACAATGTGGTTATCCTTGCCGGCGAGCTAACTCTATTGCAATCGGCAGCGCTTATGGAAGGTGCCCGAATGAATTACACAAACGATTCTGCCCCAATGCATATTGCATCGGCTGTAAATGCGCCTATTACTGCGATTTATTGCAGCACAATTCCCGAATTTGGTTTTGGGCCGCTTAGCGACAACAGCAAAATAATTGAAACCCGCGAAAAGCTTGAATGTCGCCCTTGTGGCCTTCACGGCAAAAAAGCGTGTCCGGAAGGACATTTTAAATGCGCATATACCATAGATCTCAACCAATTTTTTGAGCCTTGATAGAAATTACAATTAAAGAAGCACCACTGAAAATTAAGGATGGTGCTATAATCCTGACCTATTTGGAAGACAGTATTTCGCTGATTTGCGATGCGCGTAATAGCGCGTCGGTAGATCATTTGCGGAAGCTAAAAAAACGAAAAGCAGATAAGGGTTTTACCATTTTAATGGATAGCGATGCACGTGTAAACAAGTACGTGCACGATGTGCCACCACTTGCGTGGGATATTTTTGATACAGCCGATTCTCCTATTATTCTGGTACTACCCGGAGGTAGAGATATCGCCAAGAATGCACTGGCCGCTGATGGTACAATTGCTGTGAGAATGGTGACAAGTATGGAAGAGCGAAAACTTGTGCAGGCTGCAAATGGACCTGTAGCGGCTACGGCTTTGCTAAAGGCTGATGGAAGTCTGGCCAGAACGATAGAAGAAGGAGATACGGCAATTTTGGATGAAATAGAATATGTGCTAACTTTGCCGCCCGGAATTAAAAGCTACTCAATGAAGAAAATTCCGATTATTTATCTCGACCTGGCTAGCAACGTTAAAATTATCCGTGAATAAGTCTGCAACAACCAAAATGCCCTTTGATGAAGTTCTGGAATCGACTGTTTTTAAGATGCTTAAAAAAGTTGTAGAGAAAGAAAATTGCGAGGCCTACGTAATAGGAGGATTTGTAAGAGATACACTTTTAGGAAGAGAAGGCAAAGACCTTGATATAGTTGCCGTGGGTGATGGCATAGCTCTGGCCAACGCAGTAGCTCAAGAAATTGGAAATACAAACGTGGCTATTTTTAAAACTTTTGGCACAGCCATGCTTCACTTTGAAGAGTGGGAACTGGAGTTTGTGGGAGCACGTAAGGAAAGTTATAGCCCTGATTCGCGAAAGCCAAGTGTGACAAAAGGCTCTTTAAGAGATGATCAATTGCGACGCGATTTCACCATAAATGCAATGGCTCTTGCGCTGTCGAAAAATGATTTTGGTAATTTTATTGATCCTTTTTATGGACTAGAAGATCTTGAGAAAAAAATAATACGAACTCCAACCGATCCTGAAATAACCTATAGTGACGATCCGCTGCGCATGCTGCGCGCTATTAGATTTGCTTCGCAGCTAAACTTTAAAATTGACAAACTTTCGATTCAGGCCATTGAAAAAATGAGCGATAGAATCAGCATAATAAGTGAAGAGCGAATAAGCATAGAGCTCAATAAAATCATTCTCTCTCCAAAACCGTCTATTGGCTTTAAGCTCTTGTTTGACACCGGATTACTACAGATGTTTTTTCCAGAAATGGTTGACCTTTACGGCACAGAAGAGCGCGATGGGCATATGCATAAAGATAATTTTTACCATACGCTCGAGGTTCTTGACAATGTGGCGCGTACCAGCGATAACCTCTGGTTGCGATGGGCTGCCATACTGCACGATATTGCCAAACCGGCCACCAAACGATTTGTACCGGAAATCGGCTGGACTTTTCACGGACACGAAGACCGCGGAGCACGCATGGTGCCGAGTATATTTAAGCGGCTGAAGCTACCACTCGATGCTAAGATGAAATATGTGCAAAAGCTGGTTGCGTTGCACCTGCGACCTATTGCACTAACCAAGGAAGAGGCCACCGATTCGGCTATACGACGATTGCTTTTTGATGCTGGCGACGATATTGACGACTTGATGACGCTATGCAAGAGCGATATTACATCAAAGAATGAAGCTAAAGTAAAACGGTATCTGGCCAATTACGAAAAAGTAAAGAAAAAGCTTGTAGAAGTTGAACAGAACGACCGCGTAAGAAACTGGCAGCCACCCATAAGCGGCGAGTTGATTATGGAGACCTTTGGTATAGAACCCTCTCGCGCTGTAGGCACCATAAAAAATGCCATTAAAGAAGCTATTCTCGATGGAGAAATTCACAATAGCTACGACGAAGCATTTACATTTATGCTTAACCTTGGTAAAAAGCTCGGTTTAAAACCCGTTTAATTCTCCTTTACTTCTACCCCGCGCCAAAAAGCCACGTAATTGGTTATTTCTTTTGCGGCCGGCTTCGCATCAGGATAATACCATGCCGCATTTTCGTTTGTGTCGCCATTTACTTTTATATCGTAATAAGCTGCAACTCCTTTCCAGGGACATATGGTATGAAAATCATTTTTGTGTAAATATTCAGATTTCACAGCTTCCTGCGGGAAGTATTCGTTCCCTTCAATGTTAATTGTCTTGTCGCTTTCGGCAAGGACGTGCCCTTTCCAGATGGCTTTCATATTTTCTTAGCTAAAGTATCAACGTAATAATGCTTACAATCGAAAAAATGTTTAGAAACATTAAAGTTGGCATTTTCAAATAGTGTTTCTATTTGGTTAATCCCGTATTTACGGCTTATTTCTGTGTGTATTGCTTCTCCTGCATCGAAGACAAATTGCTTCTTCAATCCCTTAATATTTACCGTTTGCTTTTTTAAGCTCACAATATAGCTTTTGGCAAACCCTGTTTCGGGATCATAGTACGGGTAGTGGTCAAAAGCTTCCAAATCAAAATCTGCTTCTAATTCCCTATTTATCCGTTTCAATAAATTGAGGTTAAACGCTTTAGTTATCCCCTGCTTATCGTTGTATGCTTCAAGAATGGTTTTGGGATTTTTCTTCAGATCAAATCCAATAAGGGTAAAATCACCAACATTCAAAACGGCATACAGCGCGTTCAAAAACCGAACTGTTCTATCTTCCAAAAAATTACCAATACTCGATCCCAAAAACAGAATTACTTTGGGATTTTCAGATTTTCTATTTATGCTTTCCAAGGCTTCAAAGTATTCAGCATTTTCTGCTAATATTTCGAGATCAGGAAAGCGCTTTTGAAAATCAGATTTCAGGGTATTTAGCACATTTTCAGAAATATCGATTGGAATATACCGAAAATTTGCCCCGGCTTCGATAAGGCGTTCAATAAGAATTCTGGTTTTAAAACCATCTCCGGCGCCGAACTCTACTAAATCAAATTTACGACCATTTACGTCAAGTTCAGAGAGAATTTGCTCCGCTTGGGTTGAGAAAATTTCAAACTCTGCATTTGTCAGGTAGTATTCGGGCATTTTCATAATAGCCTGAAAAATCTTGTCACCTTCGGCATCGTAAAAATAACGCGAAGACAAATACTTTGGGTTCTCACTCAGACCGGTGCCTACATCTTCTTTAAAACTCATATCCTACTTGGCAAGCCTTAAGCCTGCATATTGCCATTGTAAATGTGGATGAAAAAAATTGCGGTAAGAGTTACGGCTATGCCCCGTAAAAGAGGCTTTCGACCCACCACGCAGCACCATCTGATTTATCATAAACTTGCCGTTATACTCACCTATCGCTCCCGCAGCTGTTTTAAAACCGGGGTAAGGCAAATAGGCGCTATTGGTCCATTCCCAGCAGTTTCCCCATGCAAACAGATCAGATGCCGCTTCCCACTCATATTCAGTAGGTAGCCTGCAATCTTTCCATGCGGCATAAGCCGAAGCTTCGTAAAAACTAATGTGCATAAGTGTGTCGTTTGGATTTATAGGCTTATAACCGCTCAGAGTATATCTAAACCATGTTCCGTTTTGCTCATACATAAACATGGGTGCCGCAATTTTGTTTTGATTAACCCAAGCCCAACCGTCACTATGCCAGAATTTAAAGTTTTTATACCCGCCATCTTCCACAAAATCAATATATTCGCCAAAAGTAACCGGCTGAGAAGAAATTTCAAAATCGTGGAGATAAACCTTGTGTCTGTTCCACTCATTATCAAATGAGAAACCACTTCCATGGAATCCGATCTCATAAATTCCCTGATCGACAGCAATAAAATCAGTATTTGAATTGACGGGAATCCGATCTATTTCGCAGTTGGCATCGTAAACCGGAAATATGGGATTGTGCCCCAGAATATATTTGATATCTGTAAGCAAGAGCTCCTGGTGTTGCATTTCGTGCTGCAAACCAAGTTGAATAATTTCCAGAAGTTGCTGGCTAGCCGTTTCCTCCCGAAGGGCTTTTACGATATGCTCATCCACATATTTGCGGTAAGCATAAATCTTATCTACTCCGGGTCGTGTAATGTTTCCGCGGTCAGTGCGCAAAACACGTTTGCCGACAGATTCGTAGTAGCTATTAAACAAGTAGTTAAAATCAGGATCAAACTTCTGATATTCGGGCAATATCTCTGATAGAAAAAATGTTTCAAAAAACCAGGTGGTATGCGCTAGATGCCATTTTGGCGGGGATACATCATCAATGGGCTGAACGACGTAATCTTCTTTTTGAAGCGGCTGGCAAATATCTTCTGTGCGTTTTCTAACCGCAATAAACTGATCTACAATCTGATTTTGAATATTTGGCGCTTCCGCAATTGGGTTTTCTATCTCTTTCATGGGATTACTTTTGCCATGAAGTTAGATAAATTCAGAATGAGAAGTGGGTTTAAAAACTCAATTTTTTATAAAAACCTTTTCAGAATGGGAATCGAGGCCTCCGGAAATGTGAAAAATGTAATAACCTGATTCTATAAAGCGTTTAATCCTAAAAGAAGAACTGCCCAGAAAATGATCAGAATAAAAAAACCTTCCATTCAGATCGTATACTGAAACTGTGTAAATAACATCGGACTTAAGCGAGCTGCAATACAAGGGAAGCCCGATGGTGTAAGGATTTGCAAAAAAGCATTCTATTTCGTTTCTTCCTTGCGATAAATTGCCACGATTGTACTCACTCCAATAATGCACCTGCTTTTGATAATTATCCCAGACACCTGAACTTTCATCCCAGGCACTTTTTACGATTTCGCCAATATTACCTTCTGAATCGTAATTTGCAGTTTCAGATTGGGAGGGTATAAATTCAGAATTTTGATTAAGAAGTTTCTGTGCACTGCCTAAAAACTGACCCTCGTCATTGTATTGAATAGAAACTACAGATGTATTAATCCATCCATTCTCCAAATTATTCCATGTACTGCGGGTAGTAGAAATAAGATCATCGGATTCATTGTATTCGTAAACTTTACTGGTTTCATTTTTCCAGGTATTCAGACTATCGACCCAAATTTGAAACACCTCTTTTTTAAGGTCATCTAAGCCATTGTAGGTATACAAATAACGCGAAATTCTTTCCCATTTCATTTCAGATTCCATCCACTCAAAACTCGACTCTTCAGAAATCAAATAATCCGAATTGTACGTATAACTGGTTTTGGAATCGGCCACCCATTGCGTATTTACGTTTTCAAATGTGGTAATTTCACTTATTAGACCCACATAATTATAACTAAAATCGCGTTTAATTGACGGCTCGTAAACAGCCTTATTTTCAGCTCGGATAAGCTCTTCTTCTGCAGCAAGAAAATCTGATATATAGGTGCTTTTTTTCTGTTTGTATCCTTTCCACGCATCGTTCTCCTTTGCAAATATTTGGCGTAGTACTTCCCTACCCTGATTGTCGTATGAATAAACCGCTTTCTCCTTTAGCAACCATTCTTCTTCTGTAGACTCAGCTGTGGAAATATAGGTAAAGGTAGAATCGCGCAGGTAGGTTTTATCGATGATCTCGTTTATGTCAACGCGTCTTAAACCTTCATCTCCATAGTTGGGAAATGAACCCGATCCGGTCTGCGCATGAATTGAGAATGAGCCTAAAAAAGCCCATGCAGCGCAGAATGAAAGCAGCAACGGTTTAAGATAAATGATCTTCATATCTACTAAACAGGGTAATAAATTTACGAAAAGTTAAATAGAAATCACAAAGTGATTCATTTAACTACCAAAACGCTGCTTATATGACGAGAAAATGAATGGAAAGATGCCTAAATCAGGAGCCCGATTTAACCTTTGCAATTACGAGCGACATAAAAAGAGATGGCACGCCTGGGTTTCGAATCAACTTTTTTATTTTGAGGTCATCACCTAGAAACATAACGTGGAGTTTCTTATCAATATCAGCTGACTGAAGAATGATTTCTTTAATTTCATTGGCCGAAAGGTTGGGATAAGCTCCTCGCAATACTGTCGCTATTCCACTCACAACCGGTGCAGCCATGCTCGTACCCGAGTAGCTATCAACTCCGCCACCTGATACAAGGCTCAATATATCAACTCCGGGTGCAAGAATATCAACTGATTTTTTGCCGTAATTCGAAAACTCTGCAATAAAGGTCATATCACGCAAAGGCCCGCTAGCTCCTACTGTAATCCAATTTTCAAAAGACTTTCGCTTTCCCATTGTACCATCGGGATAGTTAGCCAACTTATCATTGTTTTCAGAGTCATTTCCAGCTGCATGAATCAGCAAAACATCATTCGCGGAAGCGTATTCTATTGCGCTGTATATCAATTCTTTTTCGGGTGAATAATCTTTTCCAAAGCTCATATTAATCACTTTGGCGCCATTGTTAACTGCGTATCTGATGGCTAGAGCCACATCCTTATCGCGTTCATCGCCATCGGGCACCACACGAAGCGACATAATTCGGGCGTTTTTCGCGATACCGTTTATGCCGTTGTCATTGTGTCGTACGGCTCCAATAATTCCGGCCACATGGGTACCGTGATCGGGATTACCCGCCCAAACCATTGGGTTGCCGTAAGCGGTATTATTTCGTTCAGCCTCGGCTTCATTTACAATAGTTCTGGGATTAAAATCAATATTGTAATGATACTGAATTGAAGACTCAAAGTAAGAATCATTTTCGGTAAGATACTGCCTAAGCCCTTCCTGCTCGGCCATCAAAAGAAAATCGCGAACCTGACCATCGTCTTCATTTTCAGGTTGATATTTGATCAGGTCGTTGATTGTTAACTCTTCAGATTTCAGCTGCTCTTTCATATATGCCGAAGCGCCCTGATAAAGTGCGGCAAGCTGAGCATATTGCGAATACTCGGAATTCAGTTCACTTATTTTTTCATCGTAAGCGGCTTTGTAAAAGAGATATTCTTTGTACGCTTTTTTATCAGCTTTGGGAACTGCCTCGGCATCCACATTTTCAAAGCGTTCTTTCAAAGGTCGGTAAAGACGAACAATCTCAATATTTTCATGCTCAATATTTTCACCGTCCGGATTTCCCAGATAATTCCATCCATATATATCGTCAATGTATCCATTTGCATCATCATCAATTCCATTTTCCGGTATTTCATTGGCATTTATCCAAAGTTTGCCTTTCAAATCAGGATGAGATACATCTACTCCATCATCAATAACTGCGACAATAACTGGCTGAATTTCTGGATCTGCAAAATGCTTATAAGCCTCGTTTACCGAAACACCAAAGACATTATTTTGCTCGGGACTCAGGTTAAACCAATCGCCTTCATATTGGTCAAGCAACCCTTCCGGCTCATCTTGCGCAAGAGCAAGATTAACAGAAAGAAAAAATGAAAGAAAAAGCACTAAAGCATGTTTCATAGATTCAAGATTTTTACAAACAAACGGATGAAAACTGAACAGTTGCGCAGCACATTGCCAATACTTGTTAAGCGGCAAGCGTAATTTAATAGAAATGAAATATGTTCTCTCAGAGCTACCTATTTAAGTAGGCATTAACGGATGTTTTAGGTATCCATCTGTTTATTGTAATCCAGGAATACTGACTATTTCGTTAGACTCCTTGTCGTAATCAACTTGATCGTAACTAAAACCAAAGAGATGAAAGAAATCATTTTTATATCCTTCTAAATCGCCAATAGATGGAAGCGTTTCTGTGGAAGCCTGCTCCCACAATTTCGAAACTTCGGCTTGAATATCAGAGCGCATTTCCAAATCGTCTATGCGTATTCTACCTTCTGAATCTTGTGGCACCTGATTGAGAAATAATCTTTCGGAATACAGCCGCTGAATCTGCTCAATACAGCCTTCATGCACACCTTTTTCTTTCATAACCTTATACAACAAGGAAATATATAATGGAATTACGGGAATAGCAGAGCTAGACTGGGTTACCAATGCCTTATTAACCGAAACGTACGCTTTTCCGCCAATATCTTTTAGCAAATTTGTAATGGTAAAAGCGGTTTTCTCTAAATGGTCTTTTGCCTTTCCAATCGTTCCTTTTCTATAAACCGGTTCGGTAATTTTTGGCCCAATATACGAGTAGGCCACGGTCTTGAAATTAGAAGAAAGCAAATTTTCTTTTTTCAATTCACTTATCCACATCTCCCAATCTTCGCCTCCCATTACTGCAATCGTATTCTCAATATCTTCTTCTGTACCCGGTTCTATGCTTATCTCTTTTACTTCTCCAGTATGAAAATCTACTGTTTTATTGGTGAAAGTATCTCCAATTGGTTTTAGGGTCGATTTATATCGAATTCCACTTTCAGGATGCGTTCTTACAGGTGACGCCAGGCTATAAATCATCAAATCAATTTCACCAAGATCTTCCTTGATTAGTTTTATAGTTTGAGCTTTTACTTCTTTTGAATAGGCATCGCCGTTTATACTTTTGGCATATAGGCCTGCATTTTGAGCTACTGTTTCAAAAGCAGCGGTATTGTACCACCCCGGTGAAGCTGTTTTTCCTTCCGAAGGTGGTTTTTCAAAAAAAACACCTATGGTAGAAGCCTCTGAGCCAAAAGCACTTGTAATTCTCGAAGCCAAACCAAAACCAGTTGATGCTCCAATAACAAGCACGTTTTTAGCACCTGCGATTTTTCCTTTCGATTTTATATAATCAATTTGATTTAAAACATTTTGCTCGCAGCCTGTTGGGTGTGAGGTAATGCAGATAAACCCACGCGTTTTAGGTTCTATTATCATTTAATATTGATTTTTTAGCTCCAACCACCTAATGATCAAACCAGTAAGACACCGCAATTAGTGCTTAATGCGCGAGCTATATTCTCAGTAAATCAGCTAATTAAAATCTTTTAGAAAGGCCAAAACGACCACCATTGAGATTATTACCTCCTCCCAATTCAAGATTGATGCCCCAGCTACTATTCCAATAATATCTCCCTCCGATTTGGAAGCCCAAATCTAGACCGCTCACGTGGTCGTGATTCTTATTATGGATGCCGTGATCGTGATCATCCTCAAAACCGATAGCAAATCCGATATTAAGTCCGGCATAAAAGTCCCAGTCACGCGGAATATCGAGAATCGTATTAAAATGGTAATCTCCTCTACCGGAAATGCTTAAGTAGTCTAAGTTAAGATCGAGACCTATCTGTGGACCCACCGTAATATCTGGATGTACCCCAAAGTCTAATCCGGCATAAACCGGAATTCCGGAACCGTAAAGACCCAAACCAAAATTAAACTGCTTACCATCGGCTCCGATAGGGCTCTGCGCAAAGGCCGAAACACCAAGGGTAGCGAATACAAAGAATACAAATATCTTTTTCATAGTTGGTTTTTAAAAGGAACAAAAGTATCTATGTTTTGTTGATCCAAAACACAATAATCCCTAATAATTTCGGCGTAAGATTTCTAATTTCTAAACCCCTTCAATGCAGCGATTCTCCAGCATTTTTCCCTGCCAAGTAGCCACTTGTCCATGCATGCTGGAAATTAAATCCACCTGTAATCCCATCAACATTAAGCACTTCGCCGGCGAGGTATAAACCCGGAACCTTTTTCGACTCAAATGTAAGTAGGTTAACTGCATCAAGTTCCACACCACCACAAGTCACAAACTCTTCTTTAAAAGTAGTTTTTCCGGATACATTGAATCCGCAACGCACCAAATTTTCCATCAATTTATTCGCCTTTTTAGCCGGTAAATCAGCAAATTTTAAGTTTGCGCTTATTTCTGCCATGGCACAAAGCTTTTCCCACAGTCGCGCCGGCAAACCAAACATGGGATTAGAGACCACAACTTTTAAAGGATGTTTCTGACGCATACCGCTTATTTCTTCTCTTACGAATGGCTCACCGGCTCCTGCCCAATTTATTAAAATGGGAAACTTGTAATTAATTTCATTCAGATAAATAGCAGCCCAGGCCGAGAGTTTAATTACTGCAGGCGCGCTAAATCCCCAATGTGTAATCAAAACAGGGCCTTCGCTTTTCCATTTTGTGCCTGGTATTTGTACGCCGCCTTGCGAAACGGAAAGCCCCATTAGATCTTTCATTTCACTATCGGGCACATTAAATGTAAATAAACTGGGAACAGGTTTTGCTATTTTTAACCCCAGATCTTTAAGCCATTGATAGCCTCCTATTTTATTAAATCCGCCGGTGGTAACAATAACTTTAGCTGCCAGAATTTGATCTCCGCTTGAGAGTTCAAGTCGAAACCCTCCGTCTTCGATCATTGTTATTTTTGCTACTTCCCTTTTGTAATGAACTTTTACTCCATTCTCTTCTGCAGCGTGCCAGAGTGCATCCACAATCGTTTTGGAATTGTCTGAAACCGGAAAAACCCGTCCATCCGATTCTGTTTTAAGTTGAATCTCACGGTTTTCAAACCAATTTTGAGTGCTTTTAGCGTCAAAAAGCTCAAATGACTTCCTTAGTTTTTTACCTCCTCTGGGATAGTTTTCTACCAGTTGCGATGGGTAATTGCAATCATGGGTAACATTGCATCTACCGCCACCACTTACTGCAACCTTCGTAAGCACTTTATTGGTTTTTTCCAGAATCACAACAGAATTCGCGGAAGCGTTTGCTGCGTGAATAGCAGCAAAAAACCCCGCGGCGCCGCCTCCAATAACTACTATGTCGTAAGATTCAATCATTTAGCAATCTAAGATACCTATACAAAGCAAAAAAGCCACCTCAAGGGTGGCTTTTTGCGGTCCGGACGAGACTCGAACTCGCGACCTCCTGCGTGACAGGCAGGCATTCTAACCAACTGAACTACCGGACCTGGTATAAGTTGTACTCCTTGCGGAGCGGTGGCAAAAGTAATCGAAATTTCCATTGTCCAAAAGAATTTCAGCAGAAATTAATCAAAAAATTAAAATTGGTTTTGTAAAAATCTATTGCTGCCATTCTATAAATCAGATTATCAACCAAATGAATCAAAAAAGTTTCTTTCGCTTAATCATGTATTTTAACAATACATCATTAAACCCATCTGCGATATCGGCAGAAACGAAATCTATACCGTACTGGCCGCATTTTAGCTGAAGCTCGTACATAAACTTATCCATTTGATTGAGGTAAGTTTCTCTGATTTCATTTGGATGAGCCTTAACCTGCTCGCCGGTTTCAGTATCTACGAATGTGTATGGCCGATTTTCAAATTCAAAATCAAGCTCAGTACTTTTATCCGTAATGTGAAATAGAATAACCTCGTGCTTATTAAATTTCAATCGCTGCAAAGCTGAAAAAAGCTCGTCTTGCTTTTCGGAATTGTCAAACATATCACTGAGCACAACTATTAACGACCGGCGGTGAATACGCTCTGCAATTTGATGCATGGCATCTACAGCCGAGGTTTGCTTAGCGTCTGGCTCTGCATTGAGATAGGCTTCCATTTGGTTAAACAAAAACTTATGGTGAGCCATTGTTGACTTGGCGGGTGAGTGAAACTCTACCGTTTCTGAAAAAGTGGTCAATCCCACAGCATCGCGCTGGCGGCGCATCATTTCGGTAAGAGCAGCTGCCGCGTAGGTGGCAAAAGTAAGCTTGCTGTGCTTGTCGTCGCCTTTTGCTTCGGGATAGCGCATAGAAGCAGACGTGTCAAGCACGATACGACATCGCAAATTTGTTTCTTCTTCGTAGCGCTTTACAAAAAGTTTTTCGCTGCGCGCATATAGTTTCCAATCTATATGGCGCGTGCTTTGGCCAGTATTGTATAAACGGTGCTCGGCAAATTCAACCGAAAATCCATGAAAAGGGCTTTTGTGCATTCCTGTAATAAAACCCTCAACCACCTGTCGAGCCAGAAACTCCATTTTTGTGAGGTTCTGGTATTTATTCCTGTCAATATTTATCGCCATAGCCGACGAATTTACAAAGAATTAAAACGCAATTGGAATGAGTGATCAAAAAGGAATGCCAATTTTATATAAGAAAACCCGATGCCAGGTGGCAACGGGTTTTCAAATTGATCTGTTTCATAATAAATCGAACTTATACGTTGTCGATGAATTTTTTAATATTTTCTTTCGACTCTCCAGTTTTTTTCTGAACTCTACCCAGCATTTCGTCTTCTTTACCTTCTGCGTATGTTAAATCGTCGTCGGTAAGATCTCCGTATTGCTGTTTTAGTTTCCCTTTAATAGTATTCCAGTTTCCTTTAATTTTATCTGCTGTTGCGCTCATGATATGTGTTTTTAAATGTTAGTAATAAATCTTATACTACTATATATGCGAGATTTATACCAGAATCAGCTCCACCGAAAGGAATTAGAACAATTAACTGATTTACAATGTAATAACGAGATGAAAAAAATTAAAAACATCGATTCAGTGCGCATATTTTGGGGTAAGATTACACATAGAAGGGTAATAATCCGCACAGAATGGGAACCCTTCTGCAGTGTTATGCCAACTCTTCTTTTTTATCCTGCTTATGAGCTATTAGTTTACTGACTATTACATCAAGTTCATTTTGGTTTTCGGCTATGTAAGCTTTGGCAGCTTGGCGCAATGCCTCCATATTTGCAGGGCTGGCGTCGTCCATTTCAGGATTTGCAAGACCTATGCCGGGATCTACCCTATGGTAGTCATTTTTATCGCTGGGGGTCATGGTATCAAAGATCTGCATGAGTTGATAATCTACCGTTTCGGAGTTTCCGCTAGTCATGATATCTATTACTGCCGGAATCCACTTTAATTTGCCAGCATCCTTGTACTTTCTATACAGGTAAGGCCTTTTTCTAGCCATAGACTTGGCGCCTGAACCAAGGCTTATAATAAGCATCTCTTCGCCGCAAGGCTCTATAGCTTTGCCAATGTTGCTAAAATTAATCTTGCGTGCTTCCGCATACGCACACAACGCGGGATTATTGGCAAATACTCCACCATCTATCAAGGCATAAGCGGCGCCATCTTCAGCGTAAATAAGCGGAGGCTCAAAGTAAGTAGGTGCCGAGGATGTGGCTCTAACTACATCGCGCATTTTAAAATTACGCACTGCAGTTTCTTTAGCTTCTATGGATGTAAAGAATACTGCTCTACGTTTTTCGATATCATAAGCGGCTATAAGAGAAGGCTTAAGAAGATCTGATAGCAATGAATCGCCAAAATAGTTTTTTAGTGCCTTTTCAAAATAGGCGGCATCGTATTTCTCATCGGTCATACCACCGAGTGTGCGGATGCGATTCCAAAGATTTAAATCAAATATTTTAGGGCCATTCAGAAAGTAGAGGTTTACGGCTTCAGAGGCATCGTATTTAGGGCGTGTTGGATTGCTTTCATCCGGAATCAGATAGAGACCGGTAAGAATTCCACCGGTACTTGTTCCGGCAATCAAATCAAAATAATCTGCTATCCGCTTGTCATCTCCTTCTATTCTTCTCAATTCTCCTTCTATATATTCCATCACTACTCCGGGTATAATGCCGCGTATGCCACCACCATCAATTGAAAGAATTGTTACTTTTTTTTCACTCATAATTATTGAATTATTTTGCGAAGTGTGAATTTCGCCAATCTAAACCAATTGTTTTTCTTTTCGTTTTCAAATTCTAAGGTTCGGTTTCAACAAGTATTTTTTGGGCTAAAATACGAAATGGTAATGGATGAAAATCCTTCTCGGAAAATCGAAGAGATCGTTATTTTCCGAGATTACGCATTTTAACTTATAAGACGGGTCTTGATAACACTGAATCACTAAAAAAATAACTATCTTCGCGCGCTCAAAAATCAATGGCTTTCAGATTATTAAATTAGCCGGCTAAGAACATCTACAGTATCCGTAATTCAATGAAAAAATACCTTAACTTTTTTGATTTTTCGCAAAAAGTAAATTACCGCACAGAGGTACTTTCCGGACTTACCGTGGCACTCGCTTTGGTTCCAGAAGCGGTCGCCTTCGCGATTATTGCGGGACTTTCTCCACTTACAGGCCTTTATGCAGCATTTGTTATGGGGCTGGTTACTTCTATTTTGGGCGGAAGACCGGGAATGATTTCCGGAGCAACGGGAGCAATTGCCGTAGTAATTGTTTCACTGGCAATGGATTACGGCGTAGAATATGTTTTCGCAGCTGTAATTCTTGCCGGGATTCTTCAGCTCACCGCGGGCTTACTGCGGCTGGGCAAGCTTATGCGGCTGGTGCCACACCCCGTTATTTTTGGTTTTGTAAATGGGCTCGCTATTATTATTTTCATGTCGCAACTCGCCCAATTTCAAGACCTTGACGGCAACTGGCTTACAGGTCAACCACTTTATATTTTACTCGGGCTCGTGCTCCTTACCATGGCTATAATCTACTTTTTGCCAAAATTGAGCAAAGCCATTCCCGCTTCTCTGGTCGCTATTCTCACCATTTTTGGCCTCGTAGTATTTTTGGATATAGACACCAGAACCGTTGGCGATATTGCTTCAATTAAAGGAACATTTCCACCATTTCATATTCCGCTAGTGCCACTGGAGTGGAAAACACTACAAATCATATTTCCCTATGCCGCAATTGTGGCAGGGGTAGGCTTGATAGAGAGTTTGCTTACGCTGAATATTATTGATGAAATTACCGAAACCCGCGGCCGGAGTAATAAAGAAGCTGTGGCGCAGGGAACGGCCAATATTCTTTCAGGCCTGTTTTCGGGAATGGGTGGTTGTGCCATGATTGGCCAAAGCCTTATCAATACTTCAAATGGTGCCAGAGCGCGACTTTCAGGAATTGTCGCCGCAGTAATGCTGCTGGTATTTATCATGTTTGGCTCCAGCCTGATAGAGCGCTTGCCTATGGCGGCACTTACGGGACTTATGATTATGGTTGCAATAGGAACCTTTGAATGGGCGAGCCTACGAACATTTAAACGAATGCCAAAATCAGATATTTTTGTGATGGTAATGGTTACCCTTGTTACGGTTTTTTTACACAACCTGGCACTCGCCGTTTTAATAGGCGTAGTAATAGCCGCCCTTGTTTTTGCATGGGATAATGCCAAGAGAATTAGAGCGCGTAAAATGATTGATGCAGACGGTGTAAAGCATTATCAAATTTATGGCCCATTGTTTTTCGGTTCTGTCATGGCCTTTAACGAAAAGTTTGACGTGCTGGGCGATCCTGAAGAAATAATTATAGACTTTGCAGAGAGCCGCGTAGTAGACATGAGCGCCATAGAAGCGCTCAATAAAATAACGGAACGCTACCTCAAAGTGGGTAAAAAAGTGCATCTAAAGCATTTAAGCCCAGACTGTCAAAAGCTTTTGGCCAATGCCAATGAAATAATAGATGTAAACGTGATGGAAGACCCTACCTATAAGGTTTTGATGGATTAAGAACCCTAAAAGATTAAGTCGATTTTACTTTTAATAAATTTAAAATGAGTGATGATACCGCTCTACATTATAATGAGTAAAAATGGTTTTTAGAAAGTCTTCATCCTCGGCGGTAGGCCAGTTATCCTTGTCAAAACCCGGTGCAGATTCCAATTTTTCCTTTGGCACATCGAGAATCATCATTTCTCTGATAGTATCAAATCGGTAACGCTGTAGCGGAACCGCGAAATATTTGCTCCCCATATCAAGAAATCCCGTATCGACTGAAAGTACTGTATAGAGCATTTCACCGGTTTGCGTATTGATCATTAAATCTTCAATTTTTCCGATCGACTCGTCTTTATCGTTGCGTACGGGTGTACCTATTATACTTGTTGCCGATAAAATAAGTCCTTTGTTTGTAGTATTTGAGAGCGTTTCCATATTCCTAAATTTTTGTTATTCAGTTAATCAAAGAAGTAAAAGCAATTTACGCTCCTTTTTTAAATCATTATTAATCAGAACTATATGAAAATGGATTGTGTATGAAATGCAACACTTTCACCTCATTTTCTTTACTGGCGGTGCCTCATTCATTCTCAAGAATTTCTTCGCCTGCATCTATTTCGTCACGTTTCTTTGCTCCCGCATCAGGCCACTGCTCTTTTACCGCTCCAAGCTTTTGTGCCACAATGGACGTTACAATTGCTCTAGCGTCGTCTTTATCATCACCGGGAATAACATACCAGGGCGCATCTGGCGATGCCGTGTTTCTAATAGCATCGTCAAAAGCGCGCATATACTTATCCCAGTATGGGCGTTCTGTGACATCTCCCAAATTAAATTTCCAATGCTTGTCAGGCTCGCCGATACGGTCAAGCAATCGCTTTTTCTGCTCATCTTTGGAAATATGAAGAAAGAATTTCATCACATGCGTTCCCGTATGGACGAGATTTTGCTCAAAATTTCGAATCATTTTAAAACGCCTTTCCCAGAGGTCGTCGTTCACGTCTTCAATAGATTCTATTCCGGGAATATTCTGTTGAAGCAAATAAGACGGATGAACACGTACCACCAAAACCTCTTCATAATGCGATCTATTAAAGACGCCTATTATGCCTCGTGGAGGAAGTTTTAATTGTACCCGCCACAAAAAGTCGTGGCGCAATTCCATAGGAGTAGGCGCCTTAAATGGCCTTACCAAAACTCCCTGCGGATTTACGCCTGTTACAAGCCGCTCAATTGTTCCATCCTTTCCGGCAGCATCCATCGCCTGAAAAACAATTAATGCCGACCTTTTTTGATTGGCAAACATTCTTTCCTGAAAATCTGCTATTTCTTCAACATTCGCTTTAATTATTTTTTTCGACTCCTTAGCGGATAGAGAAAAATCGGGTTTCGTAGAATAGTCTGCCAGACGAAAGCCATTCCCACTTATTACTTCATATCTATTAAAATCCAATTTCATACCCTTCCGAATTATTTTGATCACAATATAGCAACCCGAATGTGAATTGCATTGAAAGATAAGAGATTTTGTCTGAACTCAATTAATTTTACCAACCTGTTTTCGTGAAAAATCAGCATATGCACTTATTCAAAATTCTTTTTAAAAAATCAAAGTGCTGTTTATAACCCATTATGTCGCAGCAAATATCAATTAACAGTCTAATTACAGTATTTTTGTTTGGTCAATCATTCAATCACCAATGAGAAAAATTGAAAGTCTGGAGCAATTTAAGTCCAAGAAAGCAGGCATCGCAATTCTTTTGGTTCTGCATTTACTTGGTGCTGCGGGCTATGTATCGCCACTTTCGGCTTGGTTTGTATATCTCACTCCCATCTTAATTTTCATAACAGGCGGAATGATTTGGCTCGATTCAAAATCAAATAATAAATTGGGATGGCCCGTGGCAATTACCATAATTTTATTGGGCTATGGCGTAGAGATATTAGGAGTAAATACGGGTTTCCCTTTCGGGGAATACACTTTTGGCGAAATGCTTGGCTGGAAATTTTTTCACACCCCTCCTATTATTGGTTTGCAGTGGATGATCTTAATTTGGGGCAGTTATTCTATATTTAAGATGTCGAAATTGCATCCGGTAATAACCTGGCTATTAACAGCTGCGCTCGTTACTCTTCTTTATATGCTCATTGAGCCGGTTGCTGTTTATTTTGACTTGTGGGCATGGGAAGGAAATCACATCCCTGTTCAAAATTACGTTTCGAGATTCGTCGTTGCCTTCTTTTTGGCGGCTATATTTCAAAAATATCCTTTGGTAGCGAAGCCCCGACTTGGGCAAATGGCAATTATTTGCCAGTTTCTTTTTTATGGAATTCTCTACTTATCTATACGGTAGTTATGATCAGAAAAGTGTTACAACTGCTACTTATACTCACTTTGATATTCATAGCCGGATGGATTCTTTATCAAGCTTCTACTATTTTGCTCTATGTTTTGGTGGCGGCAATAGTAGCTCTAATTGGAAGGCCGCTTTCTAATTTACTCGAAAAAATAAAAATTAAAGGCAAGGTATTGCCCCGTGCTCTTATAGCTGCTTTTACACTTATTACAATTATTGGCATTCTTGCAGTACTAATAGGCGCTTTCTTGCCGGTAGTTTTCGGTCAATTTCAACAGCTTTCAAAAATCGACTTCGTTCTTTTTCAAGAAAAATTTCGACCATATATAGATGGTTTTAACGATTTTATCGTTGCATATCACATCAATCCCGATATGAAAATAGATATAAACCAATCAGTAGATTACATCTTTAGCTCACTTAATTTCACCTTATTATCCGGGTTTTTAAATACTGCAATCGGTGTCTTCGGTAATTTTCTGATCGCCATATTCTCTATTTCCTTTATCTCATTTTTTTTCTGAAAGACAAAAACACAATACGAAAACTTGTTTTAGCTATTTCGCCAATGCGAATGGAAAAAGCGGTTGATCAGATTTTTGTCAATACAAACAAGATTTTGTCGAGATATTTTTTAGGTCTTCTTGTTCAAATAGTAGCAATAACGACTTGCGTTTATATCGGATTAAGTATAGTGGGTGTGCAAAATGCATTGCTCATCGCAACCTTTACAGGCATTGCAAATTTAGTTCCTTATCTCGGCCCGTGGATTGGCGCAAGTTTTGGCGCTTTTATACTTCTGGCCAATAATATCGCTTATAGTTTTTCTGATGTGGTCGGTCCCAAAATGTTAGGACTGGTATTGGTTTTTACGATTACTCAACTGCTCGATAATTACATTTTTCAGCCTGCCATTTTCTCAAACAGCATAAAAGCTCATCCCTTAGAAATCTTTTTAGTCATCCTAATTGCATGTTCTCTTGGCGGTATATTGGGAATGGTTGCTGCCTTGCCCGTGTATTCTTTTTTACGAATCGTATTTACTGAAATGAATCGGGAATTTTCATGGCTTGATTCTATTAAATCGAGAAAATAAGCGGGCCCAGCTTAAACAACTCTTTTAATTCAGTCTGTTTGATCTAAGTTTAATACTTCTTTAATTTTCACCACATAGATATATAGGAACATAGAAATTGTGCCTGCGAGATGCAGCCATATGGACTCTCTCCATACGGGCTCCTGAGGTCTACGGTGATAAGTTACCTGCGACTACAACGATTGCGCATTCTAAGATTAAACCAAACACCTATGTAACTATTTCTTGTTGTGGTTATTCAGCAGAAGTTGAATTCTATTCTCTGAAATGAATTGGCTTTAAGTCGCTAGATAAAACCGGACGAAAGGTAGGTTGCGAAATGACTTAAAACCTAAAAACCCTTCTCGATTGAAGGGTTTTCAGGGCTATGAAACAGAAAAACTATCTTGGGGTCATGAACGTGAGAGTCTTTAGAGTGAGACGATGAAAGATAGGGGACTCCCACAATGACTTATCCAAGTGACACAAATATAATACAAAGATTCTTAATAAATAAACTTTTCTATAAGAAAATTGGATTGCCATTGAGTAAATATTTTGACATCTCATTCTAATACTGAACTTTACCTACTACAATTCAATGAATTCTTTGTGAAACTTTTTCTCACCCTTAGGGGTGATACGGTATTTTATTGAAATCAATAAGCAACTAGATTGCATTTAAAAATATTTCATAAGCAAAATGATTTGGCATCGTTTGTGTAAATCGAAATTCCTATATTCACCGCCGCTTCTGTAATTTTTTAATTTAATGAATCTGATTTATAGAGTATCGCTGGCAATTTTTTGCCTCTTAAGTGTAACAGTCGCAACCGCGCAAGACAATAAAATTTCTATCGAAAAAATTTGGAAACAAGGAACTTACAGCCCGGAATACGTGCAAGGAATTGTAAGCATGAGCGATGGAATTCATTATACAAGAAGCGTCTCTGAAGGTAGCAACCAGTACATCGTAAAGTACGCATACGAGAGCGGAAATGCTGTAGATACATTAATAAGGAGTTCGGATTATGAAGGCGTAGATGGCAATGAAATTCAATTTTCCAGCTATTCATTCAGCCCCAACGAAGAAAAAATTCTGATTGCCACCGATGAAGAAAGCATTTATCGACGATCGTCTAAAGCAAATTTTTATGCCATTGACTTAAATTCGAATGAAATAAGACCTATCACAAATTTCGAACTTGGAAAACAACAGCTTGCGGCCTTCTCGCCAACAGAAAATCAGGTGGCCTTCGTTAGAAAAAATGACCTTTTTATTTCAAATCTCGATGTGCGTACAGAAACCCGCGTAACCGACGATGGGAAATGGGGTGAAATAATTAATGGCGCAGTAGATTGGGTTTATGAAGAAGAATTTGGATTTGCCAGAGGTTTTTATTGGTCTCCAAAAGGAAGTAAGATAGCCTACTATCGTTTTGACGAATCGAAAGTGAAAAATTTTGACATGCTCATTTACGATAACCTCTACCCTACTACCTACGATTTTAAGTACCCCAAAGCCGGAGAAGATAATTCGAAAGTGGGCATAATGGTCTATGATCTAAAGAAATCGGCTAAGGTTGAAATAGATGCAAATGCACAGGCCGATCAATATATTCCGCGAATCAAATGGACCCAAAATGATGACGAATTGGCGATTATGCGCCTCAACCGCCATCAAAATCATCTGGAATTTTTGCTTGCGAATGTGGCAAACCCGAATAAGCATATTACGGTAAAGACTATATACGACGAAAAGTCGGATACTTATATTGAGGTTAATGATAATCTGATTTTTCTAAATGACAACAAACACTTTTTGTGGAATAGCGAGAAGGATGGCTGGAATCATATATATATGTATGATTTAAAAGGTACCGAAGTGGCTCAGCTCACAAAAGGAACCTGGGAGGTTGTGGAATTTTATGGTGCTGATCAAAATGATAATAAATTGTATTTCTCTGCCGCTATTGAAAGCCCTCTTGAGCGCGAAGTATATAGCCTCGACTACCAGCCAGTATTCAAAACATACAATAAGACAAAAAGCACGGTGGTACCCGCCAAGGATATGCGCGGAGAGCTAACCAAACTCACACCAAACGGGCACACCAATGATGCCTCTTTTAGCAAATCGTTCGACTATTTTATAAATTTTGAAACGGCTGCCGATATGCCTTATAAAATCGCACTTTTCAATTCTAAAGGAAGGAAAATACGCAATTTAGAAACAAACGCCGCTCTTCAGAAAAAAATTGATCAGCTTGATATTTCCAAAAAAGAGTTTGGAACCTTTAAAACGGTCAGCAATATTGATCTGAATTATTGGATCATTAAGCCGAAAAATTTCGATCCCACCAAAGCGTATCCCGCTATTTTTATGATTTACGGAGGGCCTGGTCGAAATACTGTAACAGACTCGTGGGATGGCTCAAACTACTTTTGGCACCAAATGCTGGCTCAGGAAGGGTATATCGTAATTTCTGTAGATCCACGCGGAACGATGTACCGCGGTAAAGATTTTAAGCACAGTACCTACTTAGAACTCGGAAAACTTGAAACCGAGGACATGATTGAAGCTGCGAAATTTTTTGGGAACCAAAAATACATCGACCAGAACCGCTTGGGAATGATGGGATGGAGCTATGGCGGATTTATGACTTCGCTTGCTATGACCAAGGGTGCCGATTATTTTAAGATGGGAATCGCTGTGGCGCCCGTTACCAACTGGAGGTATTACGACAGTATTTACACCGAAAGATTTATGCGCACTCCACAAGAAAATGCCAAAGGATACGATCAAAATTCGCCAATAAATTTTGTAAATCAACTTAATGGCGCATATTTGCTAATTCACGGCTCTGCCGATGACAATGTACATTATCAAAACACAATGGAAATGGTCAAAGCACTTGTGGATGCCGATAAACAGTTCGATCTATTTATTTATCCCAATAAAAACCATGGCATTTATGGTGGAAACACACGCTTCCATCTCTATACCAAGATGACGAATTTTATTAAAGACAATTTGTAACAAATGATCTTAGACGAGAACAATCAATCAACAAATCCATCAATAGTGCGAGAAGAATTTATGGGGCACCCGAAAGGGCTGTACATTTTATTCTTTACAGAATTATGGGAACGCTTTTCTTATTATGGAATGCGAGCCATACTTGTACTGTACCTTATTTCATCGTCCACAGGCGACAATCCCGGATATGGATGGGATGAATCTGATGCTTTAGTTCTTTACGGATGGTACACCATGCTGGTTTACGTAATGTCGATTCCCGGTGGTTGGCTCGCCGACAAAGTTTGGGGTCAAAAAAGAACGGTGTTAATAGGTGGTCTCTTGCTTTGCGCCGGGCATGGTATTTTGGCTGTTGATGCACTTTGGGCATTTTACGCTGGTCTGGCTTTAATTATTTTGGGAGTCGGTGGCTTAAAGCCAAATATTTCTACTATGGTTGGCGGGCTCTACGAACCGGGCGACGATCGCCGCGACAAAGGTTTTACTATTTTCTATATCGGAATAAATATAGGTGCTTTTCTTTCAGCTCTCATAGTAGGATACGTAGGTGAATTCTATGGATGGCATCTCGGTTTCGGGCTTGCTGGCATAGGAATGGTGGTAGGCCAGGTTGTATTTATGTGGGGACAAAAATTCTTAAAAGGTATTGGAGAATCTACTACAGAAATGAGCCGTGAAGAGCAGGCAGCCAAGAAAAGGCCACTGACGCACATAGAAAAAGACAGGATGAAGGTTATGTTCATTTCCTTTGCTTTGATCATTGTTTTCTGGGGTTCATTTGAACAAGCCGGAGGTCTTTTAAATATTTACACCGCTCAAAAAACCGACCTCTATATTGGATTTCTGGACTTTATGGTTCCTGCATCCTGGTTTCAATCTGTAAATGCCTTCTTTATTATTACCCTTGGAGTTCCGATTGCCGCATTTTGGGCAACCAGAAAAAGACGCAACAAGGAATCTTCGTCGCTATTCAAAATGGCAATTGGAATAATCATTATGGGCTGGGGATTTTTGTTTATGACAGGCGCTTCCCTGCAATACGCAGCTGAAGGAGAATCGGCAATGTACTGGTTGGTATTTGCGTATCTACTTCACACTATTGGTGAGCTCTGCGCCTCGCCGGTTGCGCTTTCATTCATCACAAAACTTGCTCCGCTTAAATATGCATCTTTTATGATGGGTGCTTATTTTGCAGCCACAGGTTTTGGAAATAAACTGGCAGGTTTGCTTGGAGAGTGGTCACAGTCTGCAGGCGAGCTCGAAATTTTTACAGGAATCGCCATTTTCTGCACGTTAGTCGGCCTGCTGGTTATAGCCTTGCTTAAACCGCTTAAACGTTTGACTCACGGTGCTGAAGATTTACAAATCGAAACACCACCCGAACAAGAAAAATTTGAATTAGCCGACAAGTCACTTTAAAACTTAACCAATTTTAAAACATAGTGTTGCTCACAACCTAATACATCTGCCTTATGGATAATATAGCTTTCTGGATAATGGTCGTAGCCTGGATATTTGTAATTATCTGGGTACCAATAATTATTTATTCCAATAGAAAACTTCATCCCAGAGCGCTGTTCGTTCTGTTTTTTGCAGAAATGTGGGAGCGGTTTTCTTATTATGGAATGCGGGCACTCCTTACCCTCTATATGGTTAAGGAACTCTTTAACCATTTGGGGCAAGGCGAAGCCGATAGCAAAGCGCTCGGAATTTATGGCTCTTATACCGCCATGGTTTACCTCTTTCCGGTAGTGGGTGGTATTATTGCCGATAAAATTCTGGGCTTCAGAAAAGCTATTTTATTCGGAGGTATTCTCATGATGGCAGGCCACTTTGCCCTTGCTCTTGAAGGGATGTATTTTGGCGGAAATATGCAGCTTTTCTTTCTTTCGCTTGCTTTTATTATTATTGGAAATGGATTCTTCAAGCCAAATATCTCCAGCTTTCTCGGTAAGTTTTACGGCGTAAATGACAGTAGAAAAGACGGTGCATTTACTATCTTTTACATGGGTGTAAATATTGGAGCTCTCCTTGCCATTGTAACTTGTGGATACGTAGGCGAAGAAATAAGCTGGCACTATGGATTTGGTCTTGCAGGTATTGGAATGCTCGCCGGCCTACTCGTGTTTTGGCTTATGGGGCCTCGTGCTTTTGGGAAAAAAGGAATCAACCCAAGCCAATACGATATAGATGAAGAGATAAATGAGAAAGAAGATGTAGCCAGACTCGAAGCCGGATCTGAAGCAATTCTCGACGCGCATATGCGCGAAGCTGAATCTTTTGAAAAATATACTTCTCCAAACCTGAAGCGAAATCAGTGGCTTGCCATTATCGGCACCTTGATTTTTATTCCTATTTGTGCCCAATTTTTAAATTTGAGCGATGTCGTAACCGTAATTCTACTGGTATTGAGCATCGGAATTCTGGCAGTTATTTTTGTCATGTCGCTCAAACAAGACGATAAATCCAAAAAAGAACGGATGTGGGTAATCATGGTTCTCTTTGTCTTTCACGCCGTATTTTGGGCGCTTTTTGAACAGGCCGGTGGCTCCATTACCTTATTTACCGAAAGGAATATTGTCCGTCATGGAATTCCCGCATCTACCTTCCAGTTCTTCAATAGCTTCTTTATTATTATCCTTGCTCCGCTTTTCTCATATATGTGGATAAAGCTAAACAGCAGCGGCAAAGAGCCATCAACACCGATGAAATTTGTTCTCGGTTTGTTCTTCCTCGCTGTCGGTTTTGGGGTTATTGTTATCGGATCAAAATACTTTGCAGTAGAAGGAATGGTCTCTATGGTGTTTTTGATTGCCATGTACTTCTTTCATACCACTGGTGAGCTTTGCTTATCGCCGGTTGGGTTATCTATGATTACAAAACTATCACCTGCCAAAGCCGTAGGATTTGTTATGGGGGCTTGGTTTTTATCTATCTCTCTTGCCAACAAAATGGCGGGTTTGATTGGAGAGCTAACAGCTGGTGAAGATGTGGGTGATACTGCGCCCCCTTCTGAAACGCTCTCTGTATATGCAAATACGTATTTAATTTGGGGTGTAGCTGTAGTACTTGGTGCCGCTTTGATACTATTCCTAATGGTTCCGCTTCTGCGAAAATGGATGCATGGAATACATTAAGGCATTATCTTTGCCTTAAATCTGCCAAACCAAATTATTATGAAAAAATTACTCTTTCTTCTACTCTTCTTTCCATCACTAATTTATGCTCAGAATAAAACGGGTGGAATAAACTGGATAAGCTGGGATGAAGTAGAAGCCAAAATGGAAAAGGAACCCCGAAAGGTGATGGTGGACGTTTACACAGATTGGTGTGGGCCGTGTAAAATGATGAACAATACTACTTTTAGCGATCCGCAAGTAGTACAGTACATAAATGAAAACTACTACGCGATTAAGTTCAATGCAGAAGGTTCGGGCGAAGTAACATTCAGAGGCACGACTTATAAGAATGAAACCTACGACGCCAATAAGGCAGGTAGAAACGGCACCCATGATCTTACACGGGCCATAGCGCCTGTAAATGGCAGAATTGCCTATCCCACAATTGTATACATGGATGAAGATTTCGGGATTTTATCTCCCGTTCAGGGCTTCTATAAACCAGAGCAAATTATGCCTATTCTCACCTTCTTTGCAGAGAATGTGTACAAGGATAAAACCTGGGAAGAATACACAAAAGCTCCTTAATATAGCGAAGATTATTTGCGGAAGCTAAAAATGGCAAAAATATCTGCTATACTCTCCTACTTTCTGAACAAATAACAGGAATGTGCGTTAAGTTAATTATCTTTAGCGCACTAAAATAAATTTAAAATTATTAAGAATAAAATGAGTGAAACTGCCAAGCTTATTGTAAACGGTGAAACATACGAACTACCTTTGGTAACAGGTACCGAAAACGAAGTTGCAATTGATATATCAAAACTAAGAGCCACTACAGGACTTATCACCTTAGACCCGGGCTACAAGAATACGGGGGCAACTAAATCGGCAGTCACTTTTCTTGATGGCGAAAAAGGAATTTTGAGATACCGGGGTTATCCAATTGAGCAGCTTGCCGAAAATTCTGATTTTTTGGAAGTAGCTTATTTGCTGATAAACGGCGACTTGCCAAACAAAAAACAAAGTGCCTACTTTAAAGAAAGAATTACCAACCATACATTGATTCATGAAGATATGAAACGCTTTTACGAAGCGTTTCCATCTACGGCTCACCCAATGGGTATTTTGTCGTCTATGCTTTCTTCTTTGAGTACCTTCTATCCCGAGTCACAAAATCCAAATCGCTCTATAGAAGATATTGAACTTACTTTTCATCGTTTGGTAGCTAAAATTACCACCCTGGCTGCACTTTCGTACAAATCGAGCAAAGGGCAACCGTACATTTACCCCGACAATAAAAAATCGTATGTAGAGAATTTCCTTTACATGATGTTTGCAGTGCCAAGCGAAAAGTATGAACTTGACCCGGTAGTAGTTGATGCACTTAATAAATTGCTAATTCTCCACGCCGATCACGAGCAAAACTGCTCTGCAAGTACTGTACGTATCGTTGGTTCTTCACAATCAAATCTTTATTCAGCTATATCTGCAGGAGTTTCTGCGCTTTGGGGCCCACTGCATGGAGGTGCAAACCAAGCCGTAATTGAAATGCTTGAAATGATTATTGCCGATGGTGGTGATTATCAAAAATGGATTGAAAAAGCAAAAGACAAAAACGACTCATTCAGACTGATGGGCTTTGGGCACAGGGTTTATAAAAACTTTGATCCACGCGCTACGATTATCAAAAAGTCTTGCGACGAAATACTCGCTAAAATGGGTGTGGACGATAAGGCTCTTGGGATAGCCAGGAAACTGGAAGAAGTTGCCCTAAAAGATCCTTACTTTATAGAACGTGGATTGTATCCAAACGTAGATTTCTATTCTGGTATCATTTACCGTGCAATAGGCATTCCTACCGAAATGTTTACGGTACTATTTGCCATTGGTCGCCTCCCGGGATGGATTGCCCAATGGAAAGAAATGATAGAAAATCAGGAACCAATTGGCCGTCCACGTCAGGTGTACGTTGGAGCAACCAAGCGAGATTATGTTCCTATTGAAAAAAGAAAAGACTAAAAGTCATATTGCATAAAATGTAGAGACCATCACAGCTGTGATGGTCTTTTTGCATATAGTCGGCAGATTCTTCTAATTTTTATATTCTTTTACGAAATAAGTTTTCTGTAATGCCTTTCCGACTTATCTTTACAGTAAACAGAATTTAATTCGCTAAAACCTACATAATGAATACCATCCTTGTACCTACCGACTTTTCTGACGGAGCGTTTAACGCCCTTGGATACGCCATTCGCTTAGCAGAACTCTTAGACTATTCTATCCACGTTGTTCATGCGTACAGTATGCCAGCTACCGGATCTGCAATAATGGTAGACATTACCGAGATTTTGGAGAAAAATGCAAACGAAGAGCTTGAGCTTCTCAAAAGAAAAGTGGAATCGATCAACAAATCAAATGTGCTTATTACCTACAATGCCCAGCATGGCACTGTTGTAGAAGTAATAAACAGAATGAGCCGAACTGAAGGAATTGAATTTGTGGTAATGGGTACCCAAGGTGCCAGCGGTATCACCGAAAAATGGCTTGGTACAAATGCGGCTTCAGCTGCCAAAAATGTGGAAGATCCACTTATGATTGTTCCCGCAGATCATGCTTATAAAAATATTGGGCATATACTGTTTGCAACAGACTTGAAAGTAACTGAAAACGACAAGCACCTTCAATTTCTCTCAACGCTCACAAGCAAATCAAATGCTAAACTTGATTTTCTGCACATTAGAAAACAGGGTCAGGAATCTGACGATGAGAAAATAGGAAAATTCCGCAGCCAGCTCGATCGCATTTTCGGAGAAGGTAAAACACGTATTACTTATCTATTTGATAACGAGATAAATGAAGGCATTCAGGATGGTATAGAAACGCACAATCCCGATGTGCTTGTAGTAGTGCGACACCAATATGGATTTTTTGAAGGCCTGTTTCGAAGTTCGGTAAGCCGCAAACTTATTTCTCATTCTGCATTGCCCATATTGGTGCTTCAGGATAAGTAAAAGTTAAAGAACCTCTGTAAATTAAAGAAAGGAGCTTTAAACTCCTTTCTTCAACTAAACATTAAACAAACTAAACATATTGACTAAAATGGTATTGAGGCGATCAACAAACAACATATTCACCTCAACACGTTTCACAATAATACACTCTTTCGATTGAAAATAAAAACCGAAATTTAATCATTCTTGAGAAGGACAACCTTCAACGATTTGAAAAAAGGACTGCCAAACCAGTTCGATCTTTGATGAGCAGTTCTTGAACTTCGATAAGATTCGTGTTTTCTTGTATTTCAGCTACGCTTTATTTCGTCAAGCAGATTCTTTTAAAAAGAAAAAGCTGTTTCTCCTATCGGGCGAAACAGCTTTTTTAATGATGGGTGGAAGATCGGGTTCGAACCGACGACCTCCTGGACCACAACCAGGCGCTCTAACCAACTGAGCTACAACCACCGTGTATATTGAGGGTGCAAAATTAGTATTTTCTATATTCTTTGCATAATATAAAGTGCTATTTTTTTTAATCAAAAAAGCCTTGACCACTAATTTCACGAATTTCTGCTCGAACGATTCGCTCCTTTGCCAAGAGTGCATTGTACTTCATTTCGGCATCTATCAATTTGGTTTCACGCGCATTAACCAGAAAAAGACTGCTCTCACCATTTTCAAAAAGCTGCTCCTCACCAACGCGCATGCGCTCCAATAAGGCAATGTTTTGTTCGTAAAAACTGATTTGATCACTTAAATTTGCTAAATATCCAATCAAGGTGCTCAACTTTGCATTGAGTTGCGCCTGCTTTAAATCGAACTCCAGGCCGGTTTGATCTATTTTGATCTTCGTCATTCCGAGTTTTCCGCGTGCTTCGCGAATAAATAGCGGAAAAGAAACCTTAGCTCCAAAATTGTAATTATTCTCAAAGAATCGGGAAGTACCAAACAGCTCAGTATCCGAATTGGCGAAAGCATTTTCAGAAAGAAAATTATACTTCAACTCAATTTTTGGACGCAAGTATTCGGAAGCTAGCCTTCTGTCAATATTCAAATAATCTATCTTAAACTCGAGTTTCTGCAATTCGGGATGATTGTTGTTGATGGCAAAAAGTTCTTCGGTAAATGAAATGGCTCCAGATAGGTTTGGATAAACGCCTGGTGCTATATTCAGTGGCAATTGCTCGCCTGTCCACAAATAAACGGAAGCTGCGTTTACATACTTAATCCATTGCGATTGTGCATCGCGTAACTGATAGAGCCGATCGAGCACTTGCGTATAAGCCTCTGTGGTATCGATAGCCGGCAAATCGCCAAACTCAAAACTCACCTTGGTAGCCTCGTAGCGAGTGGCGGCCAGCGACAGCGCGTTCTCTGTGACCACCAGATTTTCGGCGGCAAGGGCCCACTCAAAATATACTGTTGAAGCTTCCACAAATAGCCGATTAAGCAAAATCTGCCTTTCAGCTTGAGTGAGATCGATGCTAATTTGCGCCTGGCGAAGTGCAGCTCTTCTGCTATCCATAAGCAATCCCGAACCGAGTTGCGCTGTAATACCTGCATTTATAAGTCCATTGCCGGGCACGGTATTTTCGGGGTTGAGATATTGTCCTTGATTGTCTTCGTATCCGCCACGAACCGTGATTCCCATCCAGGTAGGGATTTCGAGCCCGGCATTTAATGCCGTGTAATAATCAGTCTCACCAAATTCTTTGGTTCTGTAATTACCATAAAGAAGCGGGTCAAAGCCTCCTCTTGCAATCATTAGATTTCTTTCGGCAATGTCCATATTAAAGTTGGCGCTAAGCGAAACCGGATGATAGGCTTCTACCAACTTAAGAAAACTATTATAATCTAAAACCGAATCGCGCTGAGTAGATGTGCTGATTGACTCAACCTGAGCCAAGGCGTGATAACCAAAGATCATTGAAAGAAGAAAAAAAACTATTCTCATCCTATTTCTTTTCACCATTACCTTCATCCTCACCAAAAACCGTGTAATAATCTGGCGGAAACCCATTGAGTTGACGCCACAATTCATACCAGAGTGGCACATTTCGCAGAAGCATAATTCCATCTGCACCTGAACCCACCCGCAAGTCTTCAGGCCAGCCACCTTCTTCGGTTTCGGGAATTAAAATAATACGATACTTTCCATTGGATGAAATAAAATTGTCAATAGCCCATACTTCACCACCAAAGGTTCCGTTGCTGAGCTGGGGCCATCCCGAGAAAACAATCGCAGGCCAACCATCGAAAATAATATTGGCCTCATCACCAATTTTCATCAATGGCAAATCAACGGGTTCGATGTATAACTCAACCGCCAGATCGTAATCAATGGGCATAATGCTCACTATCTCGGTTCCTTCCTTTATTGTTTCACCCAAACCTACTGACAAGGTGCGCGTAATATGGCCCGCTTGAGTGGCCGTAACGAAGTAATTATCTCTACGTACCTGGTAATTTGAGAGCTGACCCTGCATTTTAGAAATTTCCGCCTCGGTGTCATAGAATGTTGAGAGCGCAGAATTACGATCTGATTTTGCCTTTCCAAGCATCTCTGCATAATAATTGTCAATAGAATTCAGTTCTATTTTTGCATTTAAAAGCTCGTTTCGGGCAGTAAGGAGTTTATTCTCTGCACTAATCTGTTTAGCTTGTGACTCTTGCACTTTGAGCCTACGACTTTCTAAATCAGTAAGCGACTTCAAACCTTGCTTGTAGAGCTCCTCCATTCGTTGAAGGCGCTGGCTTGCTATAGCGTAATCTAACTTAGACGCCTCGAAATCGATGCTATCCGAAACGAGCTTTAGCTGAGCCTGAATAACCTCGTTTTCAGCTTGCTCCGCTTTATTGATCCTGTTTTTTGCCAAGGCATCAATTTGATCAGTCAGAGCGCCAGCTTTCTGCTTATAATTCACTGCAGCATTCTTTTTAGAGCCAATTTGATCATCTGTTCTCTCGATAAGCTTCGGATCAAAATAGGCATCCTTCACTTCCGACATTTGAATAATAGTATCGCCCTTTTGAACCAACTGACCTTCGCGCACAAACCATTTTTCAATCCTTCCCGGAATAATATTCTGTACCGTTTGTGGTTTTTGGTCGGGATACAGCGTGGTGAGATTTCCGGGAGCCCTAACATTTTGTGTCCAGGGCAGAAATAGAAAAACGACAAAGATGACAGAAACAATAACTACGGTTCTTATTTTTCTTAGTGGCTTAAAGCTATACTCTACGCTTTTGAGCGACTCAAAACGCGAGATATATTTACCCGGCTCAATTCTGTTATCTGATAAATTCAACATGATTTGAAGCTTTAAGAGATTTATAATCGCCTGAAAACAGAATACTTCCTGCATCGAGAATGAGTGTTCTGTTGCATTTTTTAATAAAATCTTCGTCTCTGCTTACGCCGATAATGCTCCAGGATTGGGCAAACAAATAATCGTAAAAAACTTGTTTTTCTAAGTTGGTGAAAATATCGGCATCAACCTGTAAAATCAGGAGTTTAGGAATTGACACAATTGCTCTGGCAAGAATTAATTTGCTTACCAAAACGCGAGAAAGTTTAAGTCCTTCAGGGTACAGCATTGTATTAAGGCCTTCGCTCAATAGATTTACCATGGGTATGGCACCTACCTTTTCGAGTGCGGTATAAATCATTTCATCAGACACGCCATCTTTAGAAAGCGAAACATTTTCTCGAAGCGTACCGTGAAAGATGGTTTCCTGCCATACATTTGCACCAATATCCATTCTCAACATATTAAGCTGCAAGGCACTAAGTGGAATATCGTTGTATGTAATGCGCCCCTTAAATACCTCATAAAACCCACAAATAAGCTGCAACAAGGTACTTTTACCAGAACCTGATGGCCCTAAAAGGCAGACCTTCTCGCTTTTGGCTAGCTTAAAACTCAAGTTGCGAATGGTAGGAAACGAAGAGCCCGGATAGGTGAATTCCAGATTCTCAACACCTATTGAAAAACCGTTCTTTTCCACTATTTTCTGGCTGTTTTCATTCACGTCTTCTTCTAGTGGCAAGTCGGTAATTGATCCAAGCTTTTCTACAGAAGCGAGAACATCATAAACAGTTTCTAAGCTTAGAATTATTTTCTCTATTGAATTCATTATGAGAATTACAATGATTTCTGCTGCAACGAACTGCCCTAAACTTATCTGGTTATCAATTAATAACAAGCTACCCAAAACAATAAGAGAGCTAATGGTAACAACCTTTAGGGCAATCATAATTTTATACTGCCTGAGCAATACACCAAAATGCTCGTTTCTAAAATGTAAATAACCGGCCAGTAGCTTATCAATTCTAAAAAGTGGGAGATTTGAAATGCCGCCTAATTTGAATGTACCCGGCGTACGTGCTAGCTCTTCCAGCCAATTCGCAACATCGTATTTTTTGGTTGATTCCTGAAGAGAAGTGCGTATACCCTTGGGTCCTGTGTACTTGAATAGCAAGAACAGAAAAATGATTACACCAATCGAAAACAGGACGAAAAACGGATGATACAATGCAATAAGCAGAAATCCAAAAAACACCTGAAGGGTTGACGTAGGAAGCTCCACAAGCAATTTTGCGATACCTTTTTGAAGATTTACAGTATCAAAAAAGCGGTTAATCATCTGAGGTGTGTATTGATCATGGAGAGCTTCCAGTTTAATACGCGGAAGCCTTACGGCAATTTCGAAAGACGACTTTGCAAAAATGCGTTGCTGAAGTTTTTCTGTAAGCGACAATTGTACAATTTGAACCCAGCCTGAAACGGTGAGACCTGTTATAACAATGAATACCAAGATTACCCACGATGAGCTAACCCGCCCACCGAGAATAAAATTCAGAATTGCTTGAATCCCCAGCGGAATGGTGAGTACAATGATTCCATTAATTATTGCATAAGTAAATATGAGATAAATCATTTTACGCTCTTCCGAAAGCAATCTGCGTAAGCGTTCTATTGGAGCCTTATAGTTTACTTGTTTTTCCATGCCAACAACGTGCTAAATATTAACTCATTAAAAAATTCAAATCGCATGGTGTCATTTTCCAGCTCTGTGAGCGCAGGCAAATGATTATAGAAAAAATGCTGATCAAGATGTGCCTGGATTAACATAGACGACAGCGAGTGTGCGTATGGATAGCCTGGCGCAAAATCGTGAAGAAGCAAACTAAACCGGTTACATAGATTCTTAAACTGCAGATAAATTCCGTCTTTGTTTGCGTGATCTACATCTTTTATAAGATAGGCCTTAGATGATTCTGAGATTACCACGCGATAAAGTCGCTCAATACTAAATACCACACTATTTGAATCTTTCAAATCGTTGGTAAGGATTTTTATAGCCATTTCCAGTTTTAGTTTGGGATCTGAAATATTCGCCAAACCAAATACCAGATTATACTCCATCCATCCCCAGTACCAAGCTATGTAGTACAATACCAGCCTGTGCTTGCTTTCAAAATATCTGTATATAGCACTTTCGGTGGTATTAATTTCATGAGCAAGCTTTTTGAAAGTAAATTTTTCCATTCCCAACTCGTCAATCAGCGCAAGTGCATTTGCGACGATATTCTTACCCAAGTCAGATGAATAGGGGTCTTTAAGATAAATCTTGGCACTAACATCAATACGAATATTTGCTAAACTAGATGGCATTTGTTCAATTTTGCGATTTATACTCGCAAATATATAGCTTTACTCCCAATTTGAATGTTAAATTCACGTTAAGTTTAAATTAGCTCCGAATTCTAAAAGCCGAATCACCATTCATTTTCCTAATTTTCCCTTATGGAAACAGCAGAAATTTCAGTCGTTGTAGAAGGGATGACCTGCAACAATTGCGCGGCAGGAATCAGCAATTCGCTGCAAAAAGCCGGATTTGTTGCTATTCCTATTGACGCTTTCGGGTTTTTAAATCAGATGGTTGCTGCGCTTGCAGTGGCGTTTAGTGATGTAATTGTTATTGGGAATTCGATGCGGCTGAGGGTTAAGAAGTTGAGCTGAAATGAATGGGCAATGGGCAAAGGGCAATGGACAATTTGCAATTTAGAGGTTGATGAATAGTATGTTCTGGGTCTGGGCTGCATGGCATGCTGATATTAATCATTAGTATAGCGAAGCTGGCTTTGTCTGGCGTTCCGCCAGAATTGAATTGCACAGCTATTGTTGCAACAACGTTATACAAATATTAAAATCTCTCTAAAACCAATTTTCTGCGGAGAACAATTACGAATTTGGGGATAAAAGAGCCTTTTTTTTTTAACTGATGTAACCCTTTTATTCAGTAACCACATTTTCGTTTTTTGTACAGGCTACCTACGCTGGAGTTCCAGTAACAGTCACGCTTTCGATTTAGCCGTTCCTAACGGTTAAACACAGATACTTAAAATTTCGTGGAGATTTTATTAACAAACCTTAAACCGAAATCAGGGTTAAGTCTCAAAAGGGCTTTGTTCATTTCGAATTCTACTTTTCACCGGCGCTTGTATTTTCCGAAGTAGCTGAACTGGACATAATTAAATGTTGTAACAATACTTCTTTGCTTGGTTAATATATGCGTTTGTGCTAAATTTGAAAAAACGATCCTAACTGGCTTATATAAGCGATATAAACGATATAGAAATTTGAGAAGTTGCGTTTATAGGGATGTTGGTGGTAATTAGAAGAATTATGAGAAAAAAACTGTTGAATATATTGATCTGTGTAGCCTTAATGGGGCTCGGTGGGTGTGCCTCGACTGTTAATTCAACGGGACAGACCACCTTCAACTCAGACATCAAAAATATTGCACTGGTTTGCTGGACGCCTGATAACGTAGAGAAATTCAGCAAGGAATTGTGCGCTAGCTTGAAGCAAGGACTAAAAGAAAGTGGTATAGACGCTACCACCAAAGTTATCAATGAAATGGATCCAAATTTAAGTTCTGAAAGGGCAGAAATAACGACAGATCAGCAGGCCGACATAATCATGACAATTAATCACGTGCGAGTTTCGCTATACAACGGACAACCTAGCAACACATTGCTAAATATAGAACTGCTGAACCCAAAAGAAAATAAAAAGATTTGGGCCGCCCGAGTCTACACGAAGGGTTCTAATGTAACGGGGCCTGGCAATCCAGAAAAAGTAGCCACTGAAATTATTAATCAGATGAAGCTAGATGGATTGAAAATTTGAAATAAAGAAAAAACTACCACCAACATTCTGTAAAGTGCATACCCTCCGGGATACGCACCTTACAGTGATCGTTGGTGGTAATTTAAAATGAGAAGCGCGAAAGTCATACAGATCATAATCATTTTAGTTTCTTTAAATGCCTGTATCACCATATACAATAAAGAAAATCTCTCCACAGATAAACTCCACAATCGACCACGGCCATTGAATGTAAATGGATACTATGTTGCAGAAACTGAAAATGGATATTTACCCTTCGTCCTCTTTGACAATGGCTACATGAATAACATTTGGACTACACAGGACGATCCAACTGACATAAAGAGTGTGTATTACCAAAAGTTCAAAAATGATTCACTTTTCTATCCTATGGATAAAAAATATGGGATTTGGGGATGGGGTATCTGGTGGGTAGAAAACGACAGCATTTTCATTGAACACTATGTAAATCGAGCGGGCAACTATGACCTGAATTTCTATAGTGGTAAAGTTGAATCAGATACTTCATTCAGATTGAAATACAATTTGTGGAATAATGATCTCAACAAAATGAATCCAGATACTTTAAGTTTCTCATTGTTTAAGACAGATTTCAAACCAGACTCGGCAAATTATATTCAGCTTAATCTTGATAAATTCGGAAAATAAAAGAAAACTACCACCAACACTGCATATGGCTTATAGCGGGATTTTCCTACATTCGAAACATGATCTTCGGATCGAGATTATCCTGGAATGAAAGATTTACCTTCGGAAGCCGCCACAAGCCATATGCGCAAAACGTTGTGGTGCATTAAAATAGAACATAAAATGGGCAAAAAGGAAATTTTTAAAGTAATATCAGAATCAAGAAGTAAACTCGGAGACTTGGGTGAGCAAGACCTTAATTCAATCGCAAGAAGTTCTTTAGAAGCTATAAGAGAATTAAAGAATATAAACAAAGATAAAAAGTTTGATTTTATAATACGAGATGTAATTGATGACATATCTTATCAAATAGAGAAAGAGTTTGATATTTATAAAGAACGAAAAAAGAACGCTCGTAAAAACTCTTACGAAAGAGAAAGGGATAAACTCAAGGAATCTCTCGACCGAGTTTGCTAAATACTTCTCTACGAAATACAGGGTCATACGAAAGAAGATTAAAAAGTTCGTCTAAACTTACAAACTCAATGCTCTTCTAATATGCTTTTCGAACAGCCGAAGGTGATACTATTAGTAGGATGAAACTTTGGCTCTTTAGTATCAAAATTATGCAATTGTAGCGAAACTGTTCTTTTGATATTTGACATTGACGCTTAAATTTTAAGGTGAGTAACTAAAAACACGCAAACACGAGATTACCTAAGAAAAACAGTCTTAAATAAATAAATAAGATGAAGATATTTTACATTTTGCCACTTCTCGCTGCCATCAGTTGTGACCCAATAGGTAGCCAGAACCACAGCAAACCCCCAAAGGTGATAGAAGTCATCCAATGCGGGAATGAAAAAACTTTTGGGGACATTTCAATTTGCCTACCGGAAATTGAGGGAATGAACGAATGTTACTCTGATCCTAAAATCTCATCAATGCATGACGAATTAAGTCGGGAAAAAGAGGAAATTATAGGAATATACCTAAGCGACAGCGATTATGCTAAAAGAGAAAGCTATGGTGAATTCGCCCACGATGATTACTTTAAAATATATGCAGGAAAGATTGCTAAAGGCATGAAGATGGGAAAGCCTGAATTAGACCTAATCAACGACGAGGTTGGAGAGGGATTTTTTAAAGAAAGGTGGAGCGATTTTAAACCAAAACTCGATTCTCTTACTAAACACGTCACTTTTGACCGGCCTGTTTTGCTTGAGTCCTATAGAACTGATGACCGAAGAATATCTCAAGTTTATTTAACAAAATTGCAATCTGATAGCAATGAAAATTTTCTTGTTATGGTTCTTAATATGGTTTTGATAAAGGAAAGGTTGATTTTTTACGCGTACTACAAAGAATATGATGGTGAAAAATCAATAAAGCAAGCTAAGGCGAAGAGCGACTACTTTGGTGCTCGGATTACAGACGAGAACCAATAAACAATAGCTCCCGTTCCGAAGTATATAATTAACGTGCTCCAATGCATTTACCTTCGGTGTCAACGCTAAACTAAATGGCTACTAAACGAAGTGACCAATCTACATTCACAGCATGTCTTGATCTAATTAGACACTAAAAAATTATACATGAAAAATAAATTTTATAAAGCTGTTCTATTCTCTGTTGCGGCAGTAATACTTATTCGAGTTTCTTCGATCCTATTTAAGGATAGTATAAATACTAAAATGTATCCAGGAATGACGCAAAGACAAATTGAAGAAGAGCATTTGAGAGATAAGTTTAATAAATTAACGCCGAATGATATTCAAATACGAAGGGATCTCAAAGAGTTGATTATAGATCTAAAAAACAAACTTCCAATGAAAATGGAAGACGGAAATATTTGGGACAGTTGTAGTTTTGTATCCAAAACAACTATTAGCCCTTTCAAATTGCAATATTACTATACTGCTTCTAATGTTAATGAAATTGAAAATGATTGGCAACTGCTAAATACCACTCAATATGAATTATATGACTCTTTATACAGCACACCTGAATATGCCTTTTTCAAGAATAATGAAATTACGCTTGAATTTTTTTATCATACTAAAAATCAAGAGCTTTTAACCTCATTTTCTGTTCCAGATCCCATGGGAAGATTAAAGATAAAGCCGCTTATGAAAAAACGCTATAATGAATGAGTTAACCGCTAAAATAATATTGGACTAGAAAACTATTCTTTTTACTTCTGACATAATTTTAAATTAACGATCACGCACCACAACATTATATAAGAGATAATGGGGCTTTACGTCTAAATATGAACATTATACAATCAATGAACTTTACGGTAAATTGAAAAGATGTTCTTCGAAATGCCCCACTACTCTTATATTTGCCGTTGTAGGGCATTTAAAAAATGACAAAATCGAATTCAAATACACTCTTCGGAATTTCAATTGCATTATTTGCTCTTGGACTTTTTTGCTTCATCACCTTTTGGTTAATGTATTTGGGATTTGGTTTAATGATTCTCGGAACAATCTTGTGCTTACTTTCAAGGAAAAAATGGTTTTATAAAGTACTTTTAATTGGACTTCCTTTTGGCTTTGTAGCATTTACTTTTTTGAACGCTATGGAAATTCCTGAACGGTATCTAATACCTGAAGATTTTCGTGGTGTTGTATATGTGATTTTTGACCAAGAAAATGGAAAAGAAAAGGAATATGAAGGAATTCATAGAGTTTATAGAATCCCTGAAAACGGAATACTTTTTACAAAGTTCAGTCAGAATGACGATGTATATACATTTCAGGAATTCTTCTTTGTAGATAGTAATGGCATACGAAAGGAGCTCGGAGAACTTGACAATCGACACTTCAATGGTCCTAATACTATTAACCCAAGAGCTACCGAACCACCAAGAGACAGTTTAGTAGTTTTTAACGAAAGGACTACAGGCAGAATATTAGCTGCTGATGGACAAAATTATTACAATTACAAAGCTCTGACTGTCGGAGTTTACAACAATATTGAAAAATGGGATTATATTGACCTACAAGATATTGAAAAAGCTAAAAAGGAACAATTAAAGGAATAAAAACGCCCTACAACAATGTATATAAAAAATAGGCGAAACAGTAATAAAATCAAGGCTTGTGGCTCGTATCAAATTTTGTGTTTACCCGAAAGTTTCGTGCTTCGTAATCGCCTACTTTTCATATACTAACCGTTGGCAAACATTAAAAAGAACCATGAACTGTAAATTTTATATCTGGACAACCCTGATTTTGTTAGTTGGGTGTAATACAAATAACACTGACTATGAAAAAATAGCATCCTATCAAGACAATTCGGTAATACCGTTAGAAACCTCTGTCGATGAAAACACCAGAGTCTTACTCATTTTCCCGCATGCTGATGATGAAATCACTTGTGTTGGTCTTGCCTCCTATCTGAAAGAAAAAGGTGCAACTATACATTTACTAACTCTTGGACACAACCCAGAAACAGAAATAAATGAAACCAGAATAGAAGAACTGAAATGTGCCGCAACCAAAATAGGTGTGGAAAAATTAGAAATAG
>NZ_JAAGVY010000007.1 GCF_010686655.1 Cryomorpha ignava | reverse complement strand
GAAAGTAAAATGGGTAAGCAAGTCAGGTAGGATTACTTGACTTGCCAATGCCTAAAAAAAACCTAAAGACAATTATTCAACAAATCTCAAACTTTAACTGTAGTCTAATTTATAGGGGGTCGGGACAACCTGCGCTGTATCATTTGAATGCCGATTTTTTGATTCAACCTCTTCAATTAAAAAACCTCTTTGATCGAATAATAAAGATTGAGATTCTCCATCTTCAAATTTAAATATCACCTTTTTAATTTCATTTTTCAGGATTACTCCTCTTGGGTATAATTCGTGCATTTCATTCCATAGCTTTTGACCATGCGAGAAATTCGAGATGAATAACAGAAATAATATCGTTTGTAGTCTTTTCAATTTCCTTTATTAATGTGAGCATTCAAATAAGTGAAACAGTGCCTCTTATTGTCTTTATAGCCGAACCCCAATCCTTCGCTTGCGTATTCAAAAGCAATCTCCTCACAATTATAACAAATTCAAGTTTAAGAAATAAGTTCTAATTTGAGAAATGGGTATTTCGCTGGCTGTAATACGGCATAATTGACCGAAGCCAATAAGCCATACTAAAGTAATTGAATGTATAACATGCACATTGGCCGAAGGGTGGATACCCTTCGCATCGATAGAGTTTAAGAATTAAAACCACTAAATCATCCTCCAAAAATCCATAAAAAAAGGGGACATATGCCCCCTAACCTTGCAGGTTATTTCTTTTTGAATTTTTTGATTCCGCGGTCAAGCCAGTCGCTGAAGAGATCAACCTCGCCATAATCCTGATAATTGGCCGGCTCAATGAGCATTTCCTCATTGTGATCGAGCAATACATAGTAAGGCTGGGCATTAATCTTGTATTTGATTTCCTGCATTGCTGCCCACTTATCGCCAACATAACGTAGCTTTTTCTCGCGTCCATTCCCAAGATCAACCGTGATTTGCTCCGATTTTGGAAGTTCTTCACGAAGATCTACATAAAGCGAAACCAGCACCAATTCCTGATCGAGCTTTCTCTTAATTTCCGGATCAGACCAAACTTGCTCTTCCATCTTACGACAGTTTACACAGGCCTTTCCGGTAAAGTCGAGCATAAGAGGAAGGTTTTTTTCTTTGGCGAAAGCCAGACCCTTATTGTAATCGTGAAATACGTAAATATTTTGTGGCCCAAGATGCTGATCTTCATTTTCGGGAGCATTTATGGCAGAAGTTCCTCCTGTAAAACCAACACCCATCGGGCTTTCACTGTACTGCATAGGCGGTGGAAAAGCGCTGATAAGTTTTAGCGGTGCACCCCATAAACCGGGAATCATGTAAACGGTAAACATCCCGGTAACGAGTGCCATCAAGACTCGTGGAACAGAGATGTATTTCAAGTCGCTATCGTGCGGAAGCTTGAGCTTGCCCAGCAAATAGAGGGTTAACATTCCAAATATCACAATCCAAATTGCAAGGAATACTTCTCTTTCCAGAAAATGGAAGTCCATAACCAAATCGGCATTCGAAAGAAATTTAAAGGCAAGAGCAAGTTCAAGAAACCCAAGTACGACTTTTACGGAATTGAGCCAGCCACCAGACTGCGGGAGCGAATTAAGCCAACCCGGAAACGCTGCAAAAAGCGCGAATGGAAGGGCAATGGCGAGGCTAAAACCAAGCATTCCGATAACGGGTGCAGTTCCACCCCTCGAAGCGGCTTCAACCAGTAAGCTACCCACGATGGGGCCCGTACAAGAAAACGAAACCAACGCGAGGACAAATGCCATAAAGAAGATACCGATCAATCCGCCTTTATCTGCTTTTGAATCGGCCTTATTGATCCATGAGCTTGGCAAGGTAATCTCAAAAGCACCAAGGAAGGAAATGGCAAATACGATTAATAGAACGAAGAAAGCGAGATTGAACCATGGGTTGGTAGCCATCTCTGACAGTACCGAAGCGCCAAATGCCCAGGTAACCACGGCTCCAAGAAGAACATAGATTACTACAATAGACAATCCATAAATTATGGCATTCTTAATACCTGCGGCACGCGTTTTACTTTGCTTGGTAAAAAAGCTCACAGTCATAGGTATCATCGGAAACACACAAGGCGTGAGCAAGGCTGCAAAACCACTTAAAAAGGCGATTATAAAAATACCCCAATTGCTTCGTTTGCTTTCCTTCTTTTCACCTATGGTTTCAACATCGGCTTTAGCTGACTCGATATTCGCCGATCCGGCTTCTATTGCAAAAGCGAAATCTAAATCATCTGGCGGCAGACATTTCATGTCGTCGCAGACCATAAAAGTTATCTGACCCGTAATTTTTGCTGGCTTAGTAGTAAGCTTTCTGATTTTCTGCTTGAATTTTGCCGTACCGCTGAATAATCCCAAGTCAATTTGGAAATTTGGATCATAGATAATCTCAGGCTTGCCTTCAGAAGGTTTACCAATTACTTCAAAACTATTTGATTCTTCGAAGTTTAGTGATGTTGGTACCGGCCCGGCATTTTCATCTACAAACATTGAGTACAGATGCCAATTCTCTTCAAGTGTGGCTTCAGCGACCAATACCGCCGTAGAATCCGTTTCATCTTCCACAGAAAATTCCCACTTTATGGGGTCATAAATCTGACTTTCGCCTTCTAATTGTGGCGCTTGATTTAGCGAAGAGCTTAATGAACTACCCCCTAAATTTTCTAAAGGCTTATTTGGGCTTTGATTCCCAACGGCTCCTTTTACTGCAAGATCGAAAGGAATGTACTCTGGTGGAAGGCATTTTTCGTCATCGCAAACCATGTACGACAATTCGCCTGTTACTTTAAAGTCTATATTTGAAATCCGTTTTATGCGTTGTTTGAATACAGGCCTGCCCTCAAAATAATCCAGATCCATCTGGAAATTCTTGTCGTATTCAGTTTTGAATTTGCCCTGCTTTATTTTCCCAACGGTTTTATAATCAGCAGACTCATTAAACAAAAACTCTGTGGGAAGCGGCCCCATATCACTCTCCAACTCATTGGCATATATATGCCAGCCATCTTCTATTGTTGCTGAAAAAATTATTTCAGCTTCGGTATCAGAAATTTCTTTTACATCAAATTTCCATTTTACAGGATCGTAAACTTGCGCAAGAACGGAGGTTTGCACAAATATAAAGGCAAATGTAATAGCAAAAAATGCTTTGAATTTCAACATGTAAATTCCTGGTCTCTGAATGAACTGCAAAGCTACTGAATTTGATCTATTAGGCGGATTAATTGCCGTTTAATTTTGGAAAGCTAAGTTCAGAAGATTAAGAAATCTTTTGAAAAATTAATCTAAAAATTCGAGTTCTTGATGCACTTTTAGTTTGAATTTTCTCTTGATAAGCCACACAAAAAAGTAAATGAAAACTGTATCGGCGAGAGCGCAAATAACTTTAAAGAACCAACCGTCGAGAATATAATCGCCCATTGTATCGAAAGACAGTCGGCCGGCAAAGAGAACCAAAACAACCAGCGTTGTGTCAACGAGTTGAGACAAAATAGTCGAAGCATTATTTCTAAGCCAAAGCATCTTTCCTTTTGTAAGCCGTTTCCAGAAATGGAAAAGCCGCACATCGATGAGCTGGGCAAAAAGATAAGCCACCATACTCGCCAGAATGACCCGCCATGAACTTTGAAAAACGGTATTGTAATCGGCATCGGTAACCAACGATGTGGGAATGGATGGAAATGAACTGCCGAGGTACAAGATTAGCAATACGAACATCGAAGCGAAGAAACCGACGTAAACTACGAGGTTTGTTTTTTTGCGTCCGTATATTTCAGAGAGAATATCTGTAATTAAAAAAGTTATGGGATAAGGCAAAACTCCGGCCGAAACAATGAAAGTTTTAAACCCCAGATCTACGGTAACAAACTTATTGGCAATGAGATTACAGGCCACCAGAGCTGTAATAAATAGACCGGCAAGAAGTAAGTAAAGCGCCAGCGCATCGCGTTTTTTGCGTAGATGGATGGTTGTCATTTAGACTTTGATTAATTTAACCATAAATGTAGATTTTTGATTTTCAACGCTTTTAAATCTATCATCTATTCTCATCCCCACCACCCAACAAATTTCTCCTGCAGATTCAAGAATGTAAGTTTTGTTTTTTTGCGGAATTGAAAGTTTTTGGTCGGTTAGAAAATCGCTCACTTTTTTTGAACCAGGCATTCCCAATGGAATAAATTTGTCGCCGTCACGCCATTTACGCAGTAATAAGGGAAACTTTAGCTCATCGAAATTGAGGAAGGCCAAATTGGGATCGGAGTTGGGTGTGTATTCTTGATTTTGGCTCGTTTCCCATTTAAGTTGAATCGGTGATTTGATCTCTCCATCCGGTGAATTAATTGGAATCTCAAGATCTGAAACGTCCTGTTTTGGCTCCAACACGAATTGATTTCTATCACGGTAAATCATGTACCTCTCCCCTTCCATCCGCCTGCCGCTTTGGCTTTCGCCGAATGTACGCAAGGCTTCAAATTGATCTGACCGAAAACCGAAAAACTCCAATACGTATTTATGGAGCGGCTTTGCACCGAAGAGGAAATCCCACTTTTCTTCCGAAATAGAATAGATTCCCTCTTCAACGATTAACGAATGAATAAAAACGGCTGCCGTATTTTCGAAATACTGATTTGCTTCTGTGAGAAAATCAATTGACTTTGCCAAATTCGCATTAGCTGAATCAGACAGTTCTGAAAAATCTTTGGCAATTCCGTGTCTAATTTTATTGCGCAGATAATCGGTCTTCTTATTCGACGCATCCTCACGCCACGAAATTTCACTCCTTTCGGCGTAAGCCAGCAGCTCACTTTTAGAAAACTGCAAAATAGGTCTTAAAATATTTTCATTCTTTTCGGGAATGGATCTCAAGCCTGTAATTCCGCTACCGCGAAGGAGATTGATAAAGAAGGTTTCTATTTTATCGTCTTGATGGTGAGCAGTTAAAACAAATTCAAAACCATTCTTTTCGCAAAGCATTTCAAACCAATTATAACGAAGGTTTCTCGCAACAATTTGCACATTATCCTTGCCTTTGTTGACTTTTAAAACTTCGGTATAAAACGGAATATTAAAATCCTTGCATACCCCTTTTACAAAATCCTGATCGGCATCACTTTCAGCGCCACGGAGCTTAAAATTAACATGAGCCACAGCGACATTATGGCCAGCATTTACCGCAAGGTGAAGCAAAACAATGGAGTCCATTCCACCACTTACGGCTATGAGAAGGGGTGTATCAGACTGGATTCCCAGCTCACGCATCTTTTTTCGAAATGGCTTAAGCAAGTTCACCTGTTTTTGTTTTTAACGTGTTTATTAGGGCTTCAGCTTTGAGCATGCACTCTTCGTATTCCTTTTCGGGAATAGCATTGATGGTAATGGCACTACCCACGGAGAAGCCGAGCTTTCCTGTTTTTTGATTGAAAATAATTGTACGAATTAAGACATTAAAATCAAAATCGCCCGAAGGATTAATCCAACCAAAAGCACCGGAATATACGCCACGTTTAAAATTTTCGTGGGCGTCAATAATTTTCATCGCACTAATTTTTGGCGCACCCGTCATTGAACCCATCGGAAACGTCGCTTTTATGGCATCCCAATGCGTGTACTTTTCCTTATTGAGCTGTGCCGCAACTGTGCTTATTAAATGATGAACCGTTTTAAAAGTTTTTACTCCAAAAAGTTCCTTTACCTGAACTGAATTCCGTTTTGCCACTCGCGAAAGGTCGTTTCTTACCAAATCAACAATCATTACATTCTCGCTCTGTTCTTTGGGGTCGTTTCGCAGTGCCTCAATAAGCTGCTTATCCTCTTCCGCATTTTGCGAGCGCTTCATTGTGCCTTTAATTGGTTGCGAAATAAGTTCACCACCGGTATTTTTGAGATATCGCTCGGGCGATGCCGATAAAATATACTTGTCGCCAAGCTTGGCAAAAACCGAAAATGGAGCATTTGTAAGCTCCTGGAGTTTTATGAATTGACCTACGGGTTCAAAATTTTCTACGCTTCCGCTAAACTGCATGCAGTAATTGGCTTCGTAAATATCGCCGCGCTTCAAATGAGCCTTTATTGATTCGGCTTTTGAAACATATTCTGATCTGGAAGTGTGAGGTTTTAAATTTACATTTTGCTGACGAGACTCAACAAGCGCGTCAGGTTCTTCAAGCCATTCCACAATCCTATCTATATCTTCTTGATTTTCAGACTCGATTCGCAATTCGCCTTGAGCGAAATGCAACCAAACTCTTGGTTCGAAAAAAACCGATTCCGGCATTTGCAATACATCGCTATTTTCTGAAGTCAGATTTTCAAGGTCATTTTTTAAATCATAACCCAAATAGCCCGCAATACGAACTTTACTCTGTCTCTGGAATTCTTCAAGCTTGGAGAAAGCATTTTTGGAAACCTTAATTTCGATGGTATTTACAGCACCGATTGCCGCAGAAAATTCGACTGAAGAAGTAATAAAAAAGGCGCAGTATTCATTCTGATTTTCAAAATGAAGAAGCCTTTCCAAAGGTTCGTTAATCTTTAAAATATGTGATAAAATCTTCGGCAATTTTTGAAAATTCTTGATTTCAAAATCATTTCTAAAACAATAGTAACCTTTTTGCGCCAAAACAGAATGCCTTATAAACCGCAATATTCTCAAAAGGTTTTGCTAATAGCTACTTCTACAAGACAGGAATCAATTTTCCACTCTGAATTGATCCCAAAAAAGGTGAAGTTTTCAATCGAAGAAACACCTAAAAGAATACATTTGAGCGTGAAAAAGGCTGCCGTCAGAGCAATGTTAAAGTCGCTCGCGGATCATTTTTTCGCAGGTATCTATCCAAAGTGGATGATCGTTGAGGCTCTCTACCAGGTCTACCCTTTCGCCACCGTGCTTTTCAAAAATCTCCTGATACTCATCGCCGATTTCAATGGTAGTCTCCAGACAATCTGCAACAAAGGCCGGTGAGAAAGCCAGAAGTTTCTTTGCTCCTTTCTTGCCCCATGCTTCTACCACTTTGTCAGAAAATGGCTCAAGCCATTCGTTATCTAAGCGCGACTGGAAACAAACGGTATAATCCTTTTCGGCAATGCCCAGCCTTTCGGCAATAAGGCGCGTAGTGGCGTAGCTGGTAGCCTTGTAGCACCATCGATTTTCTTCGTTTATTTCCTTATCACAATCGTGGTTATCGCAGTTACGGTCTTCGTAAACTTTATCGACTTGCCTGACTGGAAGTCCGTGGTAAGAAAACAAAATATGGTCGTACTCGCTGATATTGTACTTCTTAGCACGCTCTACAATCGTATTGATATAACCGGGATTATCCCAATATTGACTAATTACTTTTAGTTCGGGAATTACGTACCAGTTTCTGATCAGGCGCAATGCTTTTTCTAATGCAGAACCGGTGCTGGAAGAGGCATATTGCGGGAAAAGCGGAAAAACAATTACTTCGTCATACCCGGCTTTCTCCATTCTGGCACAGACTTCATTTAAGCTGGGATTGCCGTATCGCATTGCCAACTCAATAGTTACATCTTCATTTTGAAATTTGTCACCGAGTTTCGCTTTCAAAATTTCACCGTATTCCAGCAAAGGAGACACACCATTGTTACTATCAAAAAGCGCCTTGTAAATCTTTGCAGATTTTGGTGCTCGAAATGGAACGATGATAAGATTTACAAGCAGCTTTCTTCCAAGCCAGGATATATCAATAACCCTCGGGTCATTCAAAAACTCGGTCAAATAACGGCGTACGTCGCTAACCTTTGGACTATCTGGCGTACCCAGATTTATCAGTAAAACTCCTACTTTCTTTTTCATACGATACAAAACATCCGCAGATCGAAATGTTTAAAAACAATACTAAATTAGCTGTGAATGCTTCGGTTTCCGGTGGCGTCTAAAGCCGCTTCCTTAACCGCCTCGGCATACGTTGGGTGTGCGTGACTCATACGCGCCAAATCTTCTGCGCTCGCCCTGTATTCCATTGCCACTACCGCTTCTGCAATCAGATCGGCAGTGCGTGCGCCAATCATGTGAACACCCAGTATCTCATCCGTTTCTTTATCAGCAAGAATTTTTACTTGTCCGTAAAGGTCGCCACTAGCTCTTGCCCGACCTAAAGCGCGCATTGGAAATGAACCTGTTTTAAATTCACGACCGGCTTTCTCCAACTCTTCTTGCGTATAACCTACTCCGGCAACTTCGGGCCAGGTATAAACTACCGATGGAATAAGACGGTAATTGATATGTGGCTTCTGACCGGCTAAAATTTCAGCCACCATGGTTCCTTCTTCACTGGCTTTGTGCGCGAGCATTGCGCCTTTTACTACATCGCCAATTGCGAAAACATTATCAACATTGGTGCGAAGCTGGTCATCTGTTTCTACCCTTCCTTGCTTATCGGTTTTTATACCAATTTTATCCAGACCAAGACCTTCTGTGTATGGCTTTCGGCCAACAGATACCAAGCAATAATCTGCTTCGAATGTTACTTCTTTATCTTTCTTGTCAAGTGCAGTTACTTTCACTCCTTTTCCGGTATTTTCAACTTTTTGAACCTTGTGGTTAAAGTTGAATTTAAATCCTTCTTTCTTCAACACTTTTTGCAATTCCTTGCCCATGGTGCGATCCATCGTTGGAATGATGGTGTCCATAAACTCCAAAACGGTAATTTCAGTACCCAAGCGACCGTACACAGAGCCGAGCTCAAGGCCAATAACACCTCCACCTACAATAATCATTTTCTTTGGCACCTCTTTTAATTCAAGCGCTTCGGTACTGGTAATGATTCGTTTTTTGTCGGGTTCCATTCCTGGAAAATAATTGGGTTTAGAACCTGTGGCAATAACAATATATTTTCCTTTTATTTCTTTATCACCGTCGTCGCCCGCAATTTTGATTGTGTTTTTATCTACGAATGAGCCAAGTCCATGAATGACATCAACTTTATTCTTTTTCATCAAAAAGTCAATACCGCTTACCGTTTGCTCAACAACTTCCGATTTACGCTTGATCATTTGTTCCAGATTGACCTTCAGATCTTTGAGGCCAATTCCATGCTCCTCAAAATTATGAGCAGCATTAAAATAAAGTTCAGAAGAATCGAGCAGAGCTTTTGATGGAATACAACCCACATTCAAGCAAGTTCCACCCAGTGCAGCGTATTTTTCGATTAACGCAGTTTTAAAACCGAGTTGAGCAGCGCGAATTGCACATACATATCCGCCCGGTCCCGAGCCTATTACTACAACATCATATTGATCCATTCTGACTTTTTTTGTTTCGTGGTGCAAAAGTACTAAAGATTGGGGAATAGGGTGGGATGAATTCTCTGGAAGGAAATAATGTTTGTGGGGATGATCAAGATTGATAATACCTTGCAAATTTTTTTTGGTGAGTTATTTATAAACCTTAACACGATGTTGTGCATAACGGTTTTTGACCCAATTATTCTGTCTCGGTTTTCTTTATCGGTTTGCCATACTTGTCAAGCCAAGTTGTATCAGCCGTAATAGGTCTGCCACCTTTATGACTTTGATATCCATAAATAATAAAATACTCAACAGGAATTATATTTAAAGTAAAATCATTAATGATTATTGAGTCTCTCAAGCGGCCAGGGGCAAACGTTTGAATAATTGTATCATATTGAGATAATGATACCCTTAAAGCTTTAACCTTACTGGCTCTCTCCGCAGAAAGTGAGAATTCATAATCACCAGTTCCAAACTTGCCTGGGGCACCTTGAATATAACCAGAATCGCCAATAGCTGCAACAAAGGCTACACTTGGATTTCCTAATCTTTCACTTACGTTGCCCCAAAATCGATAAGCGGTAAAGGGAGTTTTAACTTTTTTAGATATTGAATTTGTCTGATTTGAAGCGGATTCTGTCGTATTCTTTGAAGAAACACAGCCAATAACAAAGATTATGATTACAATCTTGATTGTTAAATATACAAACTTTGAGCTTGCCTTCATTTCTTTATTTTATGATTTTGCAACACTCCGTTTGCTAATTTTTAAATGCTCCTACTCTTTCTTCCATTTCTTTTCTTTTTTTATTGGTTTTCCATACTTGTCAAGCCAGATAGTATCTGCCGAGATAGCTCCGCCACCTATATGATCTTGATAACCATTCACAATATAATATTCGACAGGTATAAAATTTAAAGTAAAATCATTAATTACAATAGAATCTCTCAATCGCCCAAAGTCAAACTTTTGGATAATTGTGTCATATTGAGATAAGGTAACTCTTAATGCCTTAACTTTACTGGCTCTCTCTGCTGAAAGTGAAAAGTTATAATATCCTGAATCCATATTGCCTGGTGCTCCTTGGATATAACCAGAATCACCAATAGCCGCAACGAAAGCAAACCTTGGGCTCTTTTTTCTATCATAAACATTACCTCTAAAGCGATAAACGGTAAAAGGCGTTTCAATTTTTTCAGATATTGAATTTACCTGAGCAGAAACAGGTGCTGATGTTTTTTTTGCAGTAACACAGCCAATAACAAAGATTATGGTTACAACTGCGATTGATAAATATGCGAACTTTGACTTCATTACTTATTTATTCAGATTTAATTGCTTTAGCTATTCCTGTTGATCCATCTTGAAGAAATGTCTTGATAATATATATGCCATTGTCCAATTTGCTCAAATCAAGAGTTGAGGTATTGTATTTGATATTTGTCTTTACAGCAACAGCTTTTCCCGATATATCGATTATAGATACTGACCTAATATATTGCCCCTTAGCAACTATTGTTAGATGATCAGAAAATGGATTCGGGTGAAGCGAAATGGAGTTTTCACTTTTAGAATCAACAACCGCTGTGACATTACTACATATTGGACTAGAAATTGAAGAAATGTCGGACATAATACAACTCGTCCCAGATACAGGATATTGAAAACTCTTATCCATAACCCAGTTCCCGCCATCATACGCGGGTTGGTCTAAGTACAATTCTATTTTTCTAAACGAGCCTGCAGTGTTATCAGCAAAATGCATGATGTCATTGGGACTAATAAGATGCTGCATATTGTGAGCATGTCCTAATTCGTGTAATAAGGCAAAATAGAGGTCATTCTGGCCAGCGGGTATTGGGCTTGTTGGAATTGTGTCAATAAACCAAATAATGTCAGGATCATTATTAATTTGAATATCTGAATCAATGGTATAAAAGAAGGGTGGGCAAGGTTTTCTTTGAGAAGTGTTTAAAGCAAGTTGAGTGGCACCGCCTATATTTGTACCAAGATTTGCGAATGTGATTGTACAGATTGAATCTAATTGTGGGCCTGGTTGGGTAGTAAAGTTCGTTTCTGATGCCAAAACCCAATCAATACCAGTTAGACATGTCCACTCGTGAAGTGCCTTTTTTATAACCGGAATCATTGCTCCATTTTGGTAGGCAGCAACCAAGGTGTCAATGTGAAAAATGTATTGCCCATTCTGGTTTGGTGTAGTTGCCAGAAAAGCAGAACTTTTAGGTGTAGTGGATGCGTTGGCAACTACGGAATAAGAAATGTTAATGGGTTCTGGGCTAGTTGCAGAAAGCGCATCATTTGTTACAACACGAAAATATCCCGAACCTGCGGGTGAATGTGGAACAGCTACACCCTGAATTATGGCTGTATCAACTGATGGTACATAAAGCTGTATAAGGGTATCTGTCCATGAGAACGGAGACAGAAAGTCTCCTGCATCACAGGCTACTTCAGTCGTTCCACCATCGTTGGCATTCTTAAAAAACACAGTACCGTTTCCACGCACAGCGCCAAATTGGAATCCCCGAATTTCAAGCTCGTCCAAAATACCTCCCGCAACGGTGCTGGGAGTGAAACTCGTAATGGTTGGAACACAAGCAGGTACAGGCGTAGTCTGCAAATGTTGTAGTTCTGTGTAAAAAGTACTAAAAGTATCAGCAGGAAATGCGGAATAAGCTGAAAGACCAAGAATGAGACTGGGGTCGAAGAAAGTGGCCGTATCGAGCAACTGAATGTTTGATGGAACAGCGCAGTCTTGAATGCGCATTTTCAAGTGCATCAGTTTCTGCGGAGTAGTGAGAATTGGTTCTTTACACTGGGAATAAGTCGTTTCTAATGCCCATACATAAAAAGCGTTGGGTGCAAGATCGGATGGGAAAGGATCTGCATAGCAGTTCGAATTAGAGTTGATTGTGCCCCGAGTTGTCTCAATATTGGAATTTGATACAATGTTAGACCCAAACACATCAGTATCATATACTATCCTTATAGCAGAAAGATCCAAATATCCGGTTCCCAAATTGTCTCTAATAGTTACGTCAAATTCTAAAAACTTGGTAGTGGAGCCAGAGATAATAAAATTTTCGAGTTCGTAGAAAACTTTATCGTTATCTCTACTATTGTTTTGTTTCGTGTATTCTCTTTTCTTATGCGCAACATAATTTTTTAGCTTTTCAAACTCGGCAGGGTCGTAGATCGGCATTACAATAGCCTTTTCCGCAATTTCAACTTCATGTTCTTCATTATCATTTTCAAAAAGAGAAGATCTTTCGCAATCTTTGAAGTTAAGCCCTGTAATTAATTCAGCAAGATTATAAACCTGTATAAGGCTGTCATAATTTGCCCAGAGATCAGATATCCGCCATTCAACCCCATCATGCCAGTATTTAATAAAGGATTGATTTTGAAAAGTGGCTTCAATTTTTTGAAGGTTATTCTCATCATAAAAATCGACCGATGAAAGTTCTTTTCCAGTATTGGTGGCAAGAAAAATACCTTTACATTTCTCAGTCAAATTTAAACTATGAGATTTGTCAACCCAATGGTCGTCAACAATGCCACCATCTGTTATAAGTTCTATTGTCCCACACTTCAGGTTTCCTTTCAGTATTTTGGATATTTCAATAGTATTTGAAGTGTATATGTATCTTCCGTTCGCTGTTTTGTAAGGTGTTGATTTTATGACTTCACCTTCAAAAATATAGTCAACTGCGTTTACTCTATCAATTATATCAATGGGAATTTCTTGACCGTATGATTTAAGATTTGCTGTAAGTAATAACAGTATTGTACAAAGGAATAATGATTGGTAGAGAGTTTTCATAGTTTCAGGTTGAGGTTATTAAAATATTTTGTATAAATGTAAAAAATACTTTATTAACTGCACTATGATTCGTTTTTAATTTCAGTTTATCCATTTAATTCCTTCACATAGAGATTATTATCGTATCGTGTTAAAAACCGAGCATTAGCAACTACTCGATCTACTATTATAAATATCTTTCAGCAAGTCGTCTTCTACGTCACTCCATGAGCCAGCGAATTCTTCAAGCAATTCTTCCTTGTCTTCCGGCTGTTTTACGAAATTGTTTTTAAGACTGTCAGATAATCTTGACAACAATTCTAACTTCAAATTAATGGCCAACGGTTCAATAAGCTTCATATAACGGTTGACAATAGTATTATCCATGATAAATTTATTATTAAGTGCCTGCCTAACATTCAAGTTTATTGAAAAGTAAGTTGAGATTCAATCAATTTAGGATTATTCTATAAATTATCAGATTCGTAGGGTAACGCAAATAAATGAAAAGTGGCAAAAATTAGCAATGATTGTAGTTATATTGAAGTCTTAACTCAATGTATTCAGGTTACAAAACATTTCGGTTCACCACAATTTAAGTCTCGTGGCTGAGCATGGCTATTTCAAGGCCTCTAATTTTTAAATATCACGAAACCGTTTAGAGCAATTTATTTCATTAAGTTTTTATGCTCAATTCTTGCCTTCGCCTCAATTAATAATTGCTGAAGCTTTTGCTCTAAAAGATTTTTAGACGGAAGTTCAGTCCAGTATTCAGCCACCATTATGCCGTCCTTTCCCATTTCGAGTAGTTCAATCTGTTCATTGCTTTTTTCGGCGCAGAGGATTAAACCAATTGGAGCTTCTTCATCTCCTTGTCTTTCGTGCTTATTGAGCCATTTTAAATAAAGTTCCATTTGACCTTTATGCGAGGCTTCAAATTTTCCAAGTTTAAGATCAATTGCTACCAGTCGCTTTAATTTACGGTGAAAGAATAGTAAATCAATCTTGAAATCTTTTCCGTCCAGAATTATTCTTTTTTGTCTTGCAACGAAGGCAAAACCTTTGCCCATTTCCAGTATAAAATGTTCTAATTCTTTCAGAATAGCAGCTTCCAAATCATTTTCAAGATAGCCATCTTTCAATCCCAGAAAGTCGAAAAAATATGGATCTTTAAAACTGGCCTGAATTTCTAATTCTGTTTCTACCAATTGTAATTGGGCAATTTCTTTGCGCTCAAATGATTTGCGATCTATTTGGCGTCTTAATTCACGTCTACTCCAAGTTTCTTCCGCTGCTTTTAAAGATAATACTTCCGTTTTTCATCATCTTTTATAGGAATAAGAATGGTGAAATGCGACCAATTCAATTGTCGTGCCACTGGCACGACAATCTCAAAATTTGGAAAAACATTAGCAAAGGGAGCTAAAGATAAGAAAAGGGATGAATTGAATTGTCGTGACGCGTCACGACAATCTTAAACTTGGGAAAACAGTGATAAATTACGGCAATCTCCTCAAATTCTATTATTAGAACTATGTGGCATAACCTCGCAAAAGAAGCGAATAATATTGTTCTCAACCAGAAGAGAAAGATAGAATAGAACTCAAAACTGAATTGTCGTGCCGCGGCACGACAATTGGGAAACCGACAAAAAAAAGAATCAAAACCCTTACTCCTCCACCAAAATCATCCGCACCGTACTTCTACTCCTCTGTTCCAACAAAACCTTTTTCCCAATCGCCAATCGGCCAATTGTTTCATTATTATAATGCCGAATTGTAACCAGCTCACAAGGTTTATTGTAAAGCACATCATAATCATCCTTGCAAGAAGCACGAATGGCATCAAGCTTTTCGGGTTCGTAATCAATACAAATTGAAAAATTGATAGCCGAGTTTTGCATCATATTGATTTTAACCCGATTATCTGAAAATATTCGAAATAATTGGCTCAAATTTTCTTCAGCAATAAATGAAAAATCGCGTTGAATGAAAGAGATCAAAACCTGATTAATTTTAAAAATAAAGGATGGAATAAGCGAATCGCTAAAAGTGCTTGATTCTATAAGCGTTCCTTCCTCTTCGGGATGTAAAAACGATTTTACAATAAGAGAAATCTCTTTATTTTGAAGCGGCTTGATGGTTTTTGGATGAATTACCGAAGCGCCATAATACGCGAGTTCGATAGCTTCTTTGTAGCTAATGCGCTTCAGTTTTACGGCATCGCTAAAGTATTTAGGATCGGCATTCAGCATTCCTGGCACGTCTTTCCAGATCGTTACCGATTCGGCATTAAGTGCATACGCAAATATAGCTGCTGAAAAATCAGACCCCTCACGGCCCAGAGTTGTAGTGTTTCTTTCTGCCGTATGGCTAATAAAACCCTGGCTTAGCAGTATGGTTCGGTCGCTGCCTGTGGCTGATTTTGCCTTAGCCCAAGCTTCCTTGATCAATTCTGTGGTTTTATCCCATATTACTTTTCCTTCGCGGTAGGTATTGTCGGTTCTGATCAGATTTCGCGCATCAGCCCAAGTATTTTTAAGGCCGATATGGTCAAGATATCCAGACAAAATAGTGCTCGAAAAAATTTCTCCAAAACTCACTATTTGATCATAATCGTAATCAAAATTATCAGTGGCCGGTTTTTCCAATTGCGCGTTAAATTGGGTTTGAATTTCTTCCAGTTTAGCCATGAGCTTACCATTACCCATTTTTAAATCTTTGACGATTGCAGCGTGGTATTCAAAAAATTTATCGCAAAGCACAGAGAGAGACTCATCATTTTGGCGGTAAGCAAGCACAATACTTTCGAGTGCATTGGTCATTTTTCCCATTGCTGAAACCACTACAACCAGATCTTGCCTCGGATTTAAATTAATAATTTTTGCCGCATTTATTACTGCAGCAGCGTCGCGCACCGAGGCACCTCCAAACTTGTAAATCTTCATTCTGTCAAAGTTTTTTAATATCGTCGGCGGTTAATCTACAATCCAGCCAATCGTATAAATAGGTGGTTCCGTATTTTTTGTAAAATGCTATTGCCGGTTCATTCCAATCGAGCACTTGCCACTCCATTCGGCCATAGCCGCGCTCTTTGGCAAGGTTTACAATCTGATCAAAAAGCATAGATCCTATTCCCATTCCACGGTGCGATTCGCGCACAATCAAATCTTCGAGATGCACCGAGCGCCCTTTCCAGGTGCTGTACTTTTCGTATATAAGCGAGGCTCCCACAATCTCTCCATCCATTTCTGCTACGCGTATTTCTACAATAGCATTGTCGCCAAAAGCATCTTCTTCGAGTTGATTTACAGTGACCTCCACTTCATTGGCGGCCTTTTCAAAAATGGCAAGTTCACGAATCAAATCGTGCACTATTTTGCAATCTTCACGGATTGCATCTCTGAGTATAATTTTAGTTTTCACGAAACAAAGGAAACAAATATAGGTAAGCCAATAAAGAATTTAAGTCGTCTAAAATCACCATATTTGCGCAATTTACTAAAAGAACCATGGATAAACTTACCACCCTCGGCGAATTTATAGTTGAACGTCAATCTGATTTCCCATTCGCTAAAGGCGAGCTTTCCAGGCTGTTAAGTGCTATTAGGCTTGCAGCAAAAGTGGTAAACAGAGAGGTAAATAAAGCCGGACTTGTTGATGATATTCTCGGGTCGGCCGGACAGGAAAATATTCAGGGGGAGACCCAACAAAAGCTTGACGTTTATGCAAATGTGCAAATGATTAATGCCCTTAGAGCACAGCATGAAGTTTGCGGAATCGGTTCGGAAGAAAACGACGATTTTATTGCCTTTGACAAAGGAGAGTCGATGTGGGGGAAATATATTGTTATGATGGATCCGCTCGATGGATCGTCAAATATTGATGTGAATGTTTCTATAGGAACGATTTTCTCAATCTATCGCCGAAAAACCAAACCCGGAACAGTTGCCCAGTTAGAAGATTTTTTACAGCCGGGACTCGACCTTGTAGCTGCCGGATACATCATTTACGGAAGTAGTACTATGCTGGTTTTCAGCACCGGACATGGGGTAAATGGATTTACACTCGACACATCGATCGGCGTATTTTGTCTCTCGCATCCCAATATGCGCATTCCGGAAGACGGGAAAATTTACTCTATAAACGAGGGAAATTACAAGCAATTTCCCGAAGGAGTAAAGCGATATATTAAATACTGCCAGGAAGAAGATGAGGCAACACAACGACCATATACGAGCCGTTATATAGGTTCTCTTGTAGCTGATGTGCATCGAAATATGATTAAAGGTGGAATTTATATATATCCAGCAACGGGCATTAATCCAAATGGAAAATTGCGCCTGATGTACGAAAACATTCCGCTGGCTTTTATTGTTGAACAAGCCGGTGGAGTCGCGTCGGATGGTAAAAACCGAATTTTGGAAATTACACCCGAAGAGCTTCACCAAAGAACACCTTTGTTTATAGGATCTAAAAATATGGTAGAGCAAGCCGAGGCCTATATGGCAGAACATAGCGAGGTGGCTGTTCGAAAGTAAACATGAATATTACCGATTTAGCACAGCATTATTTTAATGACAATAAAGCGTTGCTTGTTAGCAATGCATTGAATGCCAAAAAGGCAAGAGTTTCTCTGCGCGGATTATCGGGTTCGGGAATGGCTTTTGTTGCGCAGGCAATTATCCGCAAAGACAAGCGAGATCACATCTTTATTTTTAACGATAAAGAGGAAGCGGCCTATTTTCAAAATGACTTGCAAAGATTTGAAGAAAACGGACTTCAAACTTTCTTCTTTCCGGAGACGTACCGCGTACCTTATCAAACCGAAAATACCGACAATGCCAATGTCGTGCTTCGCGCAGAAGTACTAAAATCGCTTTCACAAAAAGGCAATATACCTCGCGCCATCGTAACCTATCCTGAGGCGCTTTCGGAAAGCGTGGTAACACGAAAACAACTCAAAACAAACAGCTTTGAGCTGAAGCTTGGTGGCAACTATTCAATCAGTTTTTTAAATGAACTCCTTACTGAATATGAATTTCACCGGGTTGACTTTGTATACGAGCCCGGCCAGTTTTCTATTCGCGGCGGAATAGTTGATGTGTTTTCTTTCGGCGAAGACCACCCTTATAGAATTGAGTTTTTTGGCGACGATGTAGAGTCTCTGCGAAGATTTAATCCGGTAACCCAACTATCGATCAATGACGCAACGACTTTTACCATTATTCCGAACATTCAGCAAAAAACAATGCTCGAATCTAAGGAATCATTTCTTGATTTTGTAGATAGAGATACCGCAGTTTGGCTTAAAGATGAGCAGTTTATCTCTGATAGACTAGATCATCATTTTAAAGTTGCCGAAAAACAATTCAAAAATATTAAATCGCCGTTAAATCACATAAAACCATCGGAAGGCTTTATTGACGGAGACAACTTTGCAAAAATTTTAGCTCGTTTTAGCCTGATCAATGTTGGGCATACATTCGCGGAAGCGGAAATAAAATTTGAATACCACCAGAAACCCCAGCCCATCTTTCACAAAAATTTCGACCTACTAATCGAGGATTTGAAGAAAAACACTGCAGAAGGATTCGCCAATTTTATTTTTTCGGCTAACGAGAAGCAGATTGAACGGCTTGAGCGAATTTTTCACGATATGGATGCGCGTGTGAAGTTTACGCCCATTGTTGATGAGCTCGCTGATGGATTTATCGACAAAGAATTAAAATTTTGCTGCTATACCGATCATCAGATTTTTGAACGTTACCACCGGTTTTACTTAAAAGAAGGCTTTAAGAAAAACAAGGAAGCCATGACCATCAAGGAATTGAGCGGCCTTGAACCGGGCGATTTTGTAACGCATATTGATCATGGAATTGGAAGATTTTCGGGTCTTGAAAAAATTGATGTAAACGGAAAAGAGCAGGAAGCCATCAGATTGATTTATCGCGACAACGATATACTTTATGTGAGCATTCACTCGCTGCACCGCATTAGCAAATACTCTGGAAAGGATGGAACGCAGCCGTCTATAAATAAATTGGGAAGTGCGGCTTGGCAAAAAGCTAAAGCAAAAACCAAGAGCAAGGTTAAGCAGATTGCATACGATCTTATTAAACTTTACGCACAGCGCAAAGCTGAAACAGGATTTGCCTTTTCAGAGGATAATTATTTACAGACAGAGCTTGAAGCATCTTTTATTTATGAAGATACTCCCGACCAGGAAAAAGCGATTCAGGCGGTAAAAGAAGACATGGAGTCACCATCGCCAATGGACAGACTCGTATGCGGTGATGTGGGGTTTGGAAAAACCGAAATTGCCATTCGTGCTGCGTTTAAAGCGGTATGCGACAGCAAACAAGTAGCAGTATTGGTTCCAACAACCATACTCTCTTTGCAGCACAAAAAGAATTTTGCCGAAAGGCTTAAAGATTTTCCCTGCCGGGTGGGATTGCTAAACCGTTTTGTGAGCGCCAAGCAGCAAACAGAAACACTCAAGGCGCTTGAAAAAGGTGAGATTGACATTATTGTTGGAACACATAAGCTTGTAGGCAAGCAAGTGAAATTCAAAGATCTTGGTTTGCTGATTATTGATGAGGAGCAAAAATTTGGTGTAGGTGTAAAAGACAAGCTCAAAACCATAAAAGCAAATGTAGATACGCTTACGCTAACGGCTACTCCAATTCCGCGAACGCTTCAATTTTCTATGATGGGTGCCCGCGATTTGAGCATAATCAATACGGCTCCACCGAATAGATATCCCGTTCAAACAGAGATGTTTACATTTAATGAAGAGATTATTCGTGATGCCATAAGCTATGAGGTAAGCCGTGGCGGACAGGTGTTTTTCGTAAACAATAAAATTCAAAATATTCAGGAAATTGCCGGTATGATTCAGCGGCTTTGTCCGGGCACAAAAGTGGCAATCGGTCACGGCCAGATGGATGGAAAAAAACTGGAAAAGGTAATGACCGACTTTATTGACGGCTCTTACGATGTGCTCGTGGCAACCACAATTATTGAATCAGGTATTGACATTCCGAATGCCAACACCATCATTATTAATAACGCCAATGACTTTGGGCTAAGTGACTTACACCAGCTGCGCGGCCGCGTGGGTAGAAGCAATAAAAAAGCATTTTGCTATTTAATTTCACCTCCCCTTTCGGTTATTTCGAGCGAGGCGCGTAAGCGGATGCAGGCAATAACTCAATTTAGCGACCTGGGCAGTGGACTCAATATTGCAATGCGAGACCTTGACATTCGCGGAGCCGGAAATTTGCTGGGTGGCGAGCAGAGTGGTTTTATTACCGATATCGGATTTGAGACCTATCAGAAAATTCTCAATGAAGCCATTCGCGAGCTTAAAGAAAATGAATTTAAGGATCTCTATCACGAAGAGAATGAAAAGCTTGGTGAATATGTTTCTGACTGTATTCTTGAGACTGATTTTGAGATTTTAATTCCGGGATATTACGTTTCTGACATTACCGAAAGGCTAAGCATATATCGCGAGCTCGATACAATAAGCAGCGATACCGAATTGGAGAATTATCGAATTCAGTTAAATGACCGTTTTGGTAAAATTCCGGAGCAAACCGAAGCCCTTCTCAATGCGATTCGATTGCGTTGGCTTGCCAAAGAGATTGGCTTTGAAAAGCTTTTGCTGAAAGGCGGAAAAATGATCGGGAATTTTATCTCTAATCAGCAATCGCCCTATTATCAGAGTAAGGCCTTTTCTCGTGTTTTAGATTTTATCAAGACCAATCCTTCAGGCTATAAGATGTACGAGAAGGGTGATAGTTTGCGGTTGTCTAAAACCGATGTTACTGATATTGGTAGTGCGCTTGATTCTTTGCGGCCATTGCTGGAAATGAGTACTGTTGCGGGGGTTCAATAGGCAATAGGCAATAGGCAATAGGCAAGGCTTTTCAAGTAACAAATAACATTTATCAGATCCAAAAATTCACTGAAACTTGATGGATTAATTGGTATTTAAAACTCTCTATTCGCTATTTGCGCAGAGACGTACGGTTAGCAACAAGCCTGAAAGCGCGCTGTCGCTAAGCTCTTTGCTTGGCAACGCTTTGTCCGGCGTCTCGCCGGGTTTCTCGAAGGAAAATCGACTAATATTTCCAATAACATTTATGTTGTGATCAGTTAATATCTAATAGTATTCATTTTATTCAAAGCGAACCTGGCGGGACGCCAGATAAAAAAAGCCTCGCGAGACGCGAGCCTTGGCGGAGTGCGTAGGCTACACGAGCGTCATCCGCGCCTTTGCGCAACCTTTGCGTCTTTGCGGTTAATAGTGCCAATAGATTATCCAATTACGGAAACGGAAAATCAACCAACGAAAATAACTCTAATTAAATGGTAATCAATTATTTAAATTTTTGGCGCAATCTTTGGAATCCATAGCCAAATTCATCGGTTATGAAAAAGGTTTTACTCTTCTCTATTCTTTTAGGCTTCATGTCAGTATCGGCTTTCGCCCAATTGCCAGGACGTGGGGCAACCATATCGGGTGGTGCACAATTAGCTGTTCCGCGCGGTGAGTACGCAGAGCTTTACAAAGGCACGCCGTTTGGCTTAAACGCTGCTCTTTCTATGCCAATCTTTAAATTGCCTATTGAAACCGGAGGTGGATTTGCTTGGAATAAAATCGGCGGAGAAGGGCGCGATGTTTATATTGCCGATGAAATGGGAAACGAGCAGGAAGCAGAATTAAAACTCAACGGCAACGCCTATACCTATTACGTTCACGGAAGGCTTAGACCTTTCAATGGAGATTTCAGACCTTATGGCGAAGTTATTGCCGGAATGCGCACCTATAGCGTGAAATCAAAATTGCTGATGGTTACTCCTCATGGCACTGATACAGATCCGCTTACCGAAGTTACAGACCGCGATTTTGTATGGGTAACCGGCTGGGCAGTCGGCTTACAATACCGATTAATAAGTGGCGTATTTTTGGAAGCTCGATTTGAGAAATTAAAAGGCGATCGTGCGCAATACATCAATCCTGAATCTATCAATATTTCTCGTGAAGGTGCTTACAACTATGAAAACCAACAGTCAAGAACAGATCAACTTACCTTTTCGCTGGGATTGGCTTTTAGCTTTTAGTTTTTGGTTTTTGGTTTTTGGTTTTTGGAATTGATAAAAAATCACATAATCAACCTACTGTCTACAATTTCCCAGCAGGTATTTTCAAGATCAGGGGTAATTTCTATTTGACATGACAGCCTTATCCAATCCTTATCTGGATTGGGATATTTTTCAAGCATGATTTTCTCATCTGGTTCAAGCTGAGTAATTTGCCTACCGTTTATTTGCCTCAAAATGCACGTGCCACACCATGCGCGCCCCATGCAGTCGCCAATCTCTTCGTAAAGTTCATCGACGATAAATTCCATAAGAGAATTGTAGGCGTACGGTTTTACTTCAACAAGATGTGATTCCCCAATGGTATCTATTATTGTAAAGCATACATTTTTCATCGCGTCCATTATCTCCGTAATCGTAATTTGAAAGTACGAGATTTCTTGCTCCAGTTTTTACTCATTGGCTAAAAAGCCAAATTCGAATCTATTTATCTAAATAAAAAGCCGCTACAAAATTGCAGCGGCTCGAATAATCTTATTTGAAAAAGAAGCTAATATTCATCTTCATTAAAGAAGAAATCTTCTTTTGTGGGATAATCGGGCCAAATATCTTCTATAGTTTCATAGACCTCGCCCACCTCTTCAATTTCCTGTAGATTCTCTACTACTTCTAGCGGAGCTCCTGCACGCATTGCATAGTCGATAAGTTCGTCCTTCGTTGCAGGCCATGGGGCGTCTTCAAGATATGAAGCTAATTCAAGTGTCCAATACATAATTTGTAGGCGTTTTTATTGGGTATTTTAAGAATACGCAAAAGTAAAATTTTTGTTGTAACAGCCAACTTTATTTTAAAGTGAGCTAAGTAATTGATTTAATGTTTTTTAATCCTTTTCAGAAATCCACGGCATCTCTTTTGCACCGAGGTCTTTGCTTAATTTTCGGCTTAGCACGAATAAAAAGTCAGACAGCCTGTTTAAAAAAACGGGAACCGGATCAGGAACATCGCTTTCATCCTTTAAATGAAGTACAATTCGTTCTGCTCTTCTACAAACTGTTCTTGCCACGTGCGCCGCAGCTACAGAAGGATGTCCGCCCGGAAGTACAAAGTTTCGCATCGGCGGAAGATCTTCTTCCATTTTATCAATTTGAGTCTCAAGAAAAGTAACCGACTCATCTTTGAGAGTAGGAATTTTAATCTTGTGTTTACCGGGCTCTGAAGCCAGTTGAGAACCAGAAGTAAAAAGCATAGACTGGATAGAAATAAGAACTTCCTGGGTATCGGCATCTATTTCGCCAGAGCGAAGAACGCCAATATGAGCGTTAAGTTCATCTACCGTTCCATACGCTTCAATACGCAGATTGTATTTTGCAACTCTTGAACCACCAAGCAAGCTTGTCTTTCCCTTGTCGCCTGTTTTCGTGTAAATTTTCATGATTTAATTTAATTCTAAAGGCTTAACCAATAAAGTACGAACTTGTTTTGAAAAAAACAACACTTATTTTGCCTTCCGGAAAATGGCGATAGCTCAGGATATATCAGCCTCTGATACCGACTTTACTCTTCGTTTTCATCGTCTTCATCGCTGAGTGTTTTCCGGTTTTCGAGAATTTTAAACTCTGTGCGGCGGTTTTCCGCGCGTCCTTCGGGATTGTCAGAACCATCGGAGTTGGTGTTGGGCGCAATTGGATTTGACTCACCATAGCCTTTGGCCTGAAGTCTGTCTGATGCGATACCCCGTTCGGTTAGATATTTTATAACATTTTCGGCTCGGCGCTGAGATAAATCAGTATTGTATTTGAGTTCACCGCGGTTATCTGTATGCGAACTTATTTCGACAACTATTCCGGGGTTTTCACGCAAGATATTGAGAATTCCTTTGTCAATTTCATAACGCGATTCAGAAGTGAGTTCGGCTGAATCAAATTCATAATTTATATTGCCCATTACAATGCTGCGTCCGCTAATTTCACTCAAGCCAATATTTTGATGTATTGTTTCAGACTCGGAGATTCCCCGTGTATCTACATCGATATTATTCGAAAAGAAACCTTCTTTTGAAAGCACCACCTTGTATTGCTTTTCAGACTCAAAGTTGACTTTAAAAGTACCATCACCACTGGTTTTAAAACGCTCCATGAGTACTTCCTGATCCTCTTCAATTAGGTAAAGATCAACCTGTACATCGTCGAGAAAATTTGTATTAAATGCTTTTGATGAAAGTTTGTCGCCTTCGCCTTTTGCATAGTCTTCTTCGTCTACCCGCATTACGAATCCTTCCATATCAATATGAACTACGTCGTCTATTTTGAATTCGTATATGTCATCGCAGCAGGTCTCGTTCATCATTTGATAACCCCCGGCGCGGTTGGAAACCAAAAAACCACTTTCGCGATCGTCGTTGAGTACAAAATAAAAATCATCAACAGTAGAATTGATGGGATAGCCCATATTTATAGGTTTTCCAAACCTGCTTAGCTCACCGCGCGATGAGTAGATATCAATACCTCCCATGCCTGAATAACTAGATGAACTGAAATAGAGTTTTTTCTCTTTTTGGTTAAAAAACGGGGTTATTTCGTCTCCCTCGCCATTTATGCGTCTTCCCAGATTTCTAGGTCTGCTCCATGCGTTTTTACGCGTATCGAAGTAGGTATAGAAAATATCCATCCCACCTTTTCCATCTGGGCTATTGCTGGAAAAATAAAGCACATCACGCTCTTTTCTTTGATCGTACGCCATAGCTGGCTGAGTTACGATAAGTCCTTCTCCGTTAATCTCTTCAGGCAATAGTTGGGCAGATTGCCAGTCGCCATTTTCTTTTTTGACAGACCATAGTTTGCACGTCATCTCGCGCTTCCAATTTTCCTGGCAACGGGTGCAAATGAATAAATCTCCATCTCTATTGAAGCTGCCGTTTACTACTTGATAGTCTGTATTATTAAACGGCACATCCCAATGTTGCGCAGGGCTCCAACCCTGTTCATCGCGGTTAGATATATAGAGATGGCGGCGAGTTGTAGTACTATCAACCGAGAAATACTTAATTTCATTCTCGCGCAACGATCCAAAAACGAACTCTGAATCGCTTATTGGAATAGGAGCAAAATCTTGATGCGGGCCATTAATCTCCGGTCCCAAATTGGTTATTTTCACCGGAAGGCTGTCAGCAATAAGCGCAAGAGCCGTATCGCAGCTGGCAATTTCGGTGCGCAAAATTCGCTTCCAATTATTGTGGTAACCCATTTTGCGAATATTGTCCTCAAAGGATTTGTATTCTACCCGTGCTTTTTCAATATCGCCGGTCATTTTTACCATTCGAATATGGTCGTAGAGGGCTTGTGGATTTTTTTCATCAAGCCCATAAGCCTTCATATAGGTTTCAGCAGCATTTTTATAATCGCGGTTTTTCTCGTAAAGCGAGCCAAGTTTGTACTGCACCTCAGCAGTATTTTGCTTTTTGGCAGCATAAGCCGAATAATAATTTAAGGCAGTATAATAATCGCCATAGCGCTCGGCATTTATAGAAATTTTCTTGAGCTTTCCGGCACTCAAGCCTGCAGTATCTCTTAATTGGCCAAAGCTCTGAAGAGATAGCAAACAGATAAATAGACAAAAGAAAATGTTTTTAATACCGATCACAAGGAATAGTAATGTGTTTAATTGCTGTACTGGGACTAATGTAAATTAGCGAGAATTCAATAGCTCCGCGGTTGTTTGTAGCCTGATTTAGATTTGAATAATTAACATCGTAGGCTAGAGCAGCCCTAAAATCGCTAATTACCACGCCGAGACTTAAAATATAAGCGTCTGCATTTCTGTTGAACCCATTTCGCAGATCCATGCCGAGAGAAATTTCTTTCACGCCGTTTGGAGAATCCGAAACATAGAGACCCACATCGCCGCCAAAAACTAATTCCTGTGCCTTTTGGAGAGTAGAAACCAGCACCATAGTCCTTATGAAAACATCTGATTTAAAATCGTGATTCCACTTTACATAGCTATTAAAGCGCTGTGCCAATTGGTCTTTATTATCAAAAAACGATACATTTGGCGCATTGAGATGCTGAACGGAAAAACCTGCTTTGATCGATCCCGATTTTAATTTTCTTTCGGCGGCAAGCCCGGCATTCAGATCAAAATAATTTGTTTGATTACTTAAATTTGATTCCGATAAAGGAAGCGAAGGATCATAGATCCCAATATTATCGTTGTATTGTTCTGGAAAGCTGGTACCATTCAGATTGTAGCTCTTGATGACAAACCCGGGTTGAATCCCTGCGCTGAAAGTCCAAAGCGGAGTATTGTGGGCATAAGCCATACTTAGATATACCCGATTGTTTATGAGGTCGATAGCACCACTTTGATCGTTTACGACTACCAAACCTGCACTGAATTGGCCTGGCAGCGCATATATCTGCTGATCATAAGCTGCTGCGATAGTTTGAAAGGGCTGTCCAATACTTTTCCACTGCTGGCGGTAGTTACCTGTAACACGCCAATCGCCGTCAAACAGACCTGTTTCTCCGGCATTTAGCGTAAGCGGAGAATAATCTGCTAGCGAAAAATGGAGGTCTTGACTTTTTGCCAAAAAGGCACACAGTACAAATGCAAAACTAAAAATATAACGCATTACCACAAGTAGTTTCGTATTTGTAAATACTGCTCCACCATACGGTTGTACTGCTGTTTTGTAAATTCACATCCACAACCTGAATACGACATGAAATTTTTTGATGGTGGCACATAAAAATTTCCCATTGCATCAGCAGCCGGCATTCCGATATAGTTACAATTAGTTCCGCTAAAATCGGCGGGATTATTCGTTGGGCTTGCTTCGGTATCGCAAATTAGATCTCCGGCAGAAGTGCAATTTGAACCATCTGCAAGTTCAGCCCCCGTAGAAGTTTCAAAGGTATGTAATAACCCAAGAAAATGACCCATTTCGTGAATTAAAACGGGAAACTCGGGATCTTGCATACTGCTCTTCTTAACGTGAACAATATCCTTGCCACCCGGTGGGTATGCGTATCCCGCAACATCGCCCTGAGAGATGGTATTAACAGTTGCTGAAATAAAAACGTTTATAACGTTCGGCTCATAATACATTGCCTCCATGTCTTCGCCGTCTGTTAATTGTACAAACTCGTTAAACTGATGGTTATCCAAATTTCGTCTTTCACAAAATTCGAAAGAAATACCGGTTGGTGCCCAGATTTCATTCAATCGGTTTATCGATTGTTCTAGATTTGCATCGGTAACACCAGTACCGCCAACACTGTCTCTTATCACTTGAAAAAGAACAGATATTTTTCTGTTAACACGATTAATTTGCTCACAGCCAAAATAACCTGGCATAGCTCTCTTTTGGGATTCGAGATAATCATGAGGAATAACGGTACCACAGCGAAAATCGGTTTGAGCAAATGTATGCGTAGAACACAAAAAAAGGATGCTCAAAAATGTGGCAATCAATAAAACTTGTCTCACTAATTTCATTTTAATCGCCTAAAGGACGAGATTTTTTTTTAGTTTAGCAACTCTTAACAAGAGCGATGAAATATATTTTTTTCCTGATTGCGACTACCGTCCTAACATTAAGCACTATAGCTTTAAATGCCCAGATTAACGCAAGTGAAACCGAAGGCTGCGCGCCTTTGGCAAGTGTAATTTTTAACAGCAGTTTTGTAAATCCCACCAATATATTATGGAATTTTGATGACGGAGCTACTTCAAACTTACCGAGTCCGACCCACAGTTTTGCCAATCCCGGAGTTTATAACGTTACCTACACGGCTACCAGCGGAGGCTCCTCGGTGAGTGCTAACCTCACAATTACAGTTTATGCTAATCCGGTGGTAGATTTTAACTTATTGCCGGCTGATGGTATTTGCCTTGGTGAATCGATTCAATTCACAGATGCCTCAACAGGAGGAAGTGGATCGGCCATCACAAATGTGCAGTGGGATTACGGTGATGGATCTGGCGGCACGGGTCCAAGCGTAAATCATACTTACGCCAATCCCGGAACTTATACGGTAACACTTATTGTAACAGATGGAAATGGATGCACGGCCTCTGTTAACGAAAGTAATGCAGTAGCCGTTTCTCAACCGCCGACAATTAATATTACAACCAATCCAAATCCGGTAGTGGCTTGTGAGGCTCCGCTAAATGTTTCTTTTACCAATGCTACAACTTCAAATAGCCCCACCGGATCTGCACTGACCCATAGTTGGGATTTTGGCAACGGCGAAACATCTGACCAGCAAATACCCGGCTCAATAACCTATACATCCGAAGGTACTTATACCATTGTATATACGGCGACAGATAATGTGGGATGTACGGCCACCTTATCAATTCCGGTATCGGTGCAGCAACCCACTGCCGAGATTAATGTTTTGGGCCTTACAAATGGGGTTTCATGCGGCGATGTGCAATTTGAAATAGACGGTACACAAGGTGGGTTGTTTAATTATGGTGATGGCACTTCAGGCTATTCGCTTTTCCACACGTATAATTCTGAAGGAATTTTTACCGTTACATATTCAATTAATGTATCAGGTTGTTCTGCTCAGGCATCCACCACAGTGGAAACTGAAATTCCTACCGCCCAGATTGTTTCAAATCCGGGGTACGCCTGTTTTAAACCGGCCGACTTCACCTATTCCGTTTCTTCAGATTACATTATTGACGAATACTCATGGAATTTTTATGGTGGGGAAACCTCAACAGAGGCTAATCCTACACATCCGCTTGATTACATCGGCCCGGGTGAATATGATAGGAATGGGTTGGAGATTTTTGGAACTTTAGTCACCTTCACTACAATAAATGGTTGCACAGGCACTGCACAAATTATTGATTCAATTGCCTTGCCGAATGCCCTCTTCTATCCAACAAAAACACAGGGCTGCGCGCCTCTTCAAACCGTATTTAACGATGAAAGCTCTTATTATATACCGGGAAACATCGCAGAATGGGAATGGCATTTTGGAGACGGACAAATTTTAAACGAAACAGAAACGACCAATCCCGGGCATTCGTACAATAACTCCGGAGAGTATGAAGCATATCTGATTATTACCACCACCGAAGGTTGTATTGACACATCTTTCACACATATTATTGAAGTGGGCGAACCCGTTTCTCCTACTTTTACAATTGAGCCTACCACCGTTTGCCAAGGTGAGCCGGTGCAGGTTACCAATACTTCCGTAAATTCCGATTTAATAGATGCATACTCATATTCCGGTGACGGCTTTACCCTTGATAACTGTACCGATGAGGCTGAACCCGAACTTATTTTTGACGACGTAACAGGCGTCCAAACTGTAACCCAACACGTTGAGTACAACGGCTGTATTGATAGTTACACTCAAAATATTACAGTGCTTGGCCCTATTGGCAAATTAAATTACGAATGTAATTGCGATACACCATTAGATTACACTTTTACTGCTACCACTTCCGAAGCCGATTATTGGACCTGGGATTTTGGCGATGGTACTGTAATAGAAAATTCGACAGATGACTTTGCGAATCACACTTATCTTCAAAGTAGCGATTACATTGTAAAACTCACAAGTTACTCAGATGCAACCGGATGTGAACCCTACATTGATTCCACAATAGTAAAAGTGAGACAAGTCTCTGCTAACATAAATTTTCAGAGTTTGGCGTGCACGGGTGAATCTGTACCTATGAGTGCTACTAACTCAGTAGATGTGAGCAATACTGAATGCAATCGCAGTTACTTATGGTACTTTAACGATGGTTCGCGTCCTATTAAAACCTCATTACCAACCACAAACCACGTATTCCCTCAGGGAGGCGACTTTACGACACAACTTTTTGTTGAAGATGTAAATGGTTGTGTCGATTCCACTTCGGCATTAATTAGGGTATTTGATATTACTGCCGCTTACGAGGCCGACATGCTCTTTGGTTGTCCGCCCTTAGAAGTGAATTTTTCTGATTTGACCCAAGCAGATACGACCATTGTGTCGTGGAATTGGAATTTTGACGATGGCAATACCAGCTCAGATCAAAACCCGACAAATATTTTTGAAGATATTGATTACGATATCAACAACAATCCGCTACCTTTCACAGTAAGTCTTGTGGTAACAGATGCTTTGGGATGCACCTCAAATATCCAAAATCTGGTAATTACACCTTTGGGTCCCAATCCGGATTTTCAAGTTATTGGACAATCCAACATCTGCGTAGGCGATGTGGTGAATTTTCAGCCAACCGCATCTGATATAAATTCACATACTTATGATTGGGAATACGGCAATGACTCAACATCAATAGGTGCTGGTGGTAGCAGTATTTTTACCGATGCCGGCAGCTACGACATTACGCTAACTGTAACCGACCTGTTTGGTTGTGCACGAACCCTTACCCAATCGCTTGTTGATGTACAGGCCTATCCCGTGGCTATAATCGATCCGAGCTATGAGGATGATGAGGTGCTATGCTACCCGGTAATCGCCTCTTTTACAGACGCATCCATTGCAGATGTTTTTGACTCGCGTTCATGGAATCTCAATATGGGCGGTGGTACGCTTAGCGCGCAAACCGTTCAAACCACTTTTCAAGCTCCCGGATTTTACAATATCGATCTGGAAGTAGAAACCACTTACGGCTGTATCAGCGATACCACTCTTGTGGTACAAGTGCAAGGGCCGGTTGCCGAAATCGTCTTAAACCCTATGGCAATTTGTCCCGGAGGAAGCATTGAATTAAATCTCACCGACACGGCCGATTTGGCAACTTGGCAATTTGATTTTGGTGACGGTAATGAAGCAACAAATGAATGGCCGGCTTTTCATGAGTATGAGGTAAGTTTTATTCCCACCACAGGCCAAACGCTTATTACTCTTGTTATGTATAGCCCAGATAGTGTATGCTCTTCTGCACGTACTACCCAATTGATTATTGAAGAAGTAATTGCCGGTTTTGACCGGAATAATGAAACTTCAGTCACCGATTCTATTCACTGTTTTGGTATTCCAGATTTATTTACAAATACATCTACGCCCAACGCCACTTCGTTTTTGTGGACATACAGCAACGGTCAGACCTATACTTCGGCAGAACCGCCAAATCAAAATTTACCACCCGGAGAATACACCATTAATCTTCAAGTGGAGAGCCTGCTGGGATGCCGCGACACAGTTGAGAAATATATGCTCATTTACCCACTTCCTATAGCCGACGTGAATAGTGGCGAGATATGTCGCGGCGAGGATATATTGCTTACCGCTACAGGAGGAATAATCTACAATTGGCAACCGGCAGGAACTATTGATGACCCTACTTCAGCTGTGGTGTTTGCAAGTCCCGAAACTTCTACATTGTACACTGTTCTTGTAACTGATACCAATGATTGTACTTCAGCGGCACAATCAGATGTTGTGGTGTATCAACCGGCACCGAGTATAGAGAAAGACACCATTTTGCGCATTGGCGACTCCGCATTTGCCGGATTTAATCTGGGCGCGGGCTACACCTATGAATGGACTCCAAATATCGAATTGGAATGCAGTACCTGCCCCGGCACTATTTTCACCCCGCTCGAAGATAGAATCTATACCCTTACAATTACTGATACATTGGGGTGTTTCTCTACCGATTCCTATTTCTATTTCGAAATATTGGAAGTGGCGACGGCTGGTTTGCCAGATGCGTTTACACCTAATGGCGATGGCATTAACGACAAAGTTTTTGTAAAAGGATGGGGAATAGAGTCCTTACAGTCGTTTAGCATTTACAACAGGTGGGGAGAGCAGATATTTCAAACCAATAGTATAGATGAGGGTTGGGACGGTACTTACAAAGGCGAACTACAAAGTCCTGATTCTTATGCTTATATCGTAGTGGTTAAAAATTATATTTATGGAGAACCCACGATCCTGAAAGGCTTCGTTGATTTGGTTCGGTAAGAAATGCAATAAGGATAGATTTACGAGTCGGTCGTTGCCACCGATTCTACCGGATTATCGCTTTCTACCACCCCATCTCTCAACCTCACTATCCGCTTCGCCCTTAGCGCAATATCCTCTTCGTGCGTTACCAGAATAATCGTATTTCCCAGGTGGTGAATATCGTCAAGAAGCGCCATAATTTCATAAGAAGTTTTGGAATCCAGGTTTCCGGTGGGCTCATCGGCCAGTATGATAGAGGGCTTGTTTACCAATGCACGAGCAACGGCCACACGCTGACGCTGCCCTCCTGAAAGTTCATTTGGTTTGTGATCCATTCTATCTCCCAGCCCTACCTGCGTCAGTACCTCGCGAGCACGCTCCAGTCGTTCTGTTTTTCCAACGCCTTTGTAGATGAGTGGAAGAGCCACATTCTCGAGAGCTGAATAGCGCGGCAAAAGGTTAAACGTTTGAAATACGAATCCAATTTCACGGTTTCGCACTTCGGCGAGCTCATCGTCTTCTTTTTTGCTTACATCCTGACCATTCAAAAAGTAGGTTCCGCGGGTTGGTGTGTCCAGGCAGCCCAGGATATTCATCAGGGTTGACTTTCCGCTTCCCGAAGGCCCCATTAGCGCCACGTATTCGTTTTTTTGAATATCCAGATCTATGCTCCGCAAGGCTTGAACTTCCTGGTTTCCAATTTGATAAATCTTGGCTAAATCGCGTACTTTAATTAATGAATCGCTCATGAGTAGTAAATTGTATAATGTTCAGGGGTCATTTCCTTTCTGAAAAAAACCAGCCCCATATCAAAAAGATCAATGGTAACGCGCACTTCAGGCTTTGCTTTCACCAATTCCCAGGCTTCTTCCATACCGTCGCTCCAGTGAATATCACCGATGATTAGAACTGAATCGTTATGCATTTTTTCTTTTATAGCATCAAAATAAGCCAGAGTAGCATCTCTACGGTGATTTCCATCAATATACGCCATATCTAATTTCTCAAACTGGCCGAGAGCTAAATCTAAGGTATCTTCAAAAGATCCAACCATAATTTCGGCTTTGAGGTTGAGTTTTTCCAGATTTTTAACAGCAAGATCCGCTAGTTCGGGTGCTCCTTCAATTGAGACAAGTTTTGGTTTCGCTTTCGCGGAAGCGAGCACAGAAGTGGTAACGCCCAGATTTGTGCCCAGTTCAAGAATTGATTTATAGTTCATGAAATCAACCAGACGTTGCAGCATTGCCGATTTGTGCAGTGGTGTGGTGCTCACTTTGAGAATCTTGCTCACCTTTATTTGGCGATTATTGTTAACGCGTGAACCAGCGCCCAAATCATCAACCTCAATTCCTGTATAATCTTTTCGAAGTTCTTTGCGCAAGCATTTAATCGCCACTTTGTTTTCCCAATGTTTCTTTCGGAATACGTTTTCAATAAGGTCATACACAAACGGCGAGTGCACACCGTGGCGGTTAATGGCTCGGCGACGGTATGCTATGTATCGTTTGGCAATAGACATGTGGCGAAAATAAGTTCTTATTCTCACATATTTGCACCCTTTTCCTAATTCGGCAAATAAGCCTTACTAGCGGTAGCTGACGGGAATTGAACGGAAAACTCTAAAGCTATGATTCTATAAATCAACCTAAAAATCCTCTTGAGCCAAAAAATTTTCAAAAATTTTCCTGATAGGGTTTGCAACTTTGAAATTTCGGCTATATTTGCAGTCCCAAAACAAGGAATTTGGGCGATTAGCTCAGTTGGTTCAGAGCACCTGCCTTACAAGCAGGGGGTCACTGGTTCGAATCCAGTATCGCCCACAAGCAAAAACCTCATGCTTTCGCATGAGGTTTTTTTATGCCCGCATTTTTTGCCAAGCTTGCTTGAGCAAAATTTTGGGCATAAAAAAACTACATCCCGGCGTAGCAACTAATCTCTATACACATCGTACTCGAAATTGTCTTTAGGTGTTCAGACCTTATAAATCGCTGTTCATCAAAGCTTTACCGCGCCCTTGCATTCCTCTCGGCAAAAAGCCTCGTCGGATGCAGGAAGGGCGCCAACGCTCATTTCACCCACGAGACCATTTTTATCATTTAAATCAACCTATCTACGAAGTCCTCGTGTCATGAAATTCAAGGTTTCAAATGGAACCATAGACCGTGCGGAGGCAGCTCCCCTTTAGGGGCTGGGGTGTGTGCAGGCATTGATTCACAGACAATTAAATTGATTTATAAGTCAAAGGATTCAAAGGCAGAAAAAAGATGTGTATAGAGATTAGGGCGTAGCAAGGGATGTGGCTTTTTGCTTGGGTACAAAGGCAATGATTTACTGGATCACGAAGTAATCCAAAAATTTTGGGCATAAAAAAACTACATCCCGGCGTAGCAAGGGATGTGGGTTTTTGCTTGGGTACAAGGGCAACGATTTACTGGATCACGAAGTAATCAGAAGACTCTCTTATATAAGGCTCAAGTTAACTGTTGTCAAAATAGTATTGAGCGGAAAGCGCAGATTTTCAACTCAAAAGGCGCCAAGTCATCACAGACCTTTGAGGTCAGACTTCAAATTATTCCACAACCAATTTAGAAATAGCTCGAACACCACGCTCATCAATCAATTGCGCGATATAAATTCCCGAAGACAAAATACGCGTCCGCCAGTTTAAACTCTTCTGTCCGGCATTTACAGAAATCAATGCAACTTCCTGCCCTAAAGCATTGAAAATCCTAATTTGACCTTTGGTATCTAAAGCATCAAATTGGAAATTTGTAGAATTCACCATTGGATTTGGATAATTCCTAAAATAATTTGAACGTGAAACAGCATTTTCCACCCCGACAAAAACATTGGGTGTAAACCGCATTGCAACAGGCCGGTGATCTGAAATATTTGAATCATAGCTACTCCATCCACCCGGTAAAGCCTGCTCAATTTTTAAGCACGCCACTTCGGTATCCGCATTTTCGAGCTCATCGAAGAGTTCGTTGGTTACCAAAATATGATCTAGGTGTGAGGGCCAACTAGGGTATGACCAATTCGCGGAAGCAGAAGTAGCAATATCCATATCGGCAAAAACAAAATTTTCAGAGTCATCAAGAAAATTTTGAAAAACATTATTAGCCACATTGTCGGTGAGAATATCATTCAAGTCACCAAAAACCATCACATTATCAGCGGGAAAATTAGTATCGATATAATCTTTCAGATAAATGCTTGCTGCACGACGTCTGTTTTCTTCATCATAAGGATCACTGGTATCTAAATATCCGTCACCACAACATTTAAAATGGTTGTTGATTAAAACAAAATCGGCTCCCATAAATTCCACTTCCATGACGATTGGCGGTCTCGAAAACGCAATATCGTATTGATTTGATGTAAAAATCTGGTAGAGATCATTGACTACTAAGTCAGATTTATAGATTACACCCAGCCGCGCGTATTCGTTTTCCTGATAAAAACCTTCGTACCCTTCAAGTTGTGCTATAAAACTCTCAAACTGCGCCGGATTATCTACTTCCTGCATGGCGATATAATCAAGATCGAGCGCATAAATCATATCTGTCACATAATTAATGGTAGTCTGCCCGTTTTTGGGGAAATGCTCAATATTCCAGGTGGCTACATCAAAAGTAGAGTCTGTACCGAAATTTAGATCATCAATTGATTGAGCATTCACGAAAGTGAAAATCGAAAAAGAAAACAGCAGGAAAAAATATTTCATAGAGATGGTTTGTGTAAGAATGAATTATAAAGGCGGCAAATGTACAAAGATGAGTAATGCGAAAACAGGGGCTGGATTTGTAAAAAAAAGAGCCATCATTTAATGACGGCTCTTTCATCAGCGTTTAAAGCTGGTTACTGAACCAGAATTTTCTTCATCAATGCAGAATCTGGAGTTTTTATTTGCAATAAATAAACGCCACTTGCTGTACTTTGAGGTAAAGTAAATGATCGGGTATTTTCTCCCTTGGGAAGAAATTCTTTACCGAGCTGGGCAACCATTCTTCCATCTATAGAAAATAGTTCGAAAGTAACGTTATCAGCACCTTCAAGATTGAGGTTTACGGTAAAATCATTCACGATTGGCACAGGGAAAATAGTTATATTATTTACGGGACTCACTTTATCCAGACCAACCGTTGAGCTAATGTAATAGGTAGCAAACTCTGTAGTTTGTCCGGAAAATTCACTAGTAACAATACTCGCTAAAGGAACAATAAATCCAACCTTAATGAAGACATATGTTACTGAGGTAAATGGAATTGTAGAGATAACTTGACCATTCGAAGTCGTGTTAAGGTCGGCCTCGACATCTTGTTTCAATCGCAGTACATCAGTATATGTTCCGGTAGGTGTAATCAATGTGCCATACCCATCTACTATAGTAGAAGCCTCGCCTATTTCCTGATTGCCAATACCACCGCCAAAATCAACATTACGCTCGTAAGTGTCAGAATAGGTGGATTGAAATGATAGGGGAAATTGTAACTGTGTTTGAGGATTGGGATAAGTCATAGAGGCAGTGGGAGTGTACAATCCAACTATTTCAATTCTGTTATTTATAACAGCTGAATAACCAATGGACTCTTGCCCTTGTATTACTGATGCAAAAGTGGCACTTGGAAAATCCTCCGCGCCGGGAAGTCCTACGGGGCTAGAGATTGTTGTAGTAAACGTCTGATTAGTAGTCATTCCTGAAAGATCCCAAGTTTGGTTCGCACCACTTGTTCCAGGAGAAACATAATCACTGTTTTCCTGGGTATAAACATGACCTATTTGCGGGGTCATATCTCCGATATTGATTGTTTGGGCGCTTGATATCAATGAACATGCAACAAAGCCGAATGTGTAAAGTAAATTTCTCATCATATTTTGTTTTTTTAGGTGAATTCCAAAGTTAACAAATTTTAAAGAATTCTAAATTTCTAAGAATATAAGTGTTTTAAATAGCTGAAGAATTCATTTTTTCCCTCAATTCGCATTTTCAAAAAAAGGCATCATCCAAGTTTCATTTCACTGGTAGAAAAATATTTTATCAAACACCGATGCATACATTGTTTTGTAATCCTAAAACTGCGCTCTTTTCGTTGGTTAACCCATTAACTGAGTTTTCGGTGCTTGACAATGTAATGCTGCCAGCCCGAAAACTGGGGATAAAATCTCCAGCCGAAATTCGTAAGTTGGCCATGGATAAGCTGGAACTTTTAGGAATAGAAAATCAAGCGAACAAAAAAGCTTCAATGATATCAGGCGGACAAAAGCAAAGAGTGGCTATTGCGCGGGCTTTGATTAACGATCCGCTTATAATTATGGGCGATGAGCCTACCGGCAACCTTGACAGCAAGAACTCTGACAACGTTTTTAATATTTTTAAAGAATTGAGCCATTCCAGAAATCTATCTTTGCTCGTTGTAACTCACGACCATGATTTTGCAGCCAAAACCGACCGAATAATCACAATGGAAGACGGAAGAATTATTTCTCAATAGGCAATAGGCAATAGGCAATAGGCAATAGGCAAATTAGCATTTTCGGATATAAGTTAGCGCATATTTATAAAAATTGCTCATAATTTATCATCTATCCATTATACTCAGTACTCACAACTTTATACGCAATACTTCACACTCAACATCAAATAATCAACCTCACCCCACCCAAATCTTCTACACGATGCGGAAACTTATCGCCTGGAGAACCGATAAACATAAAATTGATCGGAATTTCCACCTATTTGACAGTTCTTTAATTTTTGATGGGCCAAATGTGCCTTTTTCTTCAACTACTTCAATTTTAATGTCGGGATAGGCACGGTCTAAATCATCAATATCGCGCAAAGCTTTGGCAGATAAGTTTTCAGCGTTTTCAATAATCCATACTATTTTGAGTTTTCGGGCGTGCTCGTTTTCACGAATATAGGTGAGTACATGATTGAGAACAGATATATCGCCGTGATCGGTAAAAAAAACATATTCATAATCGCCAATAACGAAGTATTCGCCACCGGAACTAAATCGACCCAATAGCATCAAAAACCACTCAAGTAGAACGATAGATAGCTACCCCGACGACCGCATAGCTTCCACAGGCTCAAGGCGTGCGGCCATATAAGCGGGTACTACTCCCGATACAAGCCCTATTCCTACAGAAAAAGCAAGTCCGATTAAGATATTATTTAAAGTTAACACTACCTCAAAACCAGTGATGGCCGTAGCGAGAATGGAGCCGAGAAAAATTAGTAGCATACCAATTACGCCTCCCAAGACACAAAGCGCAACAGATTCAAATAAAAACTGAAACAGAATAAAACATTGCTTTGCTCCCAAAGCTTTTTGAATACCTATAATATTTGTTCGCTCTCTAACCGATACAAACATGATGTTGGCAATACTAAATCCACCTACCAGGATAGAAAATCCGCCTATGATTAATCCGGCGATATTGAGAATCGCAAAAAGCTCGTCGAGGCCATTGCTGAGCATACTCGATTTATTGATCGCAAAGTTTCGCTCTTCTGTAGGGCGTAACATTCTGATGCTGCGCATATTTTGCATAACTTCATTCTCAAGAGCCTCAAAACTCACCAAATCTTTTGGCTTGAGTGCAATTTGAGTTTTTACCTTATCAAGCTGCATAATCATTCTGCCAAACTCAACCGGTACAATACACCATTCATCTGTACCTCCGCCTATTACGCCCGACCCTGCTTTTTGAAGCACACCAATAACAGTTGCGCTAAAACCGGAAATTTTGACCGATTGCCCCAGTGCTTCGCTTTCGCCAAAAAGGCGGCTCGATACATCACTTCCCAAAATGCAAACCCGCCGCGTTGACTCCAGCTCCATAGGGGTAAACAGACGCCCGGTCTCAACTTCGACCGAAATAAAATTTTCGAAACCCACAGTTGCTGCGACGATCACGGTGTTTTCTGAACTATTTTTATTCCGCTCCAGATTTCTGGATGTAGAAGCTAGAAAAGTAACAGCTTTTGCCGAATTCATGCGCTCCTTGAGCTGGCGTGCTTCCCTAAAAGTCACATTAGGCCGCTGCATATATTCCCACCAGGCGTACTCCCCATCCTTTTCGGGCCCCCAAGGCATTTTTTCAATAAAAATAGAGTCATCTCCAAGGGTCTCAAAAGAGCTACGGATACTTTTTTCAAGACTCGAAACTAGGGTGAAAACCGAAATTATTAAAAAAATACCTATTGTAATTCCCAAAAGTGAGAGCGAAGTGCGCAGGCGATTGACCACAAGTGCGCTAATGGCAAAGGTTGCACCTTCGCGCAGCAATCTAATATAGATTAAAAATTTCTTCATTTTATTGATCTTCTTCGGAGGCTTATCCCAAAATTAAGTCCATTCATCGAACCCTTAGCTACCGTTCGTGTAATAATACAAAAACCGCCGTTATTAACAGTATGTTAAAATTATCAACAACTTTCGGAATAGCCAAGTAAATTGCACCTTTGAACCAATTATTCTTGTTAACATTGTATGCGATATTCCCTTAACAAAAAGCAACTTGACACCAATAAAATCTGCATTAATCTCTGTTTACCACAAGGACAACCTTGAACCCATTATAAAAAAATTACATGATCTCGGTGTGGTACTATACTCCACCGGCGGAACCGAAGACTTTATCAGAGGATTGAATATTCCGGTAAATGCCGTTGAAGACTTAACAGATTACCCCAGCATATTGGGTGGACGGGTTAAAACCCTCCATCCAAAAATCTTTGGTGGCATTCTCGGTCGCCGGGAAGAGGATAGCGATATTGCTCAATTAGAAGAGTACGCTATTCCGCAAATAGATTTAGTGATTGTAGATCTTTATCCTTTTGAAGAAACCCTTGCTTCGGGAGCTTCCGAACAGGAAATCATTGAGAAAATTGATATTGGTGGTATTTCTTTAATCAGGGCTGCCGCCAAAAATTTTAAAGATGTAATGATTATTCCCGGAATGGAATATTATGACATTTTACTTGATTTGCTGGATGGAAATGACGGATCCACGAGCCTTTCAGACCGAAAGCAGATGGCCGCCGAGGCTTTCGATATTAGTTCGCATTACGATGCAGCGATTTACGGCTACTTTATGGAAGGTGAAGAATCTGCTTCCCTTAAAGTGAGTGAGTCAGAGTTCACGTCGCTTCGATACGGTGAAAACCCGCATCAACAAGGCCGTTTTTATGGTGACTTGGAAGAAGTTTTTGATCAACTTCACGGCAAAGAGTTGTCTTACAATAACTTGCTTGATGTAGATGCAGCTGTGCAGCTTATGGGCGAATTTCACGAAAGTGACCCCACTTTTGTAGTAATGAAGCACAACAATGCCTGCGGCGTTGCAACTCGAAAAAAACTTGCAGATGCTTATAGAGATGCCTTAGCCGGCGATCCTACATCTGCTTTTGGAGGAGTACTTATTTCCAATAGGAAAATTGATGCCGAAACAGCCTCAGCAATCAACAAGCTTTTTTGCGAAGTGGTCATTGCCCCGGGATATGATGAGGAAGCTCTGGAGCTACTAAAATCAAAAAAGAATCGAATTATCCTGGTTCAAATAGAAAGTGAGTTTCCTTCCATCACCTTGCGTACAGCATTGAACGGCGTACTTTGGCAAGAAAAAGATGGTGAGACAGATCAGAAAGCTGGTTTTGAATTTGTAACGAACAAAAAGCCGACCGATGCGCAATTGCTTGATTTGGAATTTGCTTCCAAAATCTGCAAACACACTAAATCGAATACAATTGTGCTTGCCAAAAACAACCAGTTACTCGCTAGCGGAACCGGTCAAACATCGCGTGTAGACGCGCTTATGCAAGCCATTATCAAAGCAAAACATTTTGGCTTTGACCTGAAAGATTCCGTTATGGCATCAGATGCGTTTTTTCCCTTCCCCGATTGTGTAGAAATAGCCGGTAAAGAAGGAGTAAATGCGGTAATTCAACCCGGTGGATCAATAAAAGATAAACTTTCTATTGATTATTGTAACGAAAATGGAATTGCAATGGTATTTACTGGTACAAGACATTTTAAGCACTAATTTTAGCAACGAAATTCACACATGGGCCTCTTTAACTTTTTTACCCAGGAAATCGCCATTGACCTTGGAACGGCGAATACCTTAATAATTTACAACGACAAGGTTGTAGTTGACGAACCTTCTATTGTAGCCATAGACAGAACCACTGGTAAAATTATTGCCATTGGCCGTATGGCGCAACAAATGCACGGCAAAACCCACGAAAACATCAAGACAGTGAGGCCATTGAAAGATGGTGTCATTGCCGACTTTCAGGCTGCTGAAGCCATGATACGCGGAATGATCAAAATGATTAAACCCGGAAAATCTTTCTTCACCCCTTCTTTGCGGATGGTCATTTGTATTCCATCTGGTATCACTGAAGTAGAAAAACGAGCCGTTCGCGACTCGGCAGAGCACGCTGGTGCAAAAGACGTGTACCTTATTCACGAACCTATGGCTGCCGCAATTGGTATTGGCATAGATGTGGAAGAGCCTATGGGAAATATGATTATTGACATAGGTGGTGGTACTAGCGAGATAGCTGTAATTGCCCTTGGCGGTATAGTTTGCGATAAAAATATACGCGTCGCCGGTGATGAGTTTACAAGCGATATTGAAGAATATATGCGTCGCCAGCACAATATTTTGGTTGGAGAACGCACAGCCGAGCAGATTAAAATCGAGGTGGGTGCTGCAATAACCGATTTGGAAGATCCACCGGAAGATTTTGCCGTACGCGGTAGAGACCTTATGACTGGTATTCCAAAAGAAATCCATGTTTCATATACCGAAATAGCGCACGCTCTTGACAAGTCCATTTCAAAAATAGAAGAAGCAATTTTGAGCGCATTGGAACAAACACCACCCGAGCTATCGGCAGATATTTACCGCACAGGAATATACCTTGCCGGCGGAGGGTCTATGCTGCGCGGTTTGGACAAAAGGATTTCATTGAAAACTAAATTACCTGTACATATTGCTGAAGACCCCCTTAGGGCTGTTGCGAGAGGTACGGGAATAGCCCTTAAAAATATTGATCGCTTCCAATTTCTTATGCGCGACTAACCTTTTAATCATTAAAGCCCAATGCGGAATTTTATCCAATTCCTGGTTAAATACCACATTTTCCTGTTTTTTCTTGGGCTTCAGGTCTTGTGCTTTTGGATGATTTATAAAAATAACTCATTCCATGAGGCCAGCTTTGTAAATTCGTCAAACAGATTGATTGGAACGATTTATAAATGGAAAGGAAATGTTACTGAATATATTGAATTGCAGCGAGAAAACGACGAACTCTCTGCTGAAAACGAAGAACTACGCAATAGACTCAAGAGTAATTTTGTTAACGTAAATGATCATTTTGTAATGATCAACGATACATTGCGCGAGCGAAAATACCGATCAAAATCTGCACAGGTAGTTAACAGTTCTATCAATAAGCAACTCAATTACCTTACCATTAACAAGGGCAGGGTAGAAGGTTTAAAACCGGAAATGGGTGTGGTGAATAAACGAGGCCTCGTTGGTGTGGTAAAGGATGTGTCAGAGCATTTTAGCACCGTTTTGCCCATCATAAACCTAAAGTTTACTGCAAGTGCGGAGCTTCAGCGTACCGGAAATTTCGGATTACTTCGCTGGGATGGTAGAGATTTTCGCTATGCATACCTGAATGATGTACCTCGACATGCCGACGTCCATATAGGCGATACTATTATTACAAGAGGCTCTTCAGCCATATATCCGCGCGGTATAAGCGTGGGGATCGTTAGCGATGTAGAAGCCAAGGAGGGAACTAATTTTCACAAAATACGCATTGAACTTTTCAATGACTTTAGCAAGATTCGCTATGTATATGTCGTTGAAAACCTGCTCAAAGAAGAGCAACTCGAAATAGAAGCAACAACAGAAGAAGATGGCCAGTGAGATTCTAAAAAATATCGGTCGATTTGTATTTCTTGTTTTGCTTCAAGGATTAATTCTAAACGAGGTAAACCTTTGGCAGGGAATGGCAATCCCTTATTTATATATTCTGTTTTTGCTTATGCTGCCTCTGGAAACGCCACGCTGGCTTGAGCTTCTTATCGGTTTGGTGCTTGGCCTCACTATAGATATGTTTACAAATACGCTGGGTATTCACGCATCAGCTTGTGTTCTGATTGCATACATTCGCCCGCTATACCTAAAAGGAATTGCACCGCGCGACGGATATGAATACGGCCAGAGACCGGGAATTCAAGATTTTGGACTAACCTGGTTTATAAAATATGCCGCAGTTTTAATTCTCATACACCATTTATGGTTATTTTTCGTTGAGGTATATTCGTTCAAAGGGTTTTTTAATACCTTTTTGCGCGTCGTATTGAGCACAATCTTCACCTTGCTCTTAACCATTATTAGTCAATACTTTATAGTGACCAAAAGGTCATCAAGACAGATATGAATCTGAGTGACAGAAAATTTGTAATTGTCATAATCTTTATCACCATAGGCCTCATCTTTTCCCTGCGCCTATTTTTTCTTCAGGTAGTAGATGAGGAATGGAAAGTTATGGCGGCAAGTGCTTCAGAGCGGGTTATAACAGAATATCCCGCAAGGGGTCTTATTTACGATAGAAATGGCGAGCTGCTCGTGTCAAATACGGCAGTGTATGACCTGATGGTGATACCGCGCGATATGAAAAATATTGATACGCTAGCTTTCTGTGCGCTTCTGGAAATAGACACCGCAGAATTTAATGCCAAAATCAACGCTGCCCGAAAATACAGCAGATATAAGCCCACCGCATTTGCCAAGCAAATACCTGCTGCGCTATATGTTGATATTGCTGAAAATCTATATCGGTTTCCTGGCTTTTACGGGCAGCCGCGTACACTTCGCTATTATCCCGAACCTATAGCCGCTCACACCATGGGTTACGTAAGCGAAGTAACGCCTTCGATAATTGAGAAAAACAATTACTACCAACGCGGAGATTACATTGGTGCCAATGGAATAGAAAGTATTTACGAAGAACCTCTTCGCGGCAAACGCGGAAAGAGATTGGTGCTGGTAGATGTACACAACAATGAGCAGGGAAGCTTTGCCGACGGACAATATGATACGTTAGCTACAGTGGGAAAAAATTTAACATCTAGCCTTGATCTTCAGCTGCAGGCTTATGGCGAAAAGCTGATGAAAAACAAACGCGGAAGTATTGTGGCAATTGAGCCCGCCACGGGAGAAATTCTTTGTTTGATTACCAATCCAAATTATGACCCAAACCTTTTGGTGGGTCGCGTACGCGGAAAAAACTATAAGGCATTGAGCGAAGATACCTTAAAACCCTTATTCAACCGGGCATTGATGGCGCGGTATCCGCCAGGCTCCACTTTCAAACTTTTACAAGGTTTAATAGGACTCGACGAAAAAGTAATTGACGAAAACACATCTTTCTCGTGCCACGGTGGCTATTATTATGCGGGTAGAAGGTTGGGATGCCATGCCCATGCATCGCCCGTAAGCTTACTCTTTTCTATTCAGACAAGTTGCAATGCTTATTACTGCAACGTATTCAAGCGAATACTCGACAAGTATCCCACCAGCGAAGAAGGCTATACGATATGGCGAGAACACTTAGCCAAGTTTGGCCTCGGATCGAGACTTATGGTAGATATGACGAGCGAGGTAAGTGGATTTGTTCCCGCCTCTACCTATTACGACAAGTTTTACGGAAGAAACAGATGGAATGCTCATACCGTTATTTCTCTCGCAATTGGGCAGGGAGAACTCGGGATTACTCCATTGCAAGTGGCCAATTTTACGGCGGCTATTGCAAATCGTGGCTGGTATTATACTCCGCACGTAATCAAAGAAATAGATGGCGAAGCAATTACCGACAGTATTTACACCCAGAAACACGTAACCGGAATTTCGAAAGAAAATTTTGAAATGGTAATAGAAGGAATGTACCGCGTAATAGAATCTGGAACCGGAAGGGGGGTGCGTTTTAGTAAAGATATAGAAGTATGCGGAAAGACGGGAACTGCACAGAATCCGCATGGAAAAGACCATTCGATATTTATAGCTTTCGCGCCAAAAGATGACCCTAAAATTGCTATAGCCGTATATGTAGAAAACGTAGGTTTTGGATCTACATGGGCTGCGCCAATTACGAGCCTAATGATTGAACAATATCTTACCGATACGATAACTCGCCCGAGAATAGAAACAAGAATGCTCGAGGCAGACCTGCTCCATAATCATTAATATGCACAGAAAAGGAAACGTACTTAGAAATTTGGATTGGTTCACCGTATTGCTTTACGTGGGCTTAATGCTTATGGGCTGGTTTAATATTTATTCTGCCAGCTATAATGCAGACCATCAGTCTATGTTTGATGCCTCGCAAGAATATGGAAAACAGTTTATCTGGATAATCACAGCCTGTGTGCTCGCTTTCTTAATTATGCTTTTTGACGGAGAGTTTATCAGGCGGGCATCACCTGTTATTTATGGGATAACAACCTTATTGCTGGTTCTGGTACTCATTTTTGGGAAAGAAGTAAATGGAGCAAAGGCGTGGTTTGGTTTTGGAAGCTTTGGTATTCAACCAAGTGAGTTTTCAAAGCTCGGTATAAGCCTTATGCTGGCCTATTACCTCAGCCAGGTCAATATTAAAATCGTCGATTTTAAGACCAAGCTTACAGCGGTAGCAATTCTCATACTCCCTACTCTTCTTATTATGCTTCAGCCAGATACAGGAACTGTCCTTGTATTTACGGCCTATATTTTTGTAATGTATCGTGAAGGCCTTTCGGGAAATATTTTGCTACTAGGGCTTTTAGCGATTGTGCTGGCTGTGCTCTCTCTCGTGCTCAAAGCCACTACCCTATCGTATTTTGGGCTTGAACTACCGGGTCATTATTTTCTAATGATATTCCTGGTGATTGCTGCCGTGCTGATTTTCTTTGGCATCAGGCGCTTTGTACTTCCACGCTTTCGCCGAAGAAACTATTTACTCTTAATAGGAACAGTGGCCGGCAGCCTGCTCTTTATAGGAACCTTAGATCAGGTTTTCGAAAATGTTTTAGAGCCGCACCAAAAAATCAGAATCAACATTTTGCTTGGTCTCGCCGAAGATCCGCAAGGTGCGGGATACAATGTAAAGCAATCTAAAACGGCTATCGGTTCGGGCGGTTTTTCAGGAAAAGGATATTTAGATGGTACGCTCACCAAATTTAAGTATGTGCCCATGCAGAGCACAGATTTTATCTTTTGCACTATTGGCGAAGAGTGGGGTTTTTTGGGAAGCACATTTGTAATAGCTGTTTTTGTAACGCTCATGCTGCGGCTAATTTTTATCGCTGAAAGGCAACGATCTAATTTTACCCGGATTTACGGTTATTCAGTAGCTTGTATATTCTTCATGCACCTGCTTATAAATGTAGGTATGGCCATAGGTTTGGCTCCCGTTATCGGCATTCCGCTTCCCTTTTTCAGCTACGGAGGGTCATCGCTTTGGGGCTTTACCATTTTACTCTTTTTCTTGCTTAAGCTGGATACTGAGCGATTGGTTGTTTTGCGATAGAATACAAATTCAATCAATCGATTCCCATATCAAATTTTATTATCGAATTAACAATTTTATTTAACAGTTTGTTTTTCAATGATTTATTCATTTCAAAGTTAAATATTCTGAAAAATATAATACATAGATTTGTGATGTATTACTATTCTATATATATTTGTCCTATGTATTCAAAAGAACTATTAAAAGGTACCTTATCAGCCATTATTCTTAATCTACTATCGGAAAATAAGAGAATGTATGGATATGAAATTTCTCAAATTGTGAAGGAGCTGTCTGATGACAAGGTATTGCTGAAAGACGGCTCATTGTATCCCGCTTTGCAGAAAATGACCAAAGACGGGCTAGTCACTTTTGAAGAAGAGTACATTGGCAAACGGGTGCGAAAGTATTATACCCTTACTCCCAAAGGAAATGAAGAAAAAATAACATACCTGAAGGAGCTAAAGGACTTTATGGCTACGCTGAATGTACTGGTATTTAACGAAACAAAGTTTGCATGAAACTCACTGTTGAACAGGAAGAATATGTCTATAACACAGTAAAGACTGCAGGCGTTGGCATGGAGTCTTTACAAAACGATATTGTTGATCATCTATGTTGCGTAATAGAAACCCAACACGGAAGAGGAAAGTCCTTTGATCAACTTTTAAATGAAGCCATAAATGACCTCGCGCCGCATGGCTTAAAGCAATTAGAAAATCGTACTCTTTTTTTACTTAACTCAAACCGTATCATTATTATGAAAAAGCTCATGTACAGCATCGGATTTATCGGTGCATTAATTTTAACTATTGGCATTACCTTTAAACTACTTCATTATCCTTTGGCCAATGTGCTATCTATTACAGGCCTTGTTCTGTTGTTTTTGGTGTTCATGCCACTCCTAGCTTTGGATCGCTATAAAGTAGCAATTTCTCGAACATTGACTGAGAAAATGAAATTTATATTGGGTTTTTCCTCTGTAGCGATTATAGGAATTTCAATCTTGTTTAAGTTCTTTCATTTGCAGGGAGCAAATATACTTCTAGTATTGGGAACTTTTCTTTTCGCCTTTGGATTCTTACCTTTCTTATTCTTTACTATGTATAAGAATTCGATGTCATAGGTGGCTCCCATGTATATCAAGCTCCTTTTCTGAACCATCTTCACATCCACAAAGCCCACAAAAAAATGGTCTGCAATTCATGCAGACCATTTTTTTTAAAATTCAATTAGCTATGGAATTAAAACGACCGCGAACGTTCGTCTTTAACTTTCGCAAAATCTTTAAGCGCGCGATAAACTCCTATAGTATAGGTTTTTACACCGTTTTGCTTGTTTTGTAAAAGTTCGTCACGGTATGTTGTATAATCTTCTCTCGGCTCTACTTCTGTTTTGCTATTAAGCTTAACAACATAAACACCTCTGTTTCCTTCTAAAGGCTGGCTTAAGTCTCCTTCTTTCATAGAAAGCGCGTAACCAACAATGTATCCTTCATTAGCACCACCCGGCAGGCTAGGTCTCTTTTCAGAAACGTTTACCGCGTTTTTAATTTCAAGATTAAATTCCGCTTTCAAATCTTCAAGCGATTTATCCTTCATCTCTGCTTTAAATATTTCTATTTTCTTCTCGCGAATTGCGTCAGGCTTAATATCCTCCTTAGCATCTTCGAATGAAGCAAGGCCAGATGACGTTCTCTTATCGAGACCCACGACCACAATCTTTCTATCAAATTCGAATGGTTGGCTTACCTGACCTACATTGGTCTTGTCTACATTATGTGCCCATCTTACGGCCTCTACCGAACCGGCAATACCCGGAATAGTACGCGCCTGTGTCGTAACTTTATTACCCTCCTCAACTTTAAAGCCTTTCTCTTCAGCAAGTTTAACCAGTCCGGCAGCATCTTTTGCATCAATAGAAAAAGTATTAGCCTCGTCATAGGCCTCATTAAAAGTGCGGTTAGAAGGAATGATAGGCTCATCTACTACAAGAGCTTTTACAACATTTACATCATTATGCTCAAGTGGCTCAACGATATGCACTCCATAAGTAGTTTCTACAATATTGATTGATCCTACAGGCTTATCAAATGCGGCTTCAGTAAATTCTGCAACCATCATTTTACGATCAAAATCTTCGTATTTACCGCCGTTTTGAATCGAACCGGGATCTTCGCTAAACTTTGTAACCATTTCTTCAAAATTGTCATTCTTTTGAATCACTTTTTTGATGCTGTCGGCACGAGCCATCAGTACTTTCATATCAGCCTCTGATTGATTTGAGAGCAAAATATGACGCGCTGATGCACGCTCTTCAGTTCCTTTATTTTTGATCTTTGCAATTGCAAATTTCTCTCCCATTTGAAAAGGGCCTATTACATCGCCGTTCTCAGCATTGTCAATCATTCCCTGAAGGTCCGGATTGTCGGCGCCTTTTAAGTCAATCTGATTTGCATTTCTCGAACTGCTGAATTTTAATACAAAAAGAGAATCGCTTTTCGCTTTGCTGAAGTCATTTTTCAAACCACTTAGCTCTTCCTTTATGGCTACTTTATCCTCTTCTGTAGGCTGTACATCAAAAGCAACAAACTTTATATTTGCTGAAGCATCGCGATCAAAGCGGTCTTCTTCTTTGTGCTCGTTGTAATAAGCGCGCAATTCATCGTCGCTAATTGCTACAGTGCTGTCAGCAATATTTGCATATTCGCGACCCACATAGTTAAAATTTACCTGTTGCTCCTGACGGTAATATTCGTCTTTTGCCTCGAGCACATTTACAAACGCACCATTTTTTACCAGTGCATTGTACTTTTCATAAAGCCGCTCGTTAACTATGCGATTAACCTGTGCCTCGTAGAAAAGTGGATACTGGGTTTGAATTACAGAAAAATAATTCTGTACGAGTTTCGGGTCGAATTGACCTGTTTGTGGATCTTGAAAATTCTGGTTTCCCATAAAATCTTCGCGTACGTTTTCACCAAATCTAATGTCGTCAAACTCATCCTGACCCAGGCGTAAGCCTATTTTGTTCATCTCGGTGTACATCACCTTTTCCTGAACCATGTCATTCCAAACCTGATTTCTAATTTGCTGATCCTGACTGCTCGCAGCTCCCTGACCAATACTGGCCATACTCTGCTTTTCGGCCTCAACGCGCTTCTCGTATTCTACGAGATTAATTTCTTCGCCAAATACTTCTCCTACGTACTGGTCTCCTTGTCCGGAACCACCACGGTTAGAAAAAATATCACCTAAAACGAAGGCTACCATAGCCCCGCCTATTACAATCAATAATAGTGTTGATTGTTCTCTAATTTTTCCAATAGCTGCCATTAAATGTACTTTTTTTGAAGGTTGCGAATATACAAATATCTACGATCGAAACGAACTATTTCTCTTCTATTATCTGTAAGAGAACGGTTTCTATTCGAACATTAGTCACTGCGGTGATTTTAAAACTAAAATCATCCACTTTTATTACGGTGTTTAATTCGGGAATATCAGCATAAGTATGAATAATAAATCCAGCAAGTGTCTCATATTCATCACTTTCGGGTAGATTAAGCTTGTACTTATCATTTATATAATCTATTTCGAGCCTTGCGGCGAAATGATATGTATGGTCGTCAATTTTTTCTTCAAGAAATTCTTCCAGGTCATGTTCATCTTCTATATCGCCAAATATTTCTTCAATTATATCTTCAATTGTAAGTATTCCGCTTGTGCCACCAAACTCATCTACCACCACGGCAATACTTTTATTCTGTTTAATAAAAAGTTCAAGCACTTCTTTTGCCGATATCGTTTCGGGAATAATGATAACCGGTACAATCATTCGCTTAATAGAATCGGGATTATTAAACAGCTCCGAAGAGTTTACATAACCAATAATGTGGTCAATATTATCGCGATACACGAGTGCCTTCGAAAATCCGGTATCGATAAATACCTCACGTAATTTTTTCAAATCATCATCAACCGATACCGCAGCAATCTCTGTTCGCGGCACCATACAATCGCGCGCCTTGACTTTAGAAAAATCTAGAGCATTCTGAAAAATCTGTATTTCATGCTCAAGTTCTTCTTCAGTACCTTCTGCTGTTTGGGTTATTTCACGCACATAATTGCTCAGATCAAGTCGGCCAAAAACAACTTGTTGCTTACTTGTATCAACACCAAAAAAGAGACGCAAAATGAGCTCTGACAACCCAACCATAACGTACATCGGTATCCATAAAATAAAGTAAATAATCTTTAATGGAACGGCAAAAAGGTTGAGAATAAAATTAGAATTGATTCGAAAAAGTGTTTTGGGCAAAAACTCACCAGCAAACAATATAATTAGCGTAGATACAATAGTTTGAAGAAGCAATACACTAGCACTTGTAAGTCCCCAATTATAAAACACCGGCTCGAGCATGCGCGCCATCAAAATACCATATAGTACAAGGGCAATATTATTACCTACCAGCATGGTTCCGATAAAGCGAGAAGGATGCTGTAAAAATCCTGATAACAACCGAGCCGAGAAAGCTCCTTGTTTATTATTCAATTCAATCTTTAACTTATTGGAAGTCAAGAAGGCTATTTCCATACCTGAAAAAAAGGCGGAAAAGAATAATGATATGGCGATAAGAACTATTAAATCCATCGATCAAATGTACAGAGATAGAATGAAATCATTCTGAATCTTGATTTTTTTCCATCCGTTTCCTTACATAGGTTCTAAAACCATACATAAGACCCGCAAGAAGCGGAAAAACAATGTACTGCGCATTTTCGCGCGTAAAGCCGCCATCACTTATAAAAATATAAACCACCACCACAAAAGATGCAATAGCAAGAGCCAGCCAAAATTTTTCCATAAACAGACTTACACCACGCATATTATTGTTCTTTTTGTTCTTCTGGTTCATCTTCAATATTTATAACACCCGTTACGTCCTTAATTACGTAATTGGTAAAATTCTGGTTCGAAGTTAATCCCTTTCCATAAATTACCGCATCGGCGCGCTCAATTGTCACAAACTTATCGGTATAAACCTTAGCCGAATCCTGATACCAGAATAATTCTTCGGTGTGAAGTGTTTCTTTTTCTTTGTTTGTAAATACGACTGAATCGCGCGCAATCATCATGGAATTATCGCCGCTAATATACCCGTTTTTTGCAGTAAGCCGACCATCAAACTCTGCATTTGCATCGTAAAAGGTAAGTTCAAACCCTTTCGAAATCTTGCTGTACGTAGAGTCGGGCGTTTGATATTGATCCAGCTTTCCGGCTCTCAAGGTATTTTTGACATTTCCGGAATCTGTGTAAGTGTAATACGCATCTAGCGTACTGCGTATAGGGGGCGAATCATAATCTGAAAACTCAAGTACTTTTTCCAATTCATTGGAGGTACAAGAAAACATAACACCGGCTGCGAGAACAGCCGGTGTTATAAATTTTATTTTAAGAAAAGTTTTCAGGGGTTTAGGCTTAGTCTCTAGATCGCACAGTGGTGGTTTCACCAAAGCAGGCAACCGTATAAGAATCTCCATTATCTAAATTGTTAAAGAAAATATCAATCTTTAGCGGAAATTGCTTTGAGTAACTGGCAATTTTTTGATTTGCCTTGTCAGCTACAGATCTATCTGCAGATTTTGCTTTCGCAAAATAATCGGTAGCAAGCCAGTACGCACCATAACTGCCAAGTTTACCATCGTCGCACGATTTTGCAGCAGCCGCAATTGCATCGCCCAGAAGCAAGTATGCATCTCCGCTCTTAGGATTATTCTGAATCATCTTATTAGCTATCGAACGCACTTTTGAAGTCTGACCTAAAATACTGGCCGTTTGCCCAGCTCGCAAATAGTATTTATTCAAATCTATACAATCGCCGCAAAGGTCTGCCGCTTCTTCAAAATATTTAAGTGCCTGAGTATAATCTTTGGCTTTAAGCTTTTGAATTCCTATAGAATAAGCAGCATCTGGAGTTGGCTTATCCTGATATACGCGCTCTGCAACTTGAAGATAAAGATCGCTATCTGTACAATCTCGCTTATTCATTACCGCGAGCGCCTTTTTATTGAGGTCTATATCGTTTGGCGTTTCCGCGAGTCGCTCGCCAAGAATTCTATAAATATCGTCGCATTCAGCAATTTTAATAAAAAACGCATCCAGGTTATTCTTAGCCTTTTCATAGCGCACTCCCTCCGCACTATCAAGCCGTGCAATATTGTAATCCAAAATTTCCAGTACAGGCATATATTCTACCAAAAGATCAGACTTGGTTGCCTTATCTACTTTATACATCTCGTAAAGCGTTTGATAATACTTTGAAGCAGCAACCGCATCGCTATTCATACCCTCCAGCTCCATAGATCTTTTAAGCATAGAATTAGCTTCTTCAGCACGCATGTTGTCGTAATTAAACAAGTCGTTCGCCTTGTACGTCAACACCTTACCTTCTTCACCAAAATATTCAATTCGCTTATCGTAGATCATCATTAAAGTGTCTAAGTGCGCATTCCTCATATCGGCTTTAGTGGAATCCTCATAAATACCATCGAGAATAGTCCCGTAAAATTTCGCACCATCTGTATATAAGGTCTTGGCACTTTGAGGGCAGGTTCTAAAAGCGCATCGCCAGTAGGGCAAGGCATCTTTTTGCATATTTTGATCGCGATACTCCCGATAAAGTGATATACACTCCTTACATTCTTTCTGTTCCTCAGGCGTATTCCCGTATTTGGTTGAATCTGTTTGAGCATTTGCCGAAAATACCATTAGCATAGCAGCCATGAGGCTGAAAATTACATTCTTCATAGTTAACTTATAATTATTAATCATATTTAGGTTGAACGAACCAGCGGTTCCTGAAATGAGGCGTAAACGAAAAGCCCACAAATATTTTGAAGTAGTCTTCCTGAATGAGTTCACTGTCTGTAGTTCCATAAGTTCCGTATTGCCCAGAGATGTGAAACGCCGATTTGGTGAGACCGCGTCTGTGATGCAACGGCAAAGATAAACCAAAACTCATGCCAATATCGTTAACGTCTGTACCATTGATATTTAAGTTGGTTTTTTCATACTTAAAACCAGCACGGTATTCAACAGATCGCAGATATTTTGAAGCACCTAGTTGCGGTGTATATTCCAGACCGGTGCTAATAATGTGGCTATTCTGAAAGTTGAATGTAGTGACATCATCGCCAAACTTCTCGCTATACGCTGACCACTCTTGTGTAGTATAATCTAATGCAAAACGGAACCGACGACGCTTTTCAGTAATATAATCAAGCCCGATACCCGCCGTAACGCGCATAGGTAAATTCACTCTACCATCTTGCCTCACTACAGAAGAAAGCGTATCGCCGGGAAGTAAATAGCTACCCAAAAAATTGAAAGCAGTAGCATTTTTCTGTGCTTTTAAATCTGCACTCGTAGATATTGTGGCACCGGCCAAAAACTTTAAATAATTTGAACTTACGGCAGATTTGCCAATAAGATTGGTCTGATAATGTACTCCAAAGTCAAAATTCACATCGCGTATAAGAACGCTTTCTTGAATCCGCAAACCCAGTGTTTCCCTATTGGTGGGAAAATAAATTTGCCGGTTATTGTCAATTGTGCCAAAATTGAAATTAAAATTTGAACCAATAGCCAAAGTCGAGGTATTCCCTGCAGAGTCAGTTTTGCTGTAAACTTTATAAGCCATGCCCAGATAGCCCTGATTAATTCCGCCATCACCAGAATACTCAGTTACTGCATCTGAAGACAGGTCGGGATTTGGAGTAGTTGTATTTACATCATAGCCCACCGTAGTATACGGTTTAAGCCCCACGGTAAGGCCCCATACTCCACGCTTAATCGGAAAACTAAGGCTTAAGTTATTGAGAATAAAATTCTGATTTTCAAAACTTCCCGTATTTGTTTTGAAGGTAGAAAATGTTCCGGCACCCGATGTTTCAAAAATGGGTTCCAAATAATAAGCCAGAGCCGCGGGATTGGCAAAGTTCATTTTATACTGGTCTATGAGTGCCACCCCACTTCCTCCCATACCATACTGGCTTACAGAAAGATTGGGCGACGGGATACCCGGTCCAAAAAGGGAATACGGCGATGATAGATCAGACTGGGCAAAGGAATGAGTCGTAATAAAAATAAGCAATGCTGCCGCGGTTCCAAGTTTAATCAATGTTGTATAGTAAGATTTCATGTAAGCCCTGAAGGGTGAGATAAGGATTTGCAAAGATGATATTTTTAAATGCTTTATCAAAAAATGCAAAATCGCCTCCGGTGGCAATAACCGTTAAATTATTGTAATGTTCGTTTGAGATATCGATATACCGCAGTATTTCAGCCTGTACTCCCTGAATTACACCACTAACCATGCTCGATCTCGTATCAAGCCCCGGCCAAATTTCTTCATCTTCATGCCAGTCTTTAATGTATGGGAGCTTGCCAGTCATTTGGTGCATACTTTTAAAACGCATCTTCACACCGGGCGAAATGGCGCCACCTCTATAAATACCATCGGCCGAAAGTACATCAAATTTTATGCATGTTCCAAAGTCGATTATCAGCACATTTTGCCCCGGATAGTTCTTTTGAGCACCTACAGCATTGGCAATTCTATCGGTACCGAGGGTGTTTGGGGTTTTATAGTCCAGTTTTATTGGTATTGGTGTTGTGCCGTCAAATTCTATAATGTTCAAGTTTTCCTGAAAGACTTCTGTCAATGGCTGAGGTAAATTGGTAACATTACTAATTATGGCGTACTCTGCCTGGGTATTTTCAATTAATTCTGATACCTGTCTGTGTGCCCGGTTTGAAAAAGTGAGCACACCATCAAGTTGATTTCTGACATACAACGCCACCTTCATCCGGGTATTGCCAATATCGATAATCATATTTGATTTTTGCACACTCATTTTTAAGTTTTGGTTGTGATATAGAATTTATATTATATTTGCGCCCTGCAAAGTTGGTGATGTAGCTCAGTCGGTAGAGCAAAGGACTGAAAATCCTTGTGTCGGCGGTTCGATTCCGTCCATCACCACTTCTAAAATCCCATTGCTTCGGCAGTGGGATTTTTTGTTTTTGGGCTGTTTATTTTTGTGCCAGATAAATTATTTCTTCATTTTGAAGCCTGAATTTCTGGCGTAATTCGGGTTTCAAATTCTTTACAAAAGTGTCACTTTTAACCTTAAAACCAGCCTTTTCCAAATGCTGGGGATAGTCCTTACCAAAAAGCCGTAGGTGGTCTTTTTGCCAAAAGTGCTTCTCACGCTCCTCTGGGCTGGTTATTGTTTTATCTTCATAAGTAAGTTCACGGTTATAATCTATGGGCACTTGCATTATAGCCCATCCTCCCGGTTTTAAAACACGGTAAAGTTCACGCATACATCGGGCGTAATCTTCCACATGCTCTAATACGTGGTTGCATAATATCACATCAAATTTATTGTCATCAAACGGAATTTGATGCAAATCAAAATGATACTCGGCCAACGGAGACTCCAGATCGCCGGTGAAATAAGTAATATTCTTTAATTTTTTAAATCGTTCATGAAAACACTGCTCGGGCGCAATATGCAATACATCGTGCTGCTTGCTAAAAAAATTTGTTTTTTGATTCAGGTATATCCAAAGCAATCGGTGCCGCTCAAGCGAAAGACAATGCGGGCAGAGCACATTTTGCCGTAAGGCCTGATTTGAGCCATAAGACAAAAACTTGCTGAAGTGTCGCTTGCAAACAGGACATTCTACATCATTGCCCCTGTATAATAAAGGCGCAAAAAGCCTGAAAACATAACTTGCACGAATTAGTAATGGCCGTGGTAAATTTTGAAGAGCGTATCTGTAAAGACTCATAATTTAAAAAACAAGTTCAAAAATAGGTTTTTTAAACGGGCTACATTGCGATTTTTCTATCTTTGAAAAAAAATCAACACAAATATGAATAATTCAACAATCTTAAAAACCCTCGTTCTGTCCGTTGCATTCGCTCTTTGCATCAATGTTGCATCTGCGCAAAAAACTAAAAAAACGGATAAGAGTCAAGTTGAAACGAGCGTTTCTCAAACCTCCACTACCGACGATTCTGTAAAAGAGCCTGAATACAGATGGGTTTATTCTGTAGCGACCGTCATTATTGAAGACAAAAACTTCACCATCAAATTTGAAGAAAGCGAAAACAAAACTGGTGATGATAAGTTAGAACGTGCAAAGGAAATGGGTCTCAAAATGCAGGATGCTGCAAGAATGGTAATGTCTGAAACAGATCTATTAAACCTTATGGCGCAGCAAAAGCTAGAATTAATTTCTGTGACAAATCATCCTGGAAAAGAAGGGAAGCTAATGAAATATTACTTCCGTACTAAAGTGGAGTATTAATTTCGCAAATAAGTCATGCAATCTACGAAAGCAGGTAAAAGAGTAAGCATACTTTTTTACCTGCTTACTATTTATATACTTCTTCAATTTTTTTGGTGGGCGTATTTGCTTATCAAGCTCAATATTGAGCACTACGCATCGGCAGATCCCGGTCTGGGTAATCTAAAAGTATGGATGATCATTGGTGAGGGATCGGTTTTTTTTATATTCCTCCTCGCCGGCATTTTCATTACACAGCGCACAATTAACAAAGAAATAAAACTCGTGCGCCAGCAGCGAAATTTTCTACTCTCTATAACACACGAGCTTAAAACACCTCTGGCAGCAATTCAACTGTGTATGGACACACTTGCAAAACGCGAGAATTTAGATGTAGAACAGCGCAACTTACTGCAAAATAATGTGCGAGAGAATACAGAACGGCTAAGTTTGCTCATAGAAAATGTACTACTCGCTACACGAATTGAAAATGGGAAAGACACCCTCGACAAATCTGAAATAAACTTAAGCGAGCTTACCAAAAAACTCGTATCCCGAATTGCTCAAACATCGGGAAAATCTGAAATAAACACCGCTATTGATTCTGGCATTATCGGCTATACAGATATGCACAATTATGAGTCTATAGTGATCAATTTAATTGAAAACGCATTAAAATACGGTGGAGATCAAGCTATTGAAGTAAAACTATCTACCCAAAATTCAAAAGCTACTCTGGTGGTTTCAGATTATGGCATGGGCATTCCGAATGAATTAAAGAACCGGGTTTTTGACAAATTTTATCGCGCCGAAAATGAAGAAACCCGCACCCAAAAAGGTACGGGTCTCGGCTTGTACATCGTAAAAGAATTGGTGAGCATGACCGGCGGAAAAATTCATATCGAAGATAATTCGCCAACTGGCAGTAAATTTATCGTCGAATTACCCCTGTAGCCGCGCGATTTATCGCGCGGAAACCAGAGAAACCTTCCTTTTAACGCGCGATTTATCGCGCGGAAACCAGAGAAACCCTCCTTTTAAAGCGCGATTTATCGCGCGGAAACCAGAGAAACCCTCCTTTTAACGCGCGATTTATCGCGCGGAAAATATTAAAAAACCAAATTAAGCCCAATTAGGAAATTAGTTCCAGCCTGCGGATAATAAAAATTCTCGGTCGTTAAGTCACCGCCGAAGGCATAAGAATAGGTGTATCCATTTGACGAATATTTAGCATCGAAAATATTGTTAATGAGCAAATTGAATTCAATTCTATCAAATACTAAATCGTCGATTCCATAACCTATTCTTAAATCATTAACCCAGTATGCATCAATAGATCTCACATCGCTGGCCGTATTATCCAAATATTGTTTGCTCACATATTTAGACATAAAGTTAATCTCCAGGTTTTTAAGCGGTTTAATTATAAGCATTCCTGAGGCTACCACCGTCGGGCTGAAACTAATGTCAACATCATTGTAGTTTTTATTCAAAATACCTCCATTAATTTCATCGTAATCATAAATCACCTCATTAAAGTTTTCAATCTTATTCCGGCTAAAAGCGGCGTTGGCATTCACCCCAAACTCTTTAAGGAACATGTAAGTTCCATCTATCTCCACGCCTGCCCTGTAGCTCTTATCCACATTTCGGCGCACAGATGAGCCCACATCATTCAGCTCGCCGGTAAGCACCAGCTGGTTTTCGTAATCCATATAAAACCCATTAAAAGTCAGGTTTAATTTATCATCGATAAGCGCGTAGCCAGCCTCAAAATTATTCAATGTCTCAGCGCGTGGCTTAGTACCTTCGGGAGCGTCTATAAAATCATTTCGAACCGGCTCACGGTTTCCGCGTCCGGCATATCCATATATGCTACTGCGGGAGTTCAGCTTATAGCGAGCACCCACTTTAGGATTCACAAATAAAAACTGCTCGCTTACATCAATATTCAATTGATCATTGTCAATGCCGTTCGTGATATAATTCACAGATCGAATTTGCAAATCGGCCATAAAAGTCCATTTTTCCAGGCTGTAGTCCCACTTTCCGTAAATGTTTACTTCGTCTTTATCACCAATATTCCTATAATACTCTTCCAAGTGATCAACTGTGGTGGATACCTCAGCCCAGACGATTTCGCCAAAGTGATTGCCACGATAAAAGTGAGCTCCCCCTCCGAGAGTTAAGTTGTGATTATTCTTCTCGTAATTAAGTGAGAATGTTCCTCCGTAAAAATCATTGTCGAGCCATCTTCGCCGAATAATATCGGTTCTGGAGATTGTATCTCCACCTATTATCGCATTCGGCTTTCCGTAATCAATAAATTTAGCTCGTGGTTTGTACTCTTCAAAAAATCCCTGTCCTTTGGTATAGTGACCCGCCAGAGTAAGGCTTAAATTCGGCGCAAATTTCTGAATAAGATGGAGTTGGTAATGCGTTTGCTCATAATCATCAACTTGATTATCGTAAGTGTAATAGTTGTATGTGCGTCCCGAGTTGAGTAAATTTTGGGTCTGTGCTTCGCTATAACCTTCATTGGCAGCATGAGTAAGCATTCCATCCACATCATTGTTCAACCGCGACTGAGGTGTACCGTACCAACTTTGATAAGTGCGTTCCGTTCCGGAAAATGTAATAGCCTTTACAACAGTTTTTTCACCGTAATAACCACCGGAAAGATAATAGCTACGGAGATTGCTCGACGCTCTGTCAATATATCCGTCGCTGGCTATTTCAGAAAGTCGGCCTTCCACGGCAAAGCCATTATTCAGGAGTCCCGAATTAAACTGCACGGTGTGTTTTCTTGTATTGAAAGAGCCAAAGCTATTTGAAATCATTCCTCCAGCGCCCTGATCCAATGTATTGGTTTCCATATTTATAGAAGCTCCAAAAGCACCCGATCCATTTGTAGAAGTTCCCAAACCACGCTGAATCTGAATACTCGACAAACTACTGGAAATATCGGGCATATTTACCCAAAACACACCCTGTGATTCGGGGTCATTGATCGGGATTCCATTTACGGTCACATTTATTCGGGTTTGGTCGCTTCCTCGAATACGCATGCTGGTATAGCCAACACCTGCTCCTGCATCGCTCGTTGCAACTAGTGATGGGGTATAATTTAAAAGCATGGGCAAATCCTGACCGAGATTTCGTTCTTCGATTTCGCGTTTACTGATGTTTTTGAAAGTTGCCGGGGCTTTTTGCGAAAGCCGCGTAGCGCTCACCACCACTTCGTCGGTTAGAAACCGAGAAGGTTCAAGAATTATTTTCAAATTCTCTCCATTTCTACCGGCTTCAAGCGTATCATAATAAGTCTGATACCCAATATAACTAACCCTTAGCGCGTACTTTTCCGGTTTCAGATTTCCGAATTCAAATTCACCGTTAAAACTCGTGTAAACTGCTCGTTCGTATCCGTTTAATACTACATGGGCTCCACCGAGGGCTCCGCCCGTATTGCTAGTTACCACTCCATTAATTTGACTCTGCGCTGCAATTGGTAGCGCATAGAGCATTGCCGCCATTGCAGCATACTTCAATTTGATCAACATTTAGATTTTGTTTTTTAGTAATGGTTGCCACTCGGGGAGAGCGCAAGCCAACTAATTTTCCTCCCTACGCCGGCATTAACCGGATCAGGTGTACAAGTCAATAAACTTATTGCTTGTAGGGTATGATCTCAGCCTGTCTTAAAACCACGTTTGGCTTTTAGATATAGGCACCCCTGTGAGATGCGGCAAAGGTATTTCTTTTTTGGTAACAGCAAAGGGTTTTTGGTTTTTGGTTCTTAGATTGCTCGAAAATTGAATTCACAACAATATGTCGGTCAGACCTCAAAGATTTAGCTTTTCGCTCGTGTTAATTTTTCAAGGTGTTAAAGTGATCGCTTCGATCAGTTGCTTCGCTGCATTTATTCCCTGCGGTCATGAGATCACTACGTTAAGTTCGACTGCGCTCAATAACCACGTGAGAGCGCTGCGTATTCTAAGATTAAAACTTTGAGGTCGCTTTGAACAAGTTGTATATATTCATTTTCAAGTTTCACATTGAAATTGATTTCCGCTTTCAACGCTTTAGAATAACCCACAACCGCTAAATATAACGTTTCAAATACTCAACGCCCGACTTTAATCTCTCCTCTCCCAACCCACTTATAATATGGTAAGTTGCACCAATTTTTTCCAACTCTTCAACATAAATCTTAAAAAGCAAATCACGTTCTGCCTGGTTTGGGCTTTCCCGGAAAGCATCAGCTTCCCAAGTTAAATCGGGCTTACAGAGCAGGTAGTGGTCATAACGCTTTCGCTGAAAAGCGGTTTCGATAAATTCAGGGACCTTGCCAAAACGAAATTCTGCCCAAACTTTCAGCACGAGCATATCTGTATCAAAAAAACAAACTTTCTCTGCTTTGGCTAAAGCCTTTTTTTCATTGGCTACCTGACCTTTTGCAATCAAAATCAGGTCATTAAAATCGTATTCACCACCCGTTTTCTCAAGGAAAGTTCGGGCATATTCTGGCGCGTAGCTAGTGCTGTAATAAGCCGCAAGAGATTTGCTTAGCGCTGATTTACCCGATGACTCAGGGCCCGTTATCGCTATTTTCAGAATAGACATTATAGAAGTTCCTGCTCTTTAAAATCTCTATTCCAACTATAATATCCGTAAATCGCCATAACTGCATATACCATTGAAAGTACAGCATAGACTTGCAAATCGCGCGAAAAATAAAGATAGATTGTCAGCAGATTAAGTGCAATCCAGTAAAGCCAGTTTTCGATATACCGCTTTGCTGTGAGCCAGGTAGCAATGAAGCTAAACATCGTTGTAAACGAATCGAGCAAAGGCATTTCGGCATCGGTATAATGCTGCAATAATAAAAAGAGCAGCCAGGTAGAAAGATAGCCTCCAGCCAATAAGAATAGATGATTTTTCAAATCCCAGTTTCTGATTTGTAAATTATCAATGTCGGTACGTTGCTTTTTCCATTGATACCATCCATAAAAACCAATTATAACATAATAGGTAAAAAGCACTGACTCGGCATAGAGTTTAATCTCTACAAAAAGCCAAATACTTAATAAAGAACCGATTATGCCGAGCGGCCAACACCACGCATTCCCGCGCGCTGCTAAAATGATGTAGCCAATATTAAAGGCCACTGCGATAATTTCAATTGCTTCAAGCATTGTGCTCGTATGCCAAATCTATTCCTCCAGGAAGCACCTTCATTACAAATGTGGCCTTTATTCCGCTTTTATACACCTCAGCAATCGCTTTATTTACGGCATCCATGATCACTTTTTGATCACCTTGTATTTGTGTACTTAGCGCATTTACATGCAATGTAAAATCTGGATTATTTTCAAGTTTTGAAATGAAATTGAGAATTTGAACTTCGTAATCTTCCCGCAAGGGATACATAGATATTTCTAGAGTTATTTCCATACTTATTTACATTGACAAGGTGACGAAAAATATATTTTAACTTCTGGATACTGTGCGTAAATTGCCTCCTGATCATCGCGGCTCAAATCAATCATGCGCATATCTATCATTTCAAGATTTTCTAATCCATCGGGCAGACTCACAATGCCCGTTCCGCGCAGATTGAGCGTTTTTAACTCATAAAATTGATAGAGATCTTCAGGTAGAAAAACAATATCTGTAAATGATAAATCGAGGTTTTGCAGATTATTAAAATTTTCGAGCCCCTCAGGAAGGCGCTGAATATTGGCTTTTGAGAATGAGATAGACTCTACCCCTCCATTCGCGGTACATTCGCACTCCTTAGTCGTCGAAACGCATTCCGGCAAAGCTACAAAATTGCACTTTTTAAAAGATAGTGATCTTATATTTTCACAGCTGCATATTGCACCGAGATTATTTAAGTCGGTATTTTTTATTTGAAGCTTTCCGTTCTTATCAATGCGTTCGCAAATGCTCTGATTGACAGGGATTGTAAAGCTAGTCCATAAAATCCATAGAGCGATCAGCGAGAGCCATTTCGGTATTGTCTGCATCATTTTCCATTTGTTTTGCAAGCTCTGCCATATTTTCAAACTTCACCTCGTTGCGCAGGCGACTAACAAAAACTACACGCACCTTTTTGCCGTAAAGGTCACCATCAAAATTGAAAACATTTACTTCTATTACCGATTTTGGAGAATTTGTAACGGTGGGACGGGTGCCAATATTGGCCATTCCTTTATACCATACATCATCAATTCTAAACAAAACGGCATAAACTCCACTCCCCGGCACAAGCTTATATTTGTCAAGCGGCTTTATATTGGCTGTAGGAAACCCCATGGTTCTACCTATCTTATTTCCATTCACTACTGTGCCATCTATGCCGTATTCGTAGCCTAGATATTCATTTGCCAGACTTACTTTTCCTTCTACAAGAGCCTTTCTTATTTTTGTGGAACTCACATTTACATCGTCAATTTCCTGAGCGGGAATTTCTACTATTTCAAAACCACACTCGGGTGCCACTTTCTTTAAATACTCTAGATTTCCTTCGCGGTTACGCCCAAAATGATGGTCGTAGCCAATTACGAGCTTATGGACACCGAGCTGATTAACGAGAATTTCGCTCACATAATCTATTGCAGTAATCCGACTAAAATCAATTGTAAACGGATGTACAATTAAATGGTCAAGACCCGACTTTCGCAATCTCTCAATACGCTCATCAAGTGTGGAAAGCAATTTCAGGTCGTTATCTTCCGGAAAAAGAACCAATCTGGGATGAGGTGAAAAGGTTAAAAGCACCGATTCGCCATCTTCAGCTTTCGCTAAATCATTAATCGTAGAAAGCAATTTTTGATGGCCAATATGTACACCATCAAAAGTTCCTACTGTAACAATCGCCTTGGCTTGCGGCTTAAACTCAGATAATTTTCTGTAAACTTTCAATAGGTCAACTCTTTGAAATACCCGTTTTTATTAAGCAAACTTACATTATTATCGCTTTGGTTTGCGTGGGTTCAAAATTATGAAAATTAAATAAGCACATTACATTGGTATTACAAGGATTAAATCTTAGTTTTGCACCTCGAAAAAAGAAAGCAAATACCAACCTTTAAGTACAGTAAAATGTCAAACAATACTGGTAAAGTAGTACAGGTCATAGGGCCGGTTGTGGATGTGAGTTTTGCCGATGCGCAAAGCCTTCCCAACATTTATGATTCATTGGTCATCAAAAAATCAGATGGATCTGAATTGGTACTTGAGTGCCAAAAACACATTGGTGAAGGTGCCGTTAGAGCAATCGCCATGGATGCCACCGACGGATTGTCGCGCGGCACCGAAGTAATCAATACCGGAAGCCCTATTATTATGCCAGTAGGCGATAAGGTAAAAGGGCGTCTATTTAACGTAACAGGCGATACCATAGATGGCATTGGAGAGTTGTCAAAAGAAGGTGGATGGCCCATTCACCGCGAAGCTCCAAAATTTGCCGATCTTTCTACCAGTGAAGAGATTCTTTACACCGGTATTAAAGTAATTGACTTGATTGAGCCTTATTCAAAAGGTGGTAAAATTGGTCTGTTTGGTGGTGCGGGAGTAGGTAAAACCGTATTGATTCAAGAACTTATTAATAATATCGCCAAAGGATATTCAGGACTTTCTGTTTTTGCAGGAGTTGGTGAGCGCACACGTGAAGGGAATGACCTTTTGCGCGAGATGCTGGAATCAGGAATTATCTCTTATGGTGAAGAATTTGCCCATTCTATGGAAGCCGGCGGATGGGATCTTAGCAAAGTAGATAAAAATGCTCTGCTTGAATCTCAAGCATCGTTCGTATTCGGACAGATGAATGAGCCTCCCGGAGCGAGAGCACGTGTTGCATTATCTGGTCTTACTCTTGCAGAGTATTTCCGCGATGGTGACGCAGATTCTGGCGGTAGAGATATTCTATTCTTTATCGACAATATCTTCCGATTTACACAAGCCGGTTCTGAGGTTTCTGCACTTCTTGGACGTATGCCATCGGCGGTAGGTTACCAGCCTACACTCGCCACAGAGATGGGTGCGATGCAAGAGCGTATTACGTCTACAAATCGTGGGTCTATTACATCTGTACAGGCGGTTTACGTTCCTGCAGATGACTTGACTGACCCCGCTCCTGCAACGACATTTGCCCACCTGGATGCGACAACTGTATTGTCTCGTAAAATTGCAGAGCTTGGTATTTATCCTGCGGTTGATCCATTGGATTCAACATCGCGTATTTTGTCTCCACACGTAGTAGGGCACGAGCACTATAACTGTGCACAGCGCGTAAAAGAAAACCTACAGCGATACAAAGAGCTACAAGATATTATTGCCATTCTTGGAATGGACGAATTGAGCGAAGAAGATAAGCAAGCGGTTCACCGCGCGCGTCGTATTCAGCGCTTCCTTTCACAGCCATTTCACGTTGCCGAGCAGTTTACAGGCCTTAAAGGAGTTCTTGTACCGATTGAAGAATGCATTAAAGGATTTAATATGATTCTTGATGGTGAGTTAGATAAGTATCCTGAAGCAGCTTTTAACCTGAAGGGTAGCATAGAAGAAGTAATTGAAGCTGGGGAGAAGATGCTCGCCCAAAACTAATTAGTGATTGTCCTTAATGTCCGCTATCGGCGTTGCAATTGTATTGAAAACAGTCATTGACAAAAGTCAAATCCTTATTTTCAATACTGCTTGCGCCTCGCTATCGAACATCATGGATCAACCACTGAAGCACATTGATTAAGACATATCAACTATGACTATTGAAATCATTACACCTGACAAATCTCTTTTTAAAGGCGAAGCAAAAGGCGTTACAGTACCCGGAATTGATGGGAGCCTGGGGATTTTAAATAATCACGCGCCATTGATTACCGCGCTAAAAGAAGGAAAGGTAAAAGTTACAAATGCCAATAATGAGGAAGTGTTCTTCGATATTAAAGGCGGCGTAGCTGAAGTACTTAATAATAAAGTGATTATTCTGGCTGAGTAAAACAGAATACTTATTTCAAGCAGAGCCACTTTGAGAAATCAAAGTGGCTTTTTTTTTGTTTTTTCTCTCGCAGGGGAAGAGTCACATCAATCTCAATTTGGCTTAGCTTTTGTTGCGCGCACACGCCCCGTTCACCAAGCTTTTTAGCGTGGCATCTTGCCGTGCCCGTAAACAACGAAGTTGGGGGCGAGGATGGCCTATACTGGCGTCTCGCCAGGTTATTCAAAGTAAACTGGTATCAATTTCCATCTTTAACAGAACTCAACTAAAAAAGCCCTCGAAAAAATATCGAAGGCTTTGTGCTGCTGAGGAGTAATGGTGCATTTAAGGAGATGGCTTAACGCCCTGCACTTTAAACTTCTACGGGATTTAGAAATAAGGGTTTCAAATTTTCAAAAATTCTTTTTTTCAACTTTTAGCAAGATCAAATTGCGCATTTTACCAATACGCTTTTAGATTGGTTAGCTTTACGCCTTTAATTGAATTATGACACAAAAGAAAAGTACAGGCCTCCGAAAAAAAGACATTTTGGAGTACCACGAGAACGATAGACCGGGAAAAATTGAAGTTATTCCTACAAAACCCTCTAACAGTCAGCGCGATTTATCTATTGCATATTCACCCGGCGTGGCAGAGCCCTGCAAGGAAATTCAAAACGACCCCGAAGCGGCTTACCGCTATACGGCAAAGGCAAACCTTGTTGCAGTAATTTCTAACGGAACCGCCGTACTCGGACTTGGCGATATAGGTGCATTGGCCTCAAAACCGGTAATGGAAGGAAAGGGCGTGCTATTCAAAATCTTTGCAGATATCGATGTATTTGACCTGGAACTAGACACTACTGACGTAGAGAAGTTTATACAAACCGTTAAAATCGTTGCTCCCACTTTTGGTGGAATAAATCTCGAAGATATAAAAGCCCCTGAATGCTTTGAAATAGAGCGCCGCCTTCGCGATGAGCTGGATATTCCGGTTATGCATGACGACCAGCACGGAACAGCTATAATTACCGGGGCTGCCTTGCTCAACGCGCTTGATTTAGCAGAAAAAAAAATAGGAGATGTAAAAGTTGTTTTCAATGGAGCAGGCGCCAGCGCCATTTCGTGCGCCACGCTTTACATTTCTCTTGGCGTGAATCCTAAAAACCTCTTTATGCTTGACAGCAAAGGTGTTATTACCACGAGAAGAGAAAATTTGAATAAAGAGAAAGAGAAATTTGCGCAAGATACAGATATTGAGACACTTGCAGAAATGATTAAAGATGCCGATGTATTTGTGGGACTTTCAAAAGGTGGAGTGGTGAACCAAAAGATGGTTAAAAGCATGGCTCCCAACCCAATCGTTTTCGCTTTGGCAAATCCCGATCCGGAAATAAGTTATAAGGATGCAACTGCCGCCCGCAAAGACATTATTATGGCCACGGGAAGATCAGACAATCCCAATATGGTCAACAACGTTTTGGGCTTTCCTTATATTTTTAGAGGAGCACTAGATGTGCGCGCCACCAGCATTAATGAAGAAATGAAACTCGCCGCTGTAAAAGCCATTGCAGATTTAGCAAGAGAAACAGTGCCCGAAGTAGTAAACCTCGCTTACAATAGGCGCGATCTTTCTTTCGGGAAAGAATATATTATTCCAAAACCATTTGACCCGCGTCTTATTATTACAGTAGCTCCGGCTGTTGCCAAAGCTGCTATGGAGAGCGGTGTGGCAAGGCGACCAATAAGAAATTGGAAAAATTACGAAGACCACCTTATTACAAAACTCGGACGCGACGATAAGTTTATCCGCGTCGTTATGGAAAAAGCCAAATCAGATCCGCAACGCATTGTTTTTGCTGATGGAGAAACATACAAGGTGCTGAAGGCAGCTCAAATTCTAGCCGATGACGGTATTGCAAAACCAATCGTTCTGGGGCGCAGAAATAAAATTGACGAACTCGTTGAGAAATATGCCTTGAGCCTTGAAGGTATTGAAATTGAGGATATAAATGAGCATCCTGAAACAGTGGCCGAGTTTACCGATATTTATTACGAAGCCCGCAAGCGTAGTGGAGCCACCGAATACGAAGCGCGCAAAAACATGATTACCCGAGGATATTACGGCAGTATGATGGTAAAAACCGGCAAGGCTGATGTATTACTAACAGGATTGGCCTTAAAATATCCTTCAGCCATAAAACCGATTTTCGAAATTATCGGCCGCAAGGCTGGAGTAAATAAAGCAGCAGGAGTTTATATAATTCTGACAAAAGACGGCCCCTTATTTCTTGCCGACACTACAATCAACACCGATCCAAGCGTAGAAGATATTGTTGAAATAGTAGAAAACACTGCCGAAGCAATTCGAAAACTGGGTTTAATACCAAAAATTGCAATTCTAAGTTATTCCAACTTCGGATCAAATAAAGGAAGGATTCCGGATAGAATGGAAGCTGCCACCAAATTGGTTCGCAAAAAATATCCTGATCTAATTGTAGACGGTGAAATGCAAGCCAATTTTGCGATGAACAATAAACTCCTGGAAGAAATGTTCCCGTTTAGCACACTCGTTGGCAATAAACCGAATGCACTCATTTTCCCAGACCTAGCATCCGGAAACATTGCTTACAAACTTTTGCAATCATACGGATCTGCTGAAGCTATCGGGCCTTTGCTTGTTGGGCTTGACAAGAGCGCTCACGTATTGCAAATGGGAAGTGGCGTACGAGAAATTGTAAATATGGCCTCCATTGCGGCCGTAGATGCGCAGCAGCGGAAGAATGGGAAGGGGTAGTATTGGGTCGCGAGTCACACGAGTCGCTAGTCTCGAGGGAGAAGTGCGGGGAGAAGTGCGGGGAGAAAAGAGTCGCGCGCCTTTGGTCGCAATTCGCGAGGTACATTGAGTATTGATTTGTTGGAATTATATATTGAGACTTAAGTAAGCTTAGCTTCAGAACTCAAAACTTTTTAATCTATAATTATTGCCGCAAGCTTTAAGATTCTTGAAGCTTGCGGCTTAAGACTTGAAGCTAATTTTCCAGCTTCGGATTATTCTTATGCCGGTCCTTGTCGCGCAAGGTCTTTTTCTCAAAGTTTTTCTTGATTGCCTCTTCCAGGTCTACCCCAGTTTGATTGGCGAGGCAAACCAAAACCCAAAGTACATCGGCCATTTCATCGCCAAGGTCTTTGTTTTTATCTGATTCTTTTTCAGACTGTTCGCCGTAGCGGCGTGCCATTATCCGCGCCAACTCTCCAACTTCTTCGGTAAGGATTGCCATATTGGTCAGCTCGCCAAAATAGCGCACTCCAATAGTGTTAATCCACTGGTCCACTTCTTTTTGCAATGCTTCTATTGTCATGGCTATGCTTTGTTTTTTGTATCGATAATTATAGTTACCGGGCCATCATTTACGAGAGAGACTTTCATGTCGGCTCCAAAAACACCACTCTCGATTCCCTTGTCCACATTTGCCGAAAGGAGGAGTTTGAACTTTTCGTACATCGGGATTGCTAAATGGGGTTTTGCGGCGTGGATATACGAGGGACGTGTGCCTTTTTTCGTTTTAGCATGAAGCGTAAACTGGCTTATTACCAGCACTTTCCCGCCCGCTTCATTTACCGAAAGATTCATAACACCCTCTCCATCATCAAATATGCGAATGGTTCCAATTTTTCGAGCAAGCCATTCGGCGTCTTCTTCGGTATCGGCATCTTCAATTCCAACCAGTACAAGCAAACCGACGGCTATTTCGCCTTCCACTTTTTCTTCAATTTCTACGCTCGCCTTGATAACTCTTTGTATTACTGCCCTCATTATCTATAGTGTTCTTCGTCGCTATTTTGATACATATTCAGATAACTTTTATAGCGAGTTTCGGCGACTTTCCCTGTTTTAATTCCTTCTTTCACAGCGCAACCCGGCTCGCTGATATGCACACAATTGTAAAATTTGCAATCGGGTAAAAGTTCACGCATTTCGGGAAAGTAGCCGGCCATTTCTTCCTTTTCAATATCAACTAATCCAAATCCGCGAATACCGGGTGTATCTACAATGTATCCACCAAAGTCGAGCTTGTGCATTTCTGCAAATGTGGTGGTATGTTGGCCGGTGTAATGTGCCTCGCTTATTGCTCCGGTCTTTATCTTAATATTTTTATCAATGGCATTAATAAGCGTTGATTTGCCAACTCCTGAATGTCCTGAAAGAAGAGAAACTTTATCTTTTAATATGGATTTAAATTCATCTAATCCTTCGCCGGTTTCTGCCGAACAAACAGCGGTAACATAGCCTAAATCAGTGTATACACTGCGAAATGCCTCAACCATTTCGCGTTCTTCCTCGTCAAAGAGGTCAATTTTATTGAATACTATAACCACCGAAATGTGGTAGGCTTCGGCTGCAACGCAAAACCGATCAATAAAAGTGGGGAAAGTAACCGGGTTTTTGAGCGTGGCAACCAGCACGGCCTGATCTAAATTTGAGGCTATAATATGGCTTTGCTTTGATAGATTGACCGATTTACGAACGATATAATTTTTTCGTTCATCAATATCGGAAATGACATATTCGTTGGTCTCACCATAAAACCTCACCCAATCGCCTACCGCTACGGGGTTTGTCGATTTGATATTCCGCTGTCTGAATTTTCCGCGCACACGGCATTCAATAAGCTCACCGTTTTCTCTTTCAACAGTGTACCAGCTCCCAGTACTTTTTATGACTCTTCCGCGTTCCATTATTCAATGCGCTAAGGTAGCAACCTGAGTTGAATAATCTCTGTTTCCTAAATCATGCTAACCACTCGTGCTTGCCAATTTTAATGCATAAATTCGCAATCAGAATATTCTTATGTCAATAGAAGCTAAAAATGTTACGAAATTTTATGGAGAGCAAGCCGCGCTCGGCGGTGTGAGCTTCTCTGTAAAACGCGGAGAGATTGTAGGTTTTTTGGGACCAAATGGTGCCGGAAAGTCAACAATGATGAAAATTATAACCTGCTATTTGCCCCCGAGCAAAGGCGATGTAAAAGTTGCGGGCCACGATATTATCGACGATTCGCTCAATGTGCGCAAAAAAGTAGGGTACCTTCCCGAAACGAATCCGTTATATCCCGAAATGTACATTCGCGAATATTTAAACTTTGTTGCAGGATTGTACGGCGTAAAGAATAAAAAAAAACGGGTAGAAGAGATTATTAAAATGGTTGGTCTTACGCCCGAAAGTCACAAGAAAATCAACGCCTTATCAAAGGGTTACCGCCAGCGAGTGGGATTGGCGCAAGCGCTTATACACGATCCGGAAGTACTTATTCTCGATGAGCCAACATCGGGGCTTGACCCCAACCAGCTTGACGACGTGCGCAAGTTGATTCGCGAAATTGGAAAAGAAAAAACGGTATTGCTTAGCACCCATATAATGCAAGAAGTAGAAGCTATCTGCAGCAGGGTAATTATTATCAAAAAGGGAAAAATCGTTGCCGACAGCCCCGTGAGCAGTATTAAAGAAGATTCAAATACCGAAATTTTGATATTGCACTTGAATAAATCTATAAATATTGAAAAGATCAATGCCATAGACGGAGTAGAAAAAACGCAAACCATAGAAAAAGGGAAATACCGCATTACTGCCGAAAAAGGAAAGGCTGTACTGTCTAAGTTAAATGCTCTTGCGACGCTGGAAAATGCTGATGTGGAAGAGCTTCGAAAAGAAGAGCGCAGCCTCGAAGACGTGTTTAAAACACTTACTCGTTAAATAAGGAATTTCACATTTAAATTTTTCTATTTTTGTGCCGCTTTATTTGGCCTATTGCAACCACTCAAAACAATGCTAAAAAGGTATTCTATACTTTTTTAAGGCTTCTTATTAATTGATTTAAAAAAAACTTAAAATGCCTTATTCATTTACCTCAGAATCCGTATCAGAAGGACATCCTGATAAAATTGCCGATCAGATTTCTGACGCTATTCTCGATAATTTTCTCGCTTTCGACCCTTATTCAAAAGTGGCGTGCGAAACGATGGTAACCACCGGACAGGTGATGCTTGCGGGAGAGATAAAATCAAACACTTACGTAGATGTGCAGCAAATAGCCCGCGATGTGATCAACGAAATTGGTTACACCAAAGGTGAATACATGTTTGAAGGAAACTCTTGTGGTGTCCTTAGCGCGCTTCACGAGCAAAGCCCTGACATAAATCGTGGTGTAGATCGTGGAAACCCTGAAGATCAGGGCGCTGGAGATCAGGGTATGATGTTTGGATTCGCCAGCAACGAAACCGAAAATCACATGCCACTGGCTTTGGATCTATCGCATAAAATTCTGCGAGAACTCGCTGCGATTCGCCGCGAAAACAATGACGTTAAGTATTTACGTCCGGATGCCAAGTCGCAGGTTACCATTCAGTATTCTGACGATCACACTCCGCAGCGCATTGAAACAATAGTAGTTTCTACCCAGCACGATGAGTTTATTAAGTCAGAAGACAAATCGCAAGCGGCACAAGACAAGGCAGAAGCTGATATGTGCAAGAAGATTGCCGATGACGTAAAAAACATCTTGATGCCACGTGTTATTGCGCAATTACCCGGGCATATTCAAAAGCTTTTTAATGACGAAATTACCTACCACGTAAATCCTACAGGTAAGTTTGTAATAGGTGGACCTCATGGAGATGCAGGCTTAACCGGTCGTAAAATTATTGTTGATACTTACGGTGGTAAGGGAGCACACGGTGGTGGTGCCTTTTCGGGAAAAGATCCGAGCAAGGTTGACCGTTCGGGAGCTTACGCTGCACGCCATATTGCAAAAAATCTAGTCGCTGCCGGTGTTTCAGATCAAATTCTTGTTCAGGTATCTTACGCTATTGGAGTGGTAGAACCTATGGGTGTTTTTGTTGACACTTACGGCACAGCAAAAGTAGATATGACTGATAGCGAAATAGCAGAAAAGGTGAAAGGTATTTTCGATCTTCGTCCGGGAATCATTGAGCGCAATTTAAAACTGCGCGCTCCAATTTACCGCGAAACTGCTGCTTACGGTCACATGGGCCGCAAACCACAAACAGTCACCAAAACTTTCTACAGAAACAATCACCAAGGTATTGAGCAGAAAGATATTGAGGTAGAATTGTTTACCTGGGAGAAAACCGATTATGTAGATAAAGTTAAGGCTGCTTTTGGTATTTAAAAAGACAACAAGTCCTAAACCATAGTTTTAACCACTTAGTTTATAAAAGCTAAGTGGTTTTTTTATGCATTGAAGAAAGCAATCGCTTTTTATCAGATCCCTTTCTGGGTGCTCTGGCAACTGCCCTACTCTGAGAAATGCAAATGAGCGTTTGGAGTATTTAGAATATCTCGATTATTTCTTCCGAAAGAAAATCTTTACCGGTACCCCTTCCAGATTAAAATTCTCACGCAATTTATTTTCCAAAAAGCGCTTATAGGGATCTTTAATATATTGAGGCAAATTGCAATAAAATGCAAAGGCCGGTTTGTGAGTCGGCAACTGCATTACATATTTAATTTTCACAAATTTGCCCTTGGTGCTCGGTGGTGGATTGCGCTCGAGAATCGGTTGAAAAACTTCATTGAGCTTCGAAGTAGGTATTCGCGTTTTGATAGATTCGTAAACTTCAATAGCCTTTTCTACCGCTTTGTGAATCCGCTGCTTAGTCAAGGCTGAAATAAATACTATTGGCACATTCGTAAACGGTGCGATACGCTCCCGAATCTCGTCTTCAAACTCTTTAGTTGTCTGGGTTTCCTTCTCTATTAAATCCCATTTATTAACCAAAATCACCAACCCTTTTGAGTTCTTCTCTACCGTGTAAAAAATATTCAAATCCTGCTTTTGCATACCTTCCCGCGCATCGATCATCATCAGGCATACATCACTTTCTTCTATGGCTCTTATAGACCTTAAAACAGAGTAATACTCTATATCTTCATGCACCTTGCTGCGCTTTCTAATTCCGGCGGTATCTACTAGGAAAAAGTCAAAATCAAATGCCTGGTATCTGGTTAACAAAGAATCGCGCGTTGTACCTGCTTCTTCATTCACAATATTTCGTGTTTCGCCCAGCAATGCATTAATTAGCGACGACTTCCCAACATTTGGCTTGCCCACAACAGCAATTTTCGGAATATCGATTTCAGGTAGTGGGTCTTTTGTAGGGAAAGTTGCTACAAGCGCATCAAGCATGTCACCCGTTCCACCACCATTTGATGATGAGATGCAATACACATCGCCCAACCCAAAACTATAAAACTCGCTGGCCGGCAATATGCGATCGTTGGTATCTACTTTGTTTGCCACAACAATAATTGGTTTATCCGATTTTCGCAAAAATCCGGCTATGGCTTCATCGTGATCTGTAATCCCTGTAGTAACATCGAGAAGAAAAACAATTGTGGTGGCCTCATCAATTGCCAATTCTACTTGTTTTTTGATTTCGTCTTCAAAAATATCATCCGAATTTACAGTATAGCCTCCAGTGTCTATCACTGAAAACTCAATACCAATCCATTCAGCCTTTCCGTAATGACGGTCTCTTGTAACACCGCTTGTAGAATCTACAATGGCATCGCGCCGTTCTGTCAATCGATTAAAAAGTGTGGATTTACCAACATTTGGTCGTCCAACTATTGCAACTATATTTCCCATTATGATTTTTTATATCCGTAAGCCTTTAAACTTCTATCCTTGTTGCGCCAGTCTTCATCTACCTTTACATGCATTTCAAGAAACACTTTTTTGCCTATAAACTCTTCCATTTTTAAGCGGGCTTCGGTGCCTACTGTTTTCAATTTTTGACCCTGATGGCCAATAATAATTCCCTTTTGTGACTTTCTGGCCACATAAATCACCGCCGAAATGCGTACAATATTTTCTTCTTCTACGTACGCTTCTATCTCAACCTGAACAGAATACGGAATTTCTTTTTGATAATTTTCTAGTATTCGTTCCCGAATAATTTCGCTCACAAAGAAACGCATTGGTTTGTCAGTAAGTGCATCTTTTTCATAATAAGGTGGCGATTCGGGTAAAAGAGCGTGTACCCGGTTTTTTAAATGGTCAATTCCAAAGGCGTGTAATGCAGAAACCGGCATTATCTCTGCGTTTGGAAAAGTTTGCTTAAGTCGTTCAACCGCCGCTTCAACAACTGTCTGATCAGAGATATCTACTTTATTGAGAGCTATCAACATTGGAGTCTCCATTTCGGTAAGTGCTTTATCAAAACCAAAGAACTCCATATTCTTATCAGCTATATCAATTATCAAGATCAGAATATCTGCGTCTTTTAATGCTTCTTTTACAAAAGTCATCATATTTGCCTGAAGCGCATATTTTGGCTCGAGCATGCCTGGAGTATCGCTATAAACTATTTGATAGTCGTCCTCATTCACAATTCCGACAATCCGATGCCTTGTAGTTTGAGCTTTTGGAGTAATAATAGACATCTGCTCGCCCACTAATTGATTCATCAATGTTGATTTTCCTGCGTTTGGACGGCCTATAAGGTTAACAAATCCTGCTTTATGTGACATATTGAAAATAAATTTTGAGATCAAAGAAACAAAATATATATTTGCACTCCTAAATCAGAAACGTCTGACTTATTAAAAGTCATCAAAATAAATTGCGGGGGATAGAGACAAGGCATGCCTTGTTTGTACAATCCGAGAAAGTATTGCGGGGGGATAGAGACAAGGCATGCCTTGTTTGTACAATCCGAGAAAGCATTGCGGGGGATAGAGACAAGGCATGCCTTGTCTGTACAATCCGAGAAAGCATTGCGGGGGATAGAGACAAGGCATGCCTTGTTTGTACAATCCGAGAAAGCATTGCGGGGTGGAGCAGTTGGTAGCTCGTCGGGCTCATAACCCGAAGGTCATAGGTTCGAGTCCTGTCCCCGCTACTAGAAAAAGAGGATCGCAATTGCGATCCTTTTTTAGTTTAAGATTTTAGTTTTGCGATTATTATTTCTTAATTGACATTGCGGGGTGCAGCAGTTGATCGCTCGCCCGTACGGGAGGTCATAGGTTCGAACTTAGTGAAACGATCTCACGACTGAAAGGAGTAGTCCTGTCCCCGCTACTAGAAAAAGAGGATCGCAATAGCGATCCATATGAGATAGAGACATTTGGCTTACTCCAAGTTCAAGAATATTTATTGGGATTACACGACCTTTTTCATACGCTGTCGGATAATTTGCGATTAGGACGCGATGCTTTTGAATTTGGACTTTCCTTATTCCAGACATGGTTACTTATGGAAATTGATCTCTACAATTTCAAAGATACCTTTGAATGCTCCAATGCACGTTTAAAAGTTTTCTCCTCTAATTTCTCATTCCAGATAGGTATCATCTCTATCAATCGTGATGCCGCTTCTTTTGATTTCACTATTTGCGGAAACGCTTTTTGCAAAACATCAAGCATAATTTTTACAGAAGTAGATGCCCCTGGAGAAGCGCCGTATAGAGTTTGAGGAATTCGCGACCGATTGCTTCAAAAGAATACCTCTTTGAGGCCACATTTGATATGCCTATTCTGTTAAAGTGCATTTTTTTCTCAACCATATTCTGCATTCCCGCAATTAACCCTGGCTCATCATTCGGTTCAATCAGAAAACCATTGGTTTCATCCATCATTTCAGGAATACCGCCTACATCCGTCGCAAGTACCGGCAATCCACAGCAATGCGCCTCTGCAATTACACAGGGTAAGTTTTCAAAATTACTGAACAATACGAAACAGTCAGAATTGCGCATTAAATCCGCAACTTCCTCATATTCAAGCGCTCCAATAAATTCTATTTGAGAAATATCTGCATCGAGAGATTCTGCATATTTGCGCATTTTTTCAATATCGCCATCTCCCGCTATGGTGAGCGTCGCGCCCTCAAACTCTCCCTTGATAAAAGCACTAACAATACCTTCTGTATTTTTGGCTCTAGGTTCAAAATTGGAAATATGAAGAAATCTAAACACTTCTGATTGATAACGTTTTTCGGGATAGAATACAGAAGTATTTACCGTATTGTTTACAACAGAATAGTTTCCCGTAAAACCTTTATCAATCATATTTTTTCCGAGATCTTCAGACACCGGAAGTATCAAATCAGTATTGCTCAAAACTTCTGTAGCCATCGCCGCAACGTCATCAGTAAAAAGATCTGAATTGACTGCTTTATATCCCGACCAATGTTCTGTGTAAACCAGCGGAACTTCAAAATGATTTTTCAGAAACAGTGCCAGTTGGCCTGCGGGATAGACCACATGTCCATGAATAATGTCCGGAGCAAACCCAACATTATCCAATTTCGAAATCAATCTCTTAAACATAAAAGCCTGTACTCTTTCAGAATTTTTGAGAAGCCGTGGAATTTGAACCTGGTAAACCATGATTTCATTTTGAAAAACAACTTTAATCTCCGGTACCAGAATGCGATTGCTGTAAATAAGATGAGCGACAATTACATTGCATCCTATCGACTTAACCGCAAGTGCATGCTGCTCAATGAAATTTCCATTTTTAGGATTTAGCTTAGAGGGATACCACGCGGCAACAAAGAGAATGTTCATCTACTTACGCTTTAAAGATTTCGCCATTTCAAGATATAAATCCTTCCAGTAATTTCCCTCTTCACCAGCTAGACTATCGTTGTGCCAGAGTGATATAAAAGTTCCATTCACCGCTTTCACCCTATCCATTAGCATATTAATCATGGTTTGAGCCTGCGATTGATCCAATTTTAAATAATCGCGCAAACTACCTTCCATTACTACCAGCGGAAAAATTTTTAAAGTAGTTTTAGATTTTCTCTCCAAATCGAAAAAATAATGGGGCGTACACGTGCCAGATCGAAATCCCGGCATATCTGCATACCCCATTGAATAGTCCTGAGAAATACCGCTGTCAATTAAGTTTCGGAACGTTGACGGCATACTAATTCTCAAAAAGTGCTGCCTGCTGGCCATTATCTCCTTTGAAGCAATATTACTCAACCGATTTATCTCTACTGAAAGCTGTCCCGGCTTTTCGCCAGATACATACGAAGGATGAATACCAATACGAGCAAAATTTTCACTCGATTGAATTAAAGATTTCATTCCATTATTGTGGTACGGAAGATTTCTGTCGTATTTACTTCTATCACCCAGCAGAAAAAAGTAAATCGTTTCATCAGCGTATTTTTCAGAAACTTCCCTTTGAAAGGCGAATGTATCATAAGGATCTTTTTTATTTCCGAGAAGAACTTTAAAACGCGTAAAAAAAGAATTGAAATCGCTTCTTAGAATATTTCTTCCCGCTGCTGAAATTACATGTTTAAACGTGCGAAAACGATATGCATAAGCAACATCAATATCGTAGGTATTAATCCATTTAAACTGCCTTTCGGCGAATGTAAGACCTGCACCATTCGGGAATTCATTTTTTAATTCAACCAGCCATTCATCAATAACGGGTCGTTGAATAAAATCAGTTGAGAAAATTGAAATCCCGGCACTGAACCGGTTGTGAGCATCTCTTTTCCGGTTCGTATATTCCTCTATCCGTGATAGCAGAAAAAATATAGCTCCAAAAAGATCGAAAGGAACGGAACCTTGGGTTTCAAAAAACACGGGAAGCTCTTTCCATTGTGCGATCTCAACTTCAGGAAATCTTTTTAAATCTGAAGCAAAGAGGTAGTCATTAGGGATTATCTGTATCGCATTTTCAATCTGGGCTTTTGAGTAATTGATTACTACACCATCGAGATCCAAGTCGTTGACTTCAGAAATAATTTCGTATCCGCAGCCATAAAATTCATCAAATACAAAATCGAGTACAAAGCTTAACGCAGCGCTGCTTTTCGGCGAATATATTTGAACATTAGACGGCATTTAGCTTATCAGATAGTTTTTCCCAAGAGCTCATTTTTTCCAAAAGCTTCGCCTCCATCTCGTTCAACTTTTCCATGTGCAACTTAATTTTTGCATGATCACTAAAATCAAGCTTTTCAGACTCTTCCTTTTGGCCGGATATTTTCCCTTCCAGTGTTTCAATTTCCTTTTCAAGCGTACCTACTTTTTTAGACAGCACCCATTTTTCCTTTTCAGAAACAGCAGGTTTTGGCTTGGCTTTTACAACTTTCTCTACCCTTACACGCTCAAACTCGCGAATGGAAGCGGCTTTTTTCTGTGCAAGAAATTCAGTTATATCACCCGGAAAAACACTCATTACGCCATCTTTAATTTCCATAACCTTACTGGTAAGGCCATGCAGAAATTCACGGTCGTGAGATACAACGAGCATGGTACCGTCAAATTTTTTCAAAGCCGCCTTCAGTACATCTTTAGAACGCATATCGAGGTGGTTTGTCGGCTCATCAAGCAGCAACACGTTATATTTATGCAAAAGCATTTTACAAAGTGCAAGCCGAGCCTTTTCCCCACCGGAAAGAACGCTCACCTGCTTATATACATCGTCGCCCTGAAACATAAAAGCTCCCAAAAGGCTTCTGATCCGAGTTCGCATTTCGCCCGTAGCCTCATCATCAATTACATCAAGGACAGTAGCTTTTACCGGAAGCTCCTCACTCTGGTTTTGGCTGTAGTAGCCCAAATCTACCTGGGTGCCAAGCTCGCACTTACCATCATAAGGAATAAGACCCGCAATGATTTTAGTAAGCGTTGTTTTTCCAACACCATTTTTACCGACAAGAGCAACATGATCACCTCTTACAATTTCAAAATCAAGGTTGTTTAATACCTTTTTCTCACCATATGACTTGCTAAGACCTTCGGCCTTTACAACAACAAGCCCAGATCGTGGCGCAGGCGGGAAACGAAAATGCATAGACGATTCATCCTCTTCATCAATTTCAACAAGCTCCATTTTATCAAGCTTCTTCATTAAGCTTTGGGCAAAAGATGCCTTGCTGGCTTTCGCGCGAAATTTATTGATAAGCAATTCGGTCTGCTTTATTTCCTTGTCCTGATTCTTCTTGGCATCAATTTGCTTTTGAATTACATCAGTGCGTAGCTCAACAAACTTTGAGTAGGCAGCAGGATAATCAAATGTTTTACCATTGATAATTTCAACCGTTCGGTTGGTTACTCTATCGAGAAAATACCGGTCGTGAGATATCAAAATAACCCCTCCTGAATAATTCTTCAAATAAGTTTCAAGCCACTCTACTGAATCGATATCCAGGTGGTTCGTTGGCTCATCGAGGAGCACCAAGTTAGGACGTTGAAGAAGGATTTTGGCCAAAGCCATCCGCATCTTCCAACCACCACTAAAGGTATTCATTGGTCGGGTAAAATCTTCGCGCGTAAAACCTAAACCCAGAAGCACTCTTTCAACCTGTTCTTCTTGATGATCAACGTCGTAAAGGCCAAGCTGCACAGATACGTGATTAAGCTCTTCTGCCAAATCCATATACGAATCTGATTCATAATCTGTGCGCACCGTAAGCTGATGCGAAATTTCTTCAATTCGCCTGTCAAGACTTTGAGTTATCTCAAAAGCTGTCATTACCTCGTCTTTTACAGAAAGGTCAGATTCAAAATCAAGATCCTGTGGCAGGTACCCTATAGTGAAGTCTTTAGGTTTAATTACCATCCCACCTGTAGGTTTCTGCAGACCCATTATAATTTTAAGCAGGGTTGACTTACCCGCACCATTCTTCCCTACAAGGCCTACTTTGTGTTCTTCTCCAAAAAATATATCTATATCATTGAAGAGCACTCTGTCGGCAAACTCCAGCCTTAACTGATTTAACTTTAGCATTGATTGTAATTAAGCATAAATAAAAAAGCACCCAAAGATAGGGTGCTTTTTTAGATTAAAAATATGAAATGTTAGTAACTCCAAAGATCGTGTTCGGCAATGAAAAGTTTCTCTTTAATCTCTTCAGATTTTAGCAACCTGTCAAGGCCTGTATACACGTCATCAAGCTTTCTGTCATACACATTCGATTCTTTTACGATTGTAGAGCTAAACATTCTCTTTTGAAATAAATCATCAAAAGATCTGCGCTCGGCATCATTAAATCTATTGAACGAATCCCAATTTGCAAATACATATCTGCACTCTGGAAAGTAAAGCCAAAACAATGTTTCGTAGGCACCTGTGAGCTCACCATCATTACCAATACGCTCTTTTTGAGGAGCAATACCAATAATACGGATATAGCGTTCAGAGCGCTGTTTATCAAAAAACCAATCTTCTTTAATGCGGTAACGCGTAATTTGATCGCCTGTAATCTTTACTACCTGAATTACTTCAATCATTTCACCCGTATCAGGATCTTCAGTAGAAGTAGTGTCAGGTTTTTCAAGAATATATTTGACATCACTTACTAGAAGTGGTGTTCTAAAATCGTCTTCCTGACCAGTTACTCCAGTGCTGTAAGCCGTAATAGAACCTTCAATAAGAAGCGCATCTCTAATTACATCAAAGAGACTTTTCATGCCATTTGACTCTTGCATAGGGTAGTATAGTGGCAAGTTCATCTTCTCGCGAAGATCAATATCTTGCCAAATACGCTTTGACCACATTACATCGGCCTCACGAATAAAGGGATATTGCACAACTTTCTTTGTTTTGTTGTGCTCCTTAATCCAGGCACCATCAAGTACAGTTTGGCTTTGAGCAGAAGGAGCAATGACCATTGCGGCCATTATCCCAAAAAACGAAATACAAATGATCCTCTTCATATTTATGAAATTATATTATTCTAAGGTTTATACTACCAAGCTTACGAATAGATCCGTCAGGCGCAGTAGCCTTAATATTCTCAATAATTACAACCTGATTTCTACGCACTTGATTCAACAATTCCTGCTGTTGACTCGTAAGTCGATTACTCGTTGATTCAAGTGTTTTTACATCTCCACCCATGATAACTGTAATATCAAAAGATCGTACAGGAAATTTAAGGTCAAAAACAAAGTCTTCAAGATCGGCAATAACACCAAGTGCCGCTGTAAGTTCAGCTTTCTTAACCGTATTGTCAGATGGACCTTTTCCGGCAAATTTCGCCACCGGATCTGGAACTGATTTCAATCGAAATTTAAACGAACCCATGGGTTTATTCACTCCGTTCATATTAGCGGAAACGCTTACCACAGCCTCACTTCCAGACTTAACTCTCGCGATGTAAGTTCCGTCAGATTGCTTAGTCAACGTTCCTGTGCTTATAGAAGGGTTCAGAGCATCGGCAGATACTCCAGGAACCGAAATAGCAATTGGATTATCGATACCACGGTAAAGAACGTTCATTTTAATAGGCGATACAACAAGAGAAGGTCGTGCAACCTCGTAATTGATATCGTATTTTTTATAAACGAAACCAGAACCATCCGGTTTTTTAAACTTGATGATACCTTCCCAGTTCTTTTCGCCAAGACCCCTTGCAGGAATGGCAACGCGTCCATATCCATTTGCACCCATAGGTACAAGATCTCCTTTTCCGCCTGGAATTTCGGTTGCATCTTCTGCAATCTCAACTCCTTCAGGTGCAATGTTAATTTCCGGAAGATTGGTATTGTCGTAAGCCGCCAAAAATACATTTGCTCGAAACGAGTCGCCTTCCAAAACATACGTCTTTTCAGGAATAACTACCGCTCTAAGCTCTGTAAATTTGAAAGATGCCGCTTCTACATCGGCAAAAAGGTGACCCAGTACATCTGACTCTGCATTACGCACATCTGATTGTAATTTAGACAAAATAGTTGTTGTAGCCGCCAGTGGAACGCTGTAAAAGTTTAGCGCTTCCCAATTTGTTACTGTACCAGATGCATCTTTAACCTTTTCAGGATAAGTAAAAAGACTATCTATAGTTGCAACAAGTGATGGGTTATCCGACACCATACCTTTCAAAGATTGGCCATAGTCGGTGAGCTTCTGCTTTAATACCGCAGCGCGATAGTTGTTTCCATCGGCATTGTCGGTATCCAAAGGCTTGTCCGGCTCGGCGCCAATCATAATGTTAGTATTCGCGTTGTAATTGTCCTTGCCATTTACATACGAAAGATTCAAGATAGTGTCTTGCCCTAAAGGCCCTTTACCAATTACCTGTTCCAAAGTCAAACCTTCGGTTTCAGCAATTGTTTTAGCCTTAATCAGGTCAATATGCTTTATAAGCGCGTTTGCTTCGTCGCGCAATACTTTTGCTTTTTCATACGCCGGCCCATATTTTGTTGGGTTCTCGTTGTATGAAGCTGCAAAGGCAGCATATTGATTGTTAAGTTTGCCGTCAAAAGTTACTTTGGTTGTTTCAAGACCATCATTGATAGTAATGAAAGCGTCCAAAATTTCTTTTGATACGTTAAGCGCCAGAAGTGCGGTGAGTACGAGGTACATCATACCGATCATCTTCTGTCTTGGTGTTTCTTTTCCTCCAGCCATGAATGGTTTCTTTTAAATAAAATGTGACTAATTTGGAAAATTACGCTTGTCTGGCAGGCATGCTCATTGCAGAAAGCATGTTACCATAAACCGTATTCAACGATGAAAGATTTGTAGCCAATTCAGCGATATTCTCTTTGTATCGGCGCGTATCATCAACAGATTCTGCAAGATTTTTCATCAATTCACTAATACCGGAGTAAAGCTCAGATGAAGTTTGCAATTCTTTTAGCTGCATTTCGTACATGCCGTTAAGCTGCTCAAGATTTGCAGACATTTTTCTCAAGTGCTGACCTGTAGAAGCTCCTTCTGCCTGACTTTCTGTAAGACCTGTAAGCGCCTCTGATGCCTCAGCATAAGAAGAACTTAATTGGGTAACTTTTTCAGATGCTCCACGAAGTGATTGTGTATATTCACCGGTCGCTACAGAAGCATCTGTAATATCAGTAAGTTTAGATGCTTGCGAACTAAGATTTCTCATACCTTCACCAAGACTTGCTAACAGCTCAGGCTCAATTTTGGCTTCTTCAAGCATATGATCAAGTTGCTCTGTAAGCGAACCTTCGTCGGCTCTGTTCAGACCCGCTTCACGCGCTGGCTCACCGCTTCTCAATTCGGGATAAACCAATGACCAGTCAATATCTTCATGCAACGGTTCAAATGCCGAGAAGAAGAATATAACTGCCTCGGTACTCAAACCGATAATTAACAGAAGACCTGCAAACGGCCAGTGTTGTATTTTAAATAATGCACCAATAATTACTACGGAGGCTCCCCACCCATAGAGCTTGGCCATAAACTTTTTCCATCCTTTACTACCTGGTTTCATACTTTCCTTGTTTTAACTTAATAAATGGTTTTTGCTTTGCTAATTTATGTACTCTGAATTAATTCCAATCTTCAGGATTTCCGGCTTTACCTCTACCGAGGTAACTCATTACTGATCGGAAACCGATATAACTCTTAGCTGTATCCTGGTATTCAAATGATCGTGTACCGTTTTGCAGGTAGTACATTACATCTTTCCAAGATCCGCCGCGAATTACTTTTCTTTTCAATGCCGGTGGGTCATCTGCCAAGGCATCGTATTGGTACTCTGAATTTAAATCGTGTGAAAACTCATATACAGACTCGTCGAATGCAGTATTTGTCCACTCGGCCACATTTCCTGACATACAGAAAAGACCATAACCATTTGGCTCATACGAGCGCACATCAACTGTTTGGCATCCATCATCGTCAACATAATCACCGCGCTGCGGCTTAAAGTTGGCCAATGGACAACCCAAAATATTTCTGATATAAGGACCACCCCATGGGTAAGGCGACTGATCAAGACCCCCGCGAGATGCAAACTCCCATTCAGCTTCTGTAGGCAATCTAAAGCGCTGAACGAAGGTTTCACCGTTATTCAGTTTCCATGTAGAGATTAATTGTGTTCTCCACACGTTAAATGCTTTCGCTTGATTCCAGGTAACTCCTACTACCGGATAATCATCGTATGCCGGATGCCAGAAATACATTTCTGTCATAGGTTCGTTAAAGGCGTAGGTAAAATCGTGCACCCATGCCAATGTATCAGGATAAACATTTATAATTTCACGAATAATAAATTGACTTCTATCAGAGTGACCCTTTATAGCGTTGTTCTGACCCTTTATATTGGTATATGAGAGGTCAAGATCGCGGTTTGCCTTCACGGCGGCAGCCTGAAGATCTATCCAGTAATACTCAAATTTAAGTTTACGGGTATCGATTTCTTTACGACGGTAAAAACGCTCGTACTCCGGAAGAAACAGGTCTGCGAGCTCTTCGCGCTCATCTTCTCCCTCCCATTCTATTCTTTCATCCCAGTTAATGGTAGGGGGATCAATAATTTCACCGTACTCATCTTCTTCAACAACGTGCTCACCAATACCGGCCTCGCCGAGGTATCTGTGCGCAATGGAATCGCGCACCCAGTGTACAAACTGTCGGTACTCGTTATTACTGATCTCGGTATCGTCCATATAGAACGCAGATACAGTAACACGTTTTTTATTGTTGATGTTGGCGTAAGGTACATCCTGATCGTCAGGACCCATTACATAACTTCCGAAGTGGATATAGTTCATTCCGTAAGGATTGTACTGAATCCAGTCTTCTCGCGGCTGTACCCCAACCAGTTCACCTCGATTGCCGCCGGCGCAACTCAATAGAGTAGCCCCTATGGCCAGGAAAAAAATCAAATTTTTCATATCGTGCAGGTTATTAATCCTCATTAAAAATAATTACAGCAACCGTGGTTTACGGTTCTTTATTCAAGATGGTTTCAAGTTCTTTTATAAAAACCGTGGGTTTTTGTAAACACGTTTTGGTAAAGGCTTGGCAAGCTTCAGGCAGTAGCTGAGCATAAGCTCATGACTACCAGTACTATAATTATTCAATTCCGAAGTTGTATAATCATACGAATATCCGATTCTCAAGGTGCTTTTTCCACTTGGAAATTCGTATTGATACCCAGCCATGGGTGCTATGGCATCTTCAAGCCGATAACTTACCCCAAACCAAAAAGTATTGGCATACATAACGGTGGCGTTTACATCTAATTGTGTAGAAGCCAAATCTGTTTTCGCCAAAACGTGTGGAGTAAGTACCAGTTTTGGAGTTAGCTCAAAGTTATAACCTGCCATAAAATACAGGTGCCGAGCTACTTGTATATTCATTTCAGAAAGGTCGCCTTCATTTAAATGAACAACAGAAGCACCTACATAATATTTAGGATTGTATAGATATGCACCAAATGATGCATCAAAAGTAGTTGCTGCCTGATCGCCTATTGGAATGCCATCGTCGCCAATACCGGTTCCTATACCGGCATTGCCATTGCTATTAAAATCGTAGGCTATCCAATCATAGTTTAATGAACTGCTAATTAAACCCAGCGAAACACCGAGGCCAAGCTTAGTTGCTCCACCTACTTTTATGTGGTATGCATAGCTCAATCTTGCAGAAGTTGTGGTCTGCGGACCTATTTCGTCGAGATACACACTTAAACCCACACCACTCTTAATAGACTCTATAGGACCGGATAGATTCAACAGTGCTGTATTTGGCTGACCGGTAAATCCAGACCATTGTTGCCGTCCGAGCAGGGTTGCACAGAGCGCATCCTGACTACCGGCAGATCCGGGATTAATGGAAAGACGATCATACATAAACTGGGTAAACTGGGGGTCTTGCTGCCCAAATAGACTCGCGGAGCCAAGGCTCGCTACGATTAAAAGTAAGTAGATTTTTTTCATGCAGTTAATTGATTTCACTAACAAAAACAACCCCATTTTTGGGGTCATTTGACGCTAAGCTCGCAGCTAAAATAGCTAAATTCTTATACTCACAAAAATTTTTAACGAAGTTGGGTTTATAATTTCAAGTTTGGAAAGGATTCCTAAGCCTTAAAATTCGTTAACCCAACTTCTGATAAGTACGCCACCACATATCGGGAACATCACCTCGCCCGGCCTGTTCGTAATCGCTGTAACTACATGGCACTAAGTGATGTCTGCTCAATCTCCCCTGATCTCCACCGGCATAAGGAACGTTCATCCACCACTTATCTGTACGCTTACTTTTGTAAAAAATCATCTCATCTTTGCCGTCTGGAAGATGCACTTTATACTCTAAAAAATTTTTTTTGCTAAACAGTGGAAATTCTCTCTGCCGGTAACAAAACCCATCAATGGCACACCAAACCATCTGAGCTATAAGCATGGCTGTTTGGCCGAGCGTATCTTTCGCCACATCGTAATTATAGAAACCTATGGAAGTTGTTTTATCACTTATACCGGCGTATCGAGCCATTTGACATGCCTGCTCTCCCGAAAAGCCATTGGGCTGGCCTGTGCCCGGGGCTGACGAGTTTTGAATGGAATTTATATCAAAACTTACAATATCGGCATTTCTTAAAAGTGGCTCGGTAGTTTTTAAATCGCCCGCAAGGGTGCCAAGCCGATGCGCATCAAAGAAAAGCTTCTCAATTAAATTTATGCTTTCAGGCTCTGAAAGGTAAGTTTGATATCCCAAAACACTTAAATTAAAAAGATAGCTGGGATCGTGAAGTACGATTTTACTCAAATAATTTGAAGGAGAAAGCTCTTCACGAAACTCTCCGAGATCTATTGAAGAATCTATTACCGCAAGATTTACTGTAGATTCCAACACTTCGTAAGCTGCGTAATTTGAAAAGGTAAGCTCCTGAGATCCGCCTAGTATAATTACGGCAATATTCCTGTCTACTAGGTTTTTGACCACTGTCTTAACGGCATGGTCTGTATCATGTGGAGTTTCGCCAGCATCAATATTTCCAACATCTGCAATTTTAATATCAGGGCCGTGTTGATAAAGGGCATAAAGCTTTTCGCGAATGGCGTCGGCTCCCCTTTGAATAGTAACGCTATCTGATCGGCGTGACTCGTTGACGCCCAGTATTACCAGATCTATTCCATCTAAATCGGGAAAATGATTTTCCCTATGAGCATCTATATAATTGGCTAATAATTGTGGAGAGCTCCCTTCAGCGCCTGGCTGCATACCCACTGGTTGTAATAAGTAAGCAAAATCGTCAGTCCAATTCATACTGCGTCAGCTTATTTCTTTTTGGGTTTCTTTTTAGCTGTCGTTTTCTTTTTCGCTGCAGGCTTTTTTACAGCAGCTTTTGGCGCGGCAGCTTTAGCTCCTCTACCTTTTTTTTCGGGAGCTTCCTTCATTATCTTTAAGCAGTCGTCATAGCTCAGCTCGGTAGGTTCCGTATCTTTTGGAAGTTTGAAATTGTTTTTACCCACTTTTAAGTATGGCCCCCAGCGGCCGTTGAGCAACTGCATATCGGCATCTTCGTCAAAAGTTTTTATAAGCTTTTCTCTATCAGCCTTTCGTTTAGCCTCAATTACTTCTATAGATCTGTCCAATTTTATACTTAAAGGATCATCGCCATCTGCTTCCTTAATACTGTAAAACGCACTTTTGTGACGAAGGTAAGGGCCAAATCGACCCACTGCTGCTGTGATATCTGCATCTTCATACATACCCACTTTTCGCGGAAGCTTAAACAAGTCCAGTGCCTCTTCAAGTGTAATATTCGTGATGCTTTGCTCTGCACGAAGACTTGCAAATTGCGGTTTTTCTTCATCGTCGGGGCTACCAATTTGAACCATCGGGCCGTATCGACCTATTCGTGCAATAATCGGCTTTCCGGTTTTTGGATCTTCGCCCAATTCGCGCTCACCAGTAGCGCGATCACTATTTTCCAGAACGTCTTCCAGGCTGGTATTAAAACCTGTATAGAAATCTTTGAGCATTGTGGTCCATTTCAATTGGCCTTCAGCAATATCATCAAATTGCTTTTCTACCGAAGCCGTAAAATCATAGTCCATTATTTTATCAAAATTCTCAACCAGAAAATCATTGACAACAATGCCAATATCTGTGGGGAAGAGTTTTGACTTTTCTGTGCCCGTTGTTTCTGTGGCAACAGATTCATTGAGACCTTTATTGTCAAGTGTTATAAGATTGTACTGGCGCTGATGACCTTCACGATCTTCTTTTACAACATATCCGCGCTTTTGTACGGTACTAATTGTTGGTGCATACGTAGAAGGTCGGCCAATGCCGAGTTCCTCAAGTTTCTTTACCAAGCTGGCTTCAGAGTATCGCGGCGGATGGTTGCTAAAGCGCTGTGTGGCAGTAATAATCTGTCTGCCGAGGCTATCTCCCTTATTCATTGCCGGCAGCAATCCTTCTGCCTCTTTCTCTTCTTGATCATCATCGGTTCCTTCCATATATACTTTTAGAAAACCGTCAAATTTTATTACTTCACCTCGACCTACAAAACTGGCTGTATTGAGAATGTTACTTCCTTTTGCATCAATGGTCACCTTGGTTTTTTCAAGCTGGGCATCGGCCATTTGCGATGCCAGCGTTCTTTTCCAGATAAGATCGTAAAGCCGCTGGGCACTGCTGTCGCCTTTTACAGCTTTACGAGACATATCAACTGGTCGAATAGCCTCGTGAGCTTCCTGCGCTCCTTTGGTTTTTGCAGTAAACTTTCGCGGGTTGGAGTACTCTGCCCCATAGCTAGATGATATTTCGGCTTTGGCAGCATTTATAGCAGTGTCCGAAAGGTTTAAACTGTCGGTACGCATATAGGTTATGTTTCCTTCTTCGTAGAGTTTTTGAGCTACAGTCATGGTGCGAGCTACCGAAAAACCAAGTTTTCGTCCGGCCTCTTGCTGCAAAGTAGATGTGGTAAATGGTGCCGCTGGCGATTTCTTTGCCGGCTTTACTTCCAGATCACCAACGCTAAACGATGCATCAACACATGCCTGCATATATTCGCGCGCTTCTTCCAGCGCTTTAAAACGTTTTGAAAGCTCTGCTTTAAACGATTTGCCTTTAATGTCAAACACTCCGGTTACTCTATACGATACTTCCTCTTTAAAATTTTGAATATCGCGTTCGCGTTCCACAATTAGGCGTACGGTTACAGATTGTACACGCCCTGCGCTAAGCGAAGGTTTTATTTTTTTCCAGAGAATGGGCGAAATTCCAAATCCCACCAATCTGTCGAGTATTCTGCGCGCCTGCTGGGCATCTACGAGGCGATAATCAATCTTTCGAGGATTTTCGATGGCTTTTGCAATCGCATTTTTTGTAATCTCATGAAAAACTATGCGCTTGGTGTCTTTATCTTTTAAGTTTAATGACTCTTCAAGATGCCACGAAATAGCTTCCCCCTCTCGATCCTCGTCAGTTGCGAGCCATATTACGTCACTTTTCTTTACTAGCGCTTTTAACTCAGCAATTACCTTCACCTTATCTGGCGACACCTCATATTCCGGCTCAAAATTATTGTCCACATCTACCGAAAGACCTTTTTTCTTAAGGTCTCGCACATGGCCGAAACTCGATCTTACGGTAAAATCCTTACCGAGAAATCCTTCTATCGTTTTTGCCTTAGCTGGTGACTCAACAATTACTAAATTCTTTGACATATAAGGAGCTTTTTAAGGTATAGTTTCAAGGGATTCTTGCGCACAAAGTAAAGCACTTTAATTTTAATCACGGTAATTTTGAAAATAAGAGTAGCTATAATTCTCATTTTCAGCCTTAGAAAATCAACGTGTCATTTTGGCAGAACAAGCCAAAATTAAGTACCTTTGCCCCTTTAAATTCAGAAAAAATATGCTTACTGGTTCAAATAAAGTATTAGACGAAACCCGTCAGGGAGAAGCTACAACTGTAGAAGGTGAATGGAAGAAAAATGGCAAGAAACTCTATTTGGAAAGCTATGGCTGCCAGATGAATTTTGCTGATAGTGAGATTGTAGCTTCCATTTTGGCAAAAGAAGGATATGAAACCACAAGCAATGCCGAAGAAGCTAATCTGGTATTGATCAATACCTGCTCTATTCGCGACAACGCAGAGCAAAGGGTCCGAAACAGGCTAAACCATTTTAATGGAATAAAAAAGCGCCAGCCCGATTTCCTGATTGGAATTTTGGGCTGCATGGCCGAGCGTTTAAAATCGCAACTTCTCGAGGAAGAACATCTTGTAGATATGGTGGTAGGCCCCGATGCCTATCGCGAGCTGCCGGGACTTATCGAAGAAATAACCGATGGACGAAAAGCGGTAAATGTATTGCTTTCGCGTGAGGAAACCTATGCAGAGATTAATCCCATAAGGCTCAACAGCAATGGGGTTACGGCTTTTATTTCTATTATGCGCGGTTGCGATAATATGTGTGCCTTTTGTGTGGTGCCTTTTACGCGTGGCCGCGAAAGAAGTCGCGATCCGGAATCTATTGTGCGCGAAGCATCCTACCTTTTTCAGGAAGGCTACCGCGAGGTGACTCTTCTAGGTCAAAATGTAGATTCATATAGATGGAACATTACCAAAAAAGGAGAAATAACAGATCCCAATGCCGAAACCGTAAATTTTGCCCAATTGCTTGAAAAAGTGGCTTTGGTAAATCCTCTTCTTCGTATTCGGTTTTCTACATCGCACCCAAAAGATATGACTGATGATGTACTTCACACCATGGCGAAGTACAAAAATATTTGCGAATACATTCACCTCCCTGTGCAGAGCGGAAGCACAGAAGTATTGAAACGAATGAACCGCGGATACTCACGCGAATGGTATATGGGACGAATTGACGCCATCCGCAGAATTATGCCTGAATGCGCAATTAGTACCGATACGATTTCGGGATTTTGCGGAGAGACTGACCAGGATCATCAAGATACGATATCGATTATGAAAGAAGTTGATTACGAATATGCCTATATGTTCAAATATTCTGAGCGCCCAAAAACACTAGCCGAAAGAAAGTTTGAAGATGACGTGCCTGAAGAAGTTAAACAAGCGCGGCTTGAAGAGGTTGTAGCCGTTCAAAGAGCAAGTTCGCTGAAGCGAAATTTGGTAAGCGTGGGTCAAATCTTTGAAGTATTGGTTGAAGGTTTTTCAAAAAAATCGGATGAACACCTTTTTGGACGAAATAGCCAGAATGCTGTTGTAATTTTTGATAAAGGAGACTTTAAGCCGGGCATGTATGTAAATGTAAAAGTTACAGATTGCACTTCGGCTACACTTATGGGAGACGTTGTTTAATCAATTACGAATTAGATTAATTACGAATTACGAATTACGAAAAATGAATTACGAATTACGAATGGGTTAATTACGAATTAGATTGTTAGGTGGATGAAAGTCGAGAGCCTCAGTTACCAAACTCGAAGCCCCGGATGAAATTCGCATCTCGTAATTCCTTTTTACCAAGAACTAAGAACCAAGAACCATTAATGGATACTCAACAGATAAAACAGCGATTTGGAATAATTGGTAATTCTCCGGCGCTAAATAGAGCCATTGATATTGCCACCCAAGTGGCTCCTACTGATATTTCTGTCCTTATTAATGGAGAGAGTGGAACTGGTAAGGAAACGATGCCGCAGATTATCCACCAACTTTCAGCGCGAAAGCACGGGCCATATATTGCAGTAAACTGCGGTGCGATTCCCGAAGGAACTATTGATTCAGAGCTGTTTGGTCATGAAAAAGGTTCATTTACAGGCGCTCACGATTCCCGAAAAGGATACTTTGAAGTGGCCAATGGCGGTACGATATTCCTTGATGAAGTTGGAGAGCTGCCCATTCAAACCCAGGCACGCTTATTACGTGTGTTAGAGTCTGGCGAATTTATTCGTGTGGGATCTTCAAAAGTCATTAAAACAGATGTACGAATTGTTGCTGCCACTAATGTGGATATGAACGTGGCTATTCGCAACGGAAAATTTCGCGAAGATTTATTTTATCGTCTCAATTCGGTACCTATTTACCTTCCGCCATTGCGCGACAGAAAGGAAGATATTGCTTTGCTTTTCAGAAAATTTGCTGTTGACTTTGCTGAGAAATATAAAATGCCAACCACGAGACTCGAAGATGATGCAGAACGCCTTCTCGAAAACTATCGCTGGCCCGGAAATATCAGGCAGCTAAAGAATATTACTGAACAATTATCAGTAATTGAGGCTGCGCAGAGTATTAGCGCTGTAGTACTGAAACAATATCTTCCCGATATTGACAAAAGTAACTTACCTGCGATTGTAGATCAACACAAAGCCGGTGGAGACTTTACCGAAAGGGAGATTCTATACAAGTTTCTTTTTGAAATGCGTCAGGACATAAGCGACTTAAAAACGATTGTTTTAGAACTTCTTCAAAACCAGACTAGAGGAGGCACTTCGGTAAATACGAGCAATCCGGCTGCACTAAAAAGACTTTTCGAGGATTCACCGCAGGATTCGGAGGAAGAAGCGGCGATTATTACTTCCGAGAGGGCTCAGCCATATGTATATGGGAAGCCAGACAATGGTACAGAAATTGCTGACCACGAAGAATATGAAGAGTCGCTTTCGCTGGAAGACACAGAGCGCGAGCTGATTCAAAAAGCATTGAGAAGGCATAACAATCGCCGAAAAAATGCGGCAAAGGAGCTGGGAATCTCAGAGCGAACCCTTTATCGAAAAATAAAAGAGTACAATTTGAAATAATTTCATGAAGCGCATTTTCATCTTACTAATAGTACTTCTTTGCCTTCCGGCGATGCAGATGTGCACAGTGGGCTACTCTTTTACCGGAGCAGATATTCCTGCGGAAGCAAAAACATTTTCTGTAAAGCAATTTCAAATGGCAACGCCCCTTGCTCCTGCGTCTTACAATTTAGATATTACAGAAAGTTTGAAAGATTTAATGCTTTCGCAAACATCGCTTGATCTTGCCGAAAAACGCGGTGATTTGCAATACGAAGGAGTTGTAACGCAATACCAAATAGGCAATGCCGCCATTTCGTCTGAGGAAGTAACAAGTGTAAACCGGCTTACTATTTCTCTTAAAATCAAGTATATCAATACTTTTGAGCGTGAAAAGAACTTTGAAAAAACGTTCAGTCGGTTTGCCGACTACAATTCTAGTCAGGATTTAACAACAGTAGAAAAAGATTTGATTACTGACATTAACAGTCAGCTTACGCAAGATATTTTTGACGCATCACTTGGCGCCTGGTAAATGCAGCAGAGAGAAATCATAGCAATGATTGATGCGCGCAGGGTGCAGGGCATCGGCGATGCACAAGGATTGCATAAGCTTGCAGATAAATACCCGTATTGCGCTACATTTCAAGTGCTAAGTGCAATAGATCTCAAAGAGCAGGACAGCATAGATTTTAAGAACCAGCTCAACCGCGCTGCCATTGCCATTCAAGACCGGTCTAAACTATACGATTATATAGTAAAAGAGAATTTGCTAAGCAGAATTGAAGCCAGCTCTGCTGAAGTGGAAGAAGAGACAATAGAAGAAATTTCTTTGCCAACTCTTCCAATACCGGAACAAGCAATACCTGATAACGAATCGGATGATGACCAGTTGCATGAAGAGAACACTGAAACTCATTCGGTTGCAATTGAAAATGACAACTTCAACAAGGATCACTTTAAAACTGAGGCGCTCGAAGTTCAGATTATGCGTGAAGCTATTTCGCACCTTGGCGAGATAGAAAGCGATATGCGCCTGCATGAATTGGCTTCAGATACTGAAAATAAAACCAAGCTAGGGTCCTCAGCTGAAAAAGCGGATGCAGAGCCTTTGAGTTTTGGAGCTTGGTTGCTTCAAAAAGATTCGCCGTACACACGCACTCCTTTCCAGTCGAAAGGCAAAATCCCACCTGTAGAAAGGCAAATTATAGACAAATTCATTCAGGAAAGTCCCCAAATATCGCCTGTTAAAACCGCTTTCTTCTCGCCATCTCAAATGGGCAAAATGAGTTTAGTAGAAGACGAATCATTTGTAACTGAAACACTTGCGAAGATTTATGAGCGCCAGGGAGATTTTAAAAAGGCTGCAAAAGCTTATAAAAATCTAAAGTTGAAATTTCCAGAAAAAAGCATTTACTTTGCAGACCTTGAAAAAAAGGCGGAAGATCAAATAAAATAATTGTTATGCAAGTTTTCATTTTTGTACTCATCATAATTGTATGCGTTCTTTTGGCGCTTATAGTCCTTATTCAAAATCCTAAAGGTGGTGGGCTTGACTCTAGTTTTCAATCTGCCAACCAAATAGGTGGTGTAAAACGCACAGCCGACTTTTTGGAGAAAAGCACTTGGTCGCTAGCTATTGGGCTTTTTGTACTATGCCTTGTTTCGGCTGGCATTCAGCAGCGCGGCAATGTGGTAAAATCTACCGCTCCTATTTATCAAGAGGCTGAACCAATGCAACAGCAGCAACCGGCAGATCAAGGGGCAGCAGAAATGCCGCTTGACGATCAGGAATCTGGCGATTAAAAAGAAATTAAGTTAAATAAACTGTATTAAATGTCAGTGTGTCACTTCACACTGACATTTTTTTTTGATCTATGCCAAAATGCGTAAATCAGGCACCCAATTTACCATTGGCACATTATATGAAAGAGATTAGATCAAATCTTAAAATTAAAACCCATGTCAATAAATTTTAAACCAATTGCAGGATCTCAAAACAGAGTAGTTGTAGAATCTGCTCCTGCAGAAGAGAAAACTGCCAGCGGAATTTATATTCCGGATACCGCAAAAGAAAAACCGCTACAAGGAACTGTAATTTCTGTTAGCGACGAAGATGAGAAAGGAAAGAAGCCAAAAATTCAAGCAGGCGATAATGTGTTTTATGGCCAATACGCCGGAACCGAAATTAAGCTTGATGGCAAAAAGTTTCTCATTATGAGAGAGGCTGACATATTTGGAATAGTCGGCAAAAACTAAGTAGTGTCTGTCTACAAAGTCCACTAACGGCGTTGCACACCCTCTTAAACAATCATTGATAAATATCAACTTATTGTCTTTAAAAGAATGCGCGCTCATGCCTTCGGCTTGTTCTGAAGACTTGCTTATTGAACTTTTTAGCTCAGACATACAAATCTCTCATAGAGTCTATTAAATAGGAAATTGAACTTTTTAATCCAGAAACTGGATCGTATAAATAGAATTAAATTTCCCATCAAAAAGACAACAATAACAAACACATTATAAAAAGTAAATAATATGTCTAAGAAAATAACATTTGACGTTGCTGCACGCGACAAACTGAAAAAGGGAGTTGATGCATTAGCTGACGCTGTAAAAGTAACATTGGGACCAAAAGGTCGAAATGTAATTATTGACAAAAAATTTGGCGCACCTATGATAACCAAAGATGGTGTTACGGTAGCTAAAGAAATTGAGCTTAAAGACCCGATTGAAAACATGGGTGCTCAAATGGTAAAAGAAGTTGCTTCTAAAACTGCCGACATGGCCGGTGATGGAACGACCACAGCTACCGTATTGGCGCAAGCTATGGTAACTACTGGTTTGAAAAACGTAGCTGCAGGTGCAAACCCAATGGATTTAAAACGTGGAATAGACAAAGCTGTTGGAGCCGTAGTTAAAAATCTCCACAAAATATCGAGTGAAGTAGGCGATGATAACTCAAAAATTGAGCAGGTTGCCACTATTTCTGCAAACAACGACAACACCATTGGTAAACTGATTGCTGAGGCTATGGCCAAAGTAAAAAAAGAAGGTGTAATAACCGTTGAAGAAGCCAAAGGAACTGAAACCTACGTTGATATTGTAGAAGGTATGCAGTTTGACCGCGGTTACCTTTCTCCGTACTTTGTAACCAATACTGAAAAGATGGTTGCAGAGCTTGAGAATCCGTACATCCTTATATACGACAAGAAGATTTCTAATATGAAAGACCTTCTTCCCGTATTGGAAAAAGCAGCACAGACTGGTCGTCCGCTTCTAATTATTTCGGAAGATGTAGAAGGCGAAGCTCTTGCTACCCTTGTGGTAAACAAAATACGCGGATCGCTTAAAATTGCTGCAGTTAAAGCGCCCGGCTTTGGAGATAGAAGAAAAGCAATGCTCGAAGATCTGGCCGTTCTTACCGGTGGTAATGTAATTTCAGAAGAGCAAGGACGCAAACTGGAAGATGCTACCCTTGAAGATCTTGGTACTTGCGAAAAAATATCTATTGATAAAGACAATACCACTCTGGTAAATGGTGCAGGCGAAAAATCGGCCATTGAAGGACGTGTAAATCAGATTAAAGCTCAAATTGAGTCAACAACATCTGACTACGATAAGGAAAAACTTCAAGAGCGTCTTGCAAAACTTGCCGGTGGTGTAGCTGTACTATATGTAGGTGCTGCCACGGAAGTAGAGATGAAAGAGAAGAAAGACCGTGTGGACGATGCACTTCATGCAACTCGCGCAGCAGTAGAGGAAGGAATTATTCCCGGTGGTGGTGTTGCGTACATTCGCGCTTTGGCAAGTCTTAAAGATTTAACTGGCGAGAATGAAGACGAAAACACAGGTATTCAGATTGTGCGACGTGCGCTTGAAGAGCCGCTTCGTCAAATCGTAGCCAATGCCGGAGGCGAAGGCTCTGTAGTAGTGCAGAAAGTGCGCGATGGAAAAGATGACTTTGGGTACAATGCCCGCACCGATGTGTTTGAAAACCTATTGGCTGCCGGAGTAATCGATCCTACCAAAGTTGCACGTGTAGCTCTTGAAAACGCCGGATCAATTGCCGGAATGTTGCTGACTACTGAATGTGTAATATCAGACATTGAAGAAGAAGGCTCTTCTCCTGCCGGAATGGGTGGCATGGGAGGAATGGGCGGAGGAATGCCCGGAATGATGTAAGATCATCATTTTTTTTCCAAATTTTGAAATGCCCCGCAAATGCGGGGCATTTTTTTTAGACTATCCTTTATCAAACGTATGCATTCATACTAAATGAGTTAAGGCACTCCATTGTTAAGTATTTGTAATCAAAAATTAATTTTTTTTGGTAGTTCGTGTTAATTTGTCCTAATAATTTCTACATTCACGCTAAATTAACTCCATCGGCAAGCGTGCAGATGACTAAATTAACACTAAATCCACCAAAAAATTAGCCTATGAAAATTAGCAAAATGCTGCTCACAGGTCTGATGATAATATCATCAGCTTGGCTCTTTGGGCAGTCAAAAACCGTAACAGGTACTGTTACTTCAGAAGATTCGGGAGAGTCCTTGCCTGGAGCAACTGTAGTCATTGAAGGTACCACCACCGGAGTCGTCTCCGACATTAATGGAAAGTATAGCATTGAAACCGAAGTCGGCAAAACGCTCGTCATTAGTTTCATTGGTATGACTGACAAAAAGGTTAACATTGGAGAATCCAATGTATACAATGTTTCATTGTTAACTGGAGTTGATCTCGATGAGTTTGTTGTTACTGCTCTTGGTATTTCGAGGGAAAAACGAGCGCTTGGATATGCTGTAAGTGATGTTAGCGGTGAAGAATTGAGTCGTTCCGGAGAACAAAATGTAATTCAGGGTTTGGCAGCGAAGGCTCCAGGAATCCAGGTTACAGGTTCGGGTGGTACACCAGGTGCTTCAAGTAAAATACTAATTCGTGGCCCATCTTCTTTTACTGGTGAAAATCAACCTCTAATTGTTGTTGATGGTGTTCCAATCGACAACAGCACTACACAGTCTTCACCGAGAGACTACCCTTTCAACTCCAACCTACAAGGTGTAAATAACTCGAATAGAGCTATAGATATAAATCCGAATGACGTTGAGTCGGTAACAATTTTGAAAGGACCAGCTGCAGCAGCCCTTTACGGAGCCAGAGCTGGTAATGGAGCGATTATTTACACTACCAAAAGAGGAAAGATGGGTAAAGGAGTTGGTGTTAGAGTTTCAAGTTCTGTTGAACTAACTACCGTAAACAAACTTCCTGACTTCCAAGACACATATGTCTCAGGAAATGGCGGAAATTACACTCCACCAGCAGATCCAGGACCGGATGAGCGTTTTGATAATGCTCCCTATTTCATTTCGAATGATGATATTGGATACGGGACATCGGGAAGCTGGGGTCCTACGGCTGCAAGCCTTGACTTAGAAACTTATGACAATATTGAAAACTTTTACCAAACCGGTGTCTCTTTTAATAACAATGTCGAAGTATCTGGCGGTTCTAAAAACGCAGCTGTACGCCTTTCTATTGGAGATACGAGAACAGAAGGAATGGTGCCCAACACCAACTTTGACAGAACATCTGTACGCCTAACTGCCGATTTGAATCTTACTGACAAGCTTTCTTTCGGTGGAACTGCTAACTACATAAAGTCTAGCAGCACCATGGCTCAAAATGGGAGTAATTTATCAGGTGTAAGTTTAGGGTTGTTCAGAATGCCTATCAATTTTGATGTTCGGAACTACCGAACTCCAAACTTAGGCTATAACAATTCTTATTTCTTCGCTTATGACAATCCGCTTTATTCAGTTTATGAAAATCCTTTTACATCTGACGTAAACAGAATGATCGGTAACTTCTTTGTGAAATGGGATTTCGCAGAAAACTGGAATGCAACTTACCGTATTGGAATTGATTCATACTCTGATGAAAGAACTCAAATATTTGCAGTTTCTTCAAACAACGATGATATCGGACAAGTTGGTCAGATTAATGAAAACCGCTTGACAAGTTCTCAAGTTTACGGTGACTTTATACTGAGTTATACTAAATCGCTCACTGAAAAGATGAATATAACCGCTCAGGTTGGACACAACTTCACTATGAATAATTTTGATGATGTCTTCGCGAGAGGTCGAATTATGTCTATACCGAACTTTTACAATCTGGCGAATACTTCAGATTTATACTCTTCACAATTCACCGAAAACCTAAGAACATTTGCCTTCTTTGGAAATGTAGAGTTTGAATATGATCGTTGGTTTTACCTTACCTTAACTGGAAGAAATGAGTGGGCGTCATCTTTTGAATTAGATAACAACAATTTTTTCTATCCTTCGGTTAGTACTTCCATCGTTTTCACAGAGATATGGGATTCAAAACCTGACTGGCTTTCGTTTGGTAAAGTTCGGTATTCATTTGCTCAAGTGGGTATTCCTGCTTCGCCATATAATACACGCACATACTATAACACTCCCACTTATACTGATGGATTCACGAATGGTTTGACGTTTCCTTATGGGGATGTCAATGGATATGGAATATCAGACGATCTTGGAAATCCGGAATTAAAACCTGAGATACTCACTGGTAATGAAGTTGGTCTTACCTTAAACTTTTTGGATGATTTAGTATCTCTAGATTTCACCTATTACAATCAGAAATCATCTGATGTACTCTTGTTTAGACCACTAGCTCAAAGCTCTGGCTACGCAAGTCAATACACCAATGCAGCTGAAATGGTAAATCAAGGATTTGAAGTCCAGTTAGGAATTAACCCAATTAGAAAGCAAGACTTCACTTGGAGTGTTGACATCAACTGGGCAACTAATAAAAATGAAGTAACTAAGCTTTCTGACGGAGTTGAGGAAGTAAATCTGGAAGCAGCGTTTGCATCAATTGGTTCATTCGCCATTGTTGGTGAACCAATCGGGGTATTTTATGGAACCCGATGGAAAAGAGATAGTGGCGGAAATGTTATCATTGGAGAGAACGGAATTCCAATCCTGGATCCGCAAACCGGAAATATTGGGAGCTGGATTCCAGATTGGACTGCTGGTGTTAGGAATACCTTTACATACAAAGATCTGACTTTGTCCTTCCTTTTTGATTTCCGCAAAGGCGGTGATATCTGGAACGGTACCTATGCCAGACTAAACAACCTTGGACGATCTGGAGATTCAGAAGATCGTGAAAGAATGTACGTTGTAGAAGGTGTAACAGAATCTGGAGAAGTGAACACTGTTGAGATAAGTGCAAATACTTACTTCAAAGCTGTAGTTGGCGATGCCGGCGGTGCTGCTGAAGAGTTTGTTGAAACAGTAGATTGGATTCGATTACGAGATCTTTCCCTTTCGTATCGTTTAAGATTCGGTGAGACAGCGAAAATTAGTCATTTAGACTTCACTTTCACATCAAGAAACCTTTTGCTAATTACTGACTATAAGGGCGTTGACCCTGAAACAAGTTTGACAGGTGCAGGTTCAAACCTTAACGGGTTTGATTATTTTAATAATCCTGGTGCCAAATCGTTCATACTTGGTGTATCATTCTCATTTTAACACAAGAACAATCAAACTATGAAAACTCTAAAATCAATATTTAAATTATCGATAATGGTGGTCTTCGCTTGGGGTATAACTTCTTGTGATGGCTACTTAGAAGATGATATCGTATCGCCAAATGATCCGGCCGAAGTAACGCCAGAACTTTTGCTTTCGAATGTGCAAGTTGCAACTTTTGCAACGTACTCTGGACAGCTAACACGTCAGAGTTTAGTTTTTGCCCAACAAATAGCTGGTACTGAAGAAGGTTCACAATCAACTGAAATTGCTCAGTACAATGTAACGGAAGTCACGAATGAAAATGAGTGGGAAGTTATTTGGGCAGGTTCAGTTGTGGATTGCAGAAACATAATTTCTGACTATGGTGCAGAAGGTCCATATTACGCTGGAATTGCTAAGGTAATTATGGCACTAAACATTGGTCTTGCAACAGATCTTTGGGGAGCTGTTCCTTTTGATGAAGGAGGTCTTGGACTAGAAGTAGACCTTCAGCCACAATTTGAATCTCAGGAGGTTATACTTGGTAAGATACAAGTTCTTTTAGATAACGCTATAGCTGATCTACAAAGGCCACTTGCAGATAACGCGTTCGTTCCTGGAGCTGACGATTTGATCTTTGGTGGAAACGTAGACAATTGGATTGTTACAGCTTACATACTAAAGGCAAGATATGCCAATAGACTAAGTGAGCGTGACCCTGCCGGTTCTGCTGCTGATGTTTTGGCTCACCTTACAAGTAGCGGGGTGACTAGTTCTGCTACCGATGCATTTATGGCCTTTTTCGGCGGTAATGCAGCAAATCAATGGGATGCATTTCAATCTAACAGACAAGGTTACTATTCCGTAAGCGAGTCATTTGTAAACTTGTTAGTTGATAATGATGATCCAAGATTGCCTTTCTTTGTTGCCGAAGACGGTGACGGTGGTTTTAGCGGAACACCTTTTGATGACCCAACAATAACAGGCACTTCTTACGTTGGGTCATATTACTCAACACCATCTGCTCCACTACCCTTGGTAAGTTATGTAGAGGCCAAATTTTTGGAGGCCGAAGCTCTGCTGCGCGGAGGTGGTAGCGCTGGAGATGCAGCAACTGCTTTAAATGAGGCAGTTATCGCCTCGGTTGAGCAAGTAACAGGCGCAGCTGCACCTGCAGATTTTGTTGATGCTTTCGCTAGCGAGGATGCCGGGTCAATAACACTTGAGAAAATCATGACTCAAAAGTATATTGCTATGTTTATCCAAATTGAGGTTTATGCTGATCAACGTCGAACTGACATTCCTTCACTGAACCCTAATCCTAACGCTGTTAATCCTGGTATTCCAAAACGACTACCGACTCCTCAAAGCGAGCGTTTATATAATCCAAACGCCATTGTGGTAGGAAATATCCTTCTACCAGTTTATTGGGATGTTAATTAATATCTAAATTTAATTTTACATCAATGAACCCTTCCCGCAATCCGGGAAGGGTTTTTTTTTGCCTTTTTGTATATTAAACATGTAACCTTTTTCCTAATAAACAGGTTTAATTAAGTCTATTATCCAAGAACATTCTGCTATGAAAGAGAAATGTCCGGAGGGTTTGAAAAGAAGCCATTTTAAGCTTCTTTTGCAAACTCCTGAAGAAGAATTGCTCGGTGAAATAATCCGGCTAAATTGTACAATTTATCAAAACGCACTGGATGTAATTAAGGTGAGTTCGCATATACGTATGCGTAGAATGTCCTGAAATACTCCGGGTAAAAAGATCAAAAAGCCGCTGCATTTATTTGTAAGCGGTTTTTTTTATCTTCATAGATTCAAACCTACCCCCAAAAAGAGTATGAAATTTCTGCCAAGCCTATTTATTGGATTTATATTATGTGCTGGAAGCCATGAGGTTCATTCGCAAAATCTTCTTGAATTAGAAAATGGAAGCATAAATTTCGTTTCTGAAGCTCCGTTGGAACTAATCAAAGCTGAAAATGAATCCTTTCAATTTCTAATAGACACTGCAAAGGGTGAATTTGCCTTGAGCATTCCCATTTCAAAGTTCAATGGCTTTAACAGCGCCTTGCAGCAGGAGCACTTTTTTGAGAACTACATGGAAATAGATAAATATCAAACTGCTACGTTCACAGGTAGAATTTTAGATGACCTAAATTACCGCACCGGCGCTTTTGACATAATTGTACGAGGACAGCTCAATATTCATGGAATAAAAAAAGAACGCATAATTGAGGCCAATTGCGAATGGATTACTCCACAGAAACTAAGGGTAATTTCTACTTTTACAGTACCATTGGCAGATCACAATATCGAAATACCAAGAATAGTATTCCAAAAAATTGCCGAAATAATCAAGGTGGATATCCAAGCTGACCTAGCGCCAAAAAATTGAAAATTCGAATAACATTTATTCTCCTTTTCCTGAGCTTATCCGGCTATTGCCAATGGATGCCCATTACCCATGAGTTCAAGGTGCGTAATCTCAACGACTCCCTGCGTTCAAAATTTCTCATAACTGACTTTCAAGGAGTCGTTTGGATTGGTTCTAATCAAGGGTTATTAAGATATTCAAATGAAAATCTATCCGAGCTAATCGCCTTTCCACAAATAATAACCTGCGGTGCGGCTATAGATTCTGCAATTTGGCTAGGTACTGAAAACGGTTCTATTTTTAAATTCAATCCTGTAACCCGAGAAGTCAGCAATCCTTTAGCGGTGGCTGATTCTTCAGCGATATCATCCATTGATGGATATGGAGATAAAATAGTCGTTTCAACCTTTGGGGAAGGGGTTTATCTGCTAAACGGTAATAATAAAACCCACTTCTCGAAAGTAAACTCACTATCAGACAATTATGTGTATCAGGTCATTCTCAAGAACGGTAATCTGATTGCTGCAACAGATCGTGGCGTTGACGTAGTGGATACCCGCGATAAAAAGCATCTGGAAAACTTTCCCATTTCCATAACCACTTCTGTCATCTATATTGATTCATTGATTTTTGCGGCATCATATCGATATGGACTTGTGCAATTAGACTTGAGTGATCAAAATCAATCACCGACAAAACGTAGTTTAAAACAGATTACGGCATCTAAGATCAAGAAATATGGAAACCGTTTATTTGCCTTAACCGAAAATGGAGTTCATGAAATAAACAATTCTGATTCGCTCGATGCCTACCCAATTATTAAACGGCCAAATATTATTGATTTCCTGGTTTTGAAAGAAGGAGTAATGATGGCCTTGTGTGAAAACGGGCATGTGGTTATTGCCGATTTGAGATTTTCAAAATCAATAAATGAGACGACATCTAACAATACTGCTTTAATACAAAACACAACGTATGTTTTTACCGGTGGAAATGGGAATGTGCAGATTTGGGATATAAATTCAGGAGTTCCGTTAAGAAAAATCGTTCTTGAAGATAGTCTTGTAATTGTTAGCATGGCTGCATCTGATAAAGACTTGTTCGTAGGAACTTTCAACCGCGGTATTTACAAATACAATTTCGAAGAGAATACGATTTCAAAAATAGATACTGCTCAAGGACTTCCTGATAACAATGTTTTAAGCATGTCGCTGAGAAATGATACCCTTTGGTTTACTACGCTAAGCGGCGTATCGAGCCTTTTACCGTCAGGCAAAGTAAAACAATACTCCACACCAAGAGATGCTCCATACATTTACAGCATATTTACAAATGACACTACTATTCTGATAGGTACAGACGGTGACGGACTATATGAATTGAAGGGTAACAAATTTTTAAGAATTCCTTTCGCGGACTATTTAGCTGGCGAAACCATTTATCACATTTCTGAGGATGGTAGCAAAAACCTGTGGTTTATTACCAAAAATCAGAATTTGCTTGAATACAATAGAGAATTAGACCAATTCACTTCGCTGAGTTTAGATCCGGAAGGATATATAATGGCAAGCGGAGGGTATGGGAATTCCGCTCTCGCTGTAGGAAACGGTTGGCTAAAGTATTACGTTGAAAATCGATTGATTACCCTTGAAAACAATCAAGTATTTGAAAGTTTGTCTGGGGAGTACATCAACAATATCAACTTTGATGGAAACAAGAATATTCTCTTCGCTTCGGGCAAAACGCTCTATAAATTCACCCCTGAGTATTTTGATTCCTATCCTCTTGTAGTATTGCAGTCATTCAAAACCAATTTAAATGACCAAAAACTTACAGCTTCCAATTTAGACTTTGATATCAATCATATTGCGTACACATTCGAAGCAATTTGGTATCAAAACCCTGATAACGTAAAGTTTAGATACAAACTAACAGGAATCGACGAAGACTGGAATTATAGTTCCGGAAATACTGCGGTTTACCCCAATTTGAACTATGGCACCTACACTTTTGAAGTTGAGACCGGACTTGGAACTGAATACTATCCTGAATCTGCGATAAAACACACTTTCACAATTGCAAAACCTTTCTATAAAGAATGGTGGTTCATCGCATTGGTAATTCTACTTATCGCAATAGCAATATACGCCAGCGTAAAATGGCAATTAGGCCGAGTGAATCGAAAATGGCTAAGCGAGAAAAAATTGGTTGAAAGTGAGCTCGCGGTGCTTAGAAACCAAGTGAACCCGCACTTCTTATTCAACAGCTTAAACACGCTGATGAATTTGATAGAAACAAAACCAAAGGTGGCGGAAGATTATCTTCAAAGGCTTTCTCATTTTTACAGAAAAATACTGGAAAATCAGGATGATCATGTTTTAACTCTTAAGAGCGAAATTGAGAATCTCGAGGAGTATATTTACCTTCAAAAACAAAGATTCGGAGAGGCACTGATTTTGGAAAATAAGTTGGATCAAAAAATAGCAGAGACTTACATTCCGGCATTGACCCTCCAACTATTAGCAGAAAATGCGATAAAACACAATGTTGTTTCCCAATCACAACCTCTTATAATTAGAATTTACAATACGGAACAGCAAATTATCGTCGAGAATATTAAGGCTCCACTTTCCAACACGTCTGTAGGCACTGGGACTGGTATTGAAAATATTCAAAGCCGGTATAAAGTACTGTTCAAAAAGCCGATAGAGATTATTGATGATGGTACTGAATTCACAATTAAACTACCGATCATAGCGTGATGAAAATTTTAATTTTAGAAGATGAGCTTCCAGCCAGTGAGCGGATAAAGAAGTTAATATTAGAAATCGAGCCTGATGGCGAAATAGCCGGTGTATTGGATTCTATAAAGAGCGCCACCGCATTTCTCAAGGAGAATTCTCCCGATGTGATAATAAGCGATGTGGAGCTCGCGGACGGTCTGTGTTTTGAGATTTTTATGGAAATAAATACAGCGATTCCCATCATTTTTACCACGGCCTACAATCAATATGCAATCAGGGCTTTTGAAGCCAATGCAATTGATTACCTCTTAAAGCCAGTGAATCGCAAAGATTTAGCAAAATCTTTCGAGCGCTTGCGGGAACGCATGGGTCTAACCAGAGATAAAGTTGATTTCAGAGCTATCGCAAATGCAATAGATAAAAAGGAATTACTCCAAACCAAAAGATATTTGGTGAAATATGGAACAAATATGTTTGTGGTAAGCCCAAATGAAGCCGCCTATTTTCACTCCATACAAAAATCAACATTTATGGTGTCGACAAAAGGGAAATCATATCCTCTTGACGAAAGCCTCTCATCGGTGGAGAGCGATTTGAATCCGCTCACCTTTTTCAGGATTAATCGCAACTTAATTGTAAATATATCAAGCATCGAATCGATGAAATCTTTCAGCAAGGGTCGGGTTCAGCTAAATCTCATCCCCGAGTTTGACAATGAGAAATTTTGCATTGTAAGTTCTGAACGTGCCCCACAATTTCGAAAGTGGCTAAAAGGAGAATTAAATGATTAAACATTCGTTCTAATTAAAATCTATGTTCACCTTTATTATCGTAGTTCTATGAGATAGTAAATTGCGAAACAATGATAGTACATGATAATGAAATTAACTTTGCCTTAAAACTCATTAACGAGCAGGCTATACCAGACCTGGGCTTCATACTTGAAAAGGTACTTATTGAAAATTCAAAAAGTAGCGGAGTAAAGATGGATTTCACAAAGATATTTTGGATTGTATCCCACCATTCCAGGTAGTCGGTTCTTCAATATCCCTGTTCAGAACCAATATATCCCTGCTCGGCAGCATTTATTATATACCCTTGAGATAAGCACCTATATTTGTGACGAAATTAAACCCAAATGAAAAACCTTTTAACGAGTATAATATTTGTATTCGTGGGCGTGCTAGTAATCTTAAGCTGTAAGCACGAGCCGCCCTTGCCTCCACTTAATGGTGGCACAGGAGGCACAGGTGGTGGACCTGGCGACACCCTCAACCCCAACCCTTATCCTTGCGATCCTGACACAATCTACTTTTCACAAACCATTCTTCCGTTGCTGGTAAGTAATTGCGCAATACCCGGTTGCCACAGCGCCGACGCCGCCGAGGATGGAGTTATCTTAAACAACTACGAGAACATTATTAATACCGGAGATGTACGTCCTTTTGACTTAGATGGTAGCGACTTGTATGAAGTAATAACCGAAAACGACCCTGATAATATTATGCCTCCACCTGGAGATGGAAACCCTTTGACCTCAGAGCAAATAGGATTGATTGCAGCTTGGATTCAACAAGGCGCGCTAAATTTAAGCTGCAATAATGGCGATTGTGATACAACCAACGTTACTTACGTTTCAAAAATAGAGCCTATTATTACTGCCAAATGCCTTGGCTGCCACTCGGGGTCATCTCCTCAAGGTGATATCAGTTTGAGCGGATATGCCAATGTGAGAGATCAGTCAATTGATGGAAGCCTCTTACAAGCTGTCCAACATGTTGGCACAGCTACGCCAATGCCCTATCAAAGTAGCCAATTACCGCAATGTGAAATTGATTTAATTAGAATCTGGATAGAAAATGGAGCGCCTCAATAAACATAAAACCTTAGGAATAATACTTATCCTTCTATCTGGCACTTTCGTCTCTAGTTGCTATTACGACAATGAAGAAGAACTATACCCCTATGGAAATTTGAATTGTGATACGCTTTCTGTAATTACATACACAAATTCGATACAAGCTATTGCAAATGGAAGCTGCGCCATATCTGGTTGCCACACAGGCGTGAATCCTACCGGCGGCATAAGCCTTGAAACCTATCAACAAATGAAATCAATAGCTGATGATGGGAAACTGGGTACAAGGGTATTGGTTCAGCAAAACATGCCACCCTCAGGGCCCTTATCCAGCTGTGACTTAGAAGCGATTCAAGTATGGATTAACAATGGCGCACCAGAGTAAAATTTAGAAACCATGAAAAAAAAGATAATATTCTCAGTATTAATACTAGTGGCAGTAGCCGTATCTATAGGCTACTATATGTTTCAAAAACCCGTTGAGTCTTTACGCGATAAAGAAGCAACCTGGCAAGGAAGTAGCGAAGACTTGTATGATGAGTTTACTGCAGATGAAGTTGCGGGAAATAAAACCTTTACGGGCAATATTCTTGAAGTGACTGGCACTGTGGTGGATGTAATGCAAAATGCTGACTCTAGCAGCACCCTTATTCTCAATTCTTCCCATCCTATTTTCGGCGTTAAATGCCGCATAGATCCTAAATTTAATAAAGTTGAAACACCATCTAAAGGTAGCGAAGTATCGCTTAAAGGACTTTGCACAGGAATTAATTCTGATGTAGAACTGAATCAATGTATAATCCAATAAAAAATAAAATATCATGAAAACTATAACAACAATACTATTAATGGCAGTAACCTTAAGTGGTTTTGCCCAAGATAAATACTTCACCAGAAATGGAAATATCTCTTTCTTCTCATCCACACCGGTCGAAGATATTAAAGCAGATAATTTCAATGCCACAGCCGTTCTTGATTCAAAAACCGGGGCATTCGAATTTTCGGTATTAATGAAGTCGTTCAACTTCAAGAAAGCCTTGATGCAAGAGCATTTCAATGAAAACTATGTTGAGTCAAGCAAGTTTCCAAAATCCGTATTTAAAGGAAGTATAGAGAACATTAGTGACGTAGATTTTTCAAAAGACGGAGAATATCCTGTTGCGGTGAGTGGTGAGATAACCCTACATGGGGTAACGAAACAGATCACTACCCCAGGTGTGCTCACGGTATCGGGAGAGAAGATAAACTCAAATGCAGTTTTTAAATTGAGTCCTGAAGACTTCGACATTGAAATTCCTTCAGTAGTAAGAGATAAGATTGCGAATGAAATAGAAGTTACTGTTGCAGCAGAATTGGAAGCACTTAAAAGATGACAAAGATTCTCTTCGCTTTTCTTCTATTTTTCTTTCCGTTCTTTCTTCTGGCACAGGATGAAGGAAGCAGTCTGCTTGATCTAATAGAAGAGGAAGAAACCACGAATTACGCCTCCGCGAGTTTTAAGAGCACCCACATTATCAATTCACAAAGCATTGAAAACGTTTCTGAAGGGGTTCTGGACTTTAGAATTTCGCACCGTTTCGGGACGTTAAACTCAGGAATAAATAACCTTTATGGTCTAGATCAAGCTACAATACGGATTGGGTTTGACTATGGAATTACAGATCGACTGATGATAGGTTTCGGGCGCAGTTCAGTACAAAAAGCACTGGACGGATCAGTAAAGTTCAAGGCGCTACGCCAGAGTTCGGGCAAAAAAGTAATGCCCATTACCCTATCGCTTTACGCCTCCATCGCTTCTAACATGCTTGAATGGGCTGATGCAGAACGTGAGAATTATTTCACTTCCCGTCTTACGTACACGTATCAGGTACTTTTGGGAAGAAAGTTTAGCGAAGGAACGAGCCTTATGCTCATGCCTACAATGGTTCATCGCAATTTAGTGGAGAACACCTCCGTGAAAAATGATGTTTATATTATTGGAATTGGTGGAAGGCAGAAGTTAACCAACAGACTTGCCATTACCGGCGAGTACTACTATGTAATACCAGACCAGATTGCAGATATTTATCACAATTCGCTCTCTGTAGGAATTGATATTGAAACGGGTGGTCACGTTTTTCAATTGCAATTTACAAATTCAATAGGAATGATTGACAAGAGCTTTATGACAGAAACCACTGGTCAATGGGGAAATGGAGATATTCATTTTGGATTTAACATTTCGAGAGTATTTACGCTTAAAGACCGCAATAAAAAACCGAAAGAGAATTAAACGTGTTGTTACCATTCTGTTAAATCCAAAATCTATTCTACCTTCTTGCCGTAACTTTGCCTTATGGGAAAGAAGCTGATAGGAATTTTAATTTTACTCGCTACAGTATCTGTTGCTGGTATTATTGCTACCCAAATTTATTGGCTCGATAAGGCTTTTAAGGTGCAGCAAACACAACTCGACCTGCGCAAGGAACAGGCTACAGCAGAATCAAAGCAATTTAATGACCGTGTAACAATGGCATTGACCAATGTGGCTAATGAGATTTTGACGATCAATAATGACCCGGCAGAGCTTTTTCAAGCCGTAAAGCAAATAAGACCTAATTATTTTTCTGTTGCGATTAATGACACCGTACACCCCTATTTGCTGGAAAGCCTGCTAAAATCAGAATTTCAACGGAGAAATATTGGCGAGAATTTTGAATACGGCGTTTATGATTGTTTTACTGATAGCATTGTGTATGGCGACTATATAGCCCTTAATGACGACACCACTATCACAGATTATACTGCCTCAACTCCACAAATAAAATGGGATAAAGACGGGCATTATTTCGGAGTATTTTTTCCTGACAGAACGCTTTACGAAGTAAGTACCCTAAAACCACAAGTTTCAACATGGGCATTTTCAGCAATTATCAGTTTGATTGTATTTCTCTTTTTCGCTTATGCCGTTTATCTAATTCTCCGACAAAAGAAGCTTTCGGAAATGAAATCAGATTTTATCAATAATATGACCCATGAGCTGCGCACGCCTATCTCTACAATCAGCTTATCGAGCGAGATTTTGTTAGGCGATAAAATTAAAGATCAGCCCGAGCGCCTCAAGAATTACGCTCAGCTTATTTACAATGAAAATCAAAGACTAAGACTACAGGTGGATAAAGTTTTGCAACTTGCCTTGCTCGACAAAAAGGGAGTTGAAATAAACTATCAGCCATTGGATATGCATCAGATTATTAAAAATGCCGCTGAATCAATCACTTTGGTTCGCGAAAATGACGAAATTTCTATTAATCTAGAATTGATTGCGGAAAATCAAAACATATCAGGCGACCCGGTTCACATTTCAAACGTCATTCACAACTTGCTTGATAATGCTACAAAATACAGCAAAGCAAAAACGGCAATTCTCATCAAGACATCAAACATGCGAGATAACTTAATCATTGAGGTAGAAGACAATGGAATAGGAATTCCCCGCAAATCAATTGACTATATTTTTGATAAGTTTTATAGGGTTCCTACGGGCAATTTGCACGATGTAAAAGGATTTGGCTTGGGCTTGTATTATGTAAATCAGATCGTAATGGCGCATAAAGGAAAGATATCGGTAAAAAGTAAGGAGGGCGAGGGAACCATTTTTACACTTCAATTTCCCATAAAAAACACGAAATAGCTATGCCAACTGCACAAATACTACTTGTTGAAGACGACCCGGGTCTGGGTTTTGTTATTCAGGATACACTTAAAGAAAAAGGCTATACTGTGCACCTCTGCCGTGATGGAAAAGAGGGGCTTATGCAATTTAACAAGGGTAACTACCACTTGTGTTTACTCGATGTAATGATGCCCAAAAAAGATGGGTTTGAGCTCGCCCGCGACATCCGCAAAATAGATACTGAGGTGCCCATTATTTTTCTCACAGCAAAATCTATGGTAGAAGACAAGGTAGAGGGACTGCGCACTGGAGCGGACGATTACATAACCAAACCTTTTAGCAATGAGGAGTTGGTACTGCGAATAGAAGCCGTGCTAAAACGCTATAAGAAAAATCCAGATAAGGATGACGCTGAGAATAGCACCTTTAAAATTGGATCATTTACGTACAATCCTGACAACTTTCAGCTGAGACGCGGCAACGAGAAAAAATCACTGACTAAGAAAGAAGCGGGAGTACTTAAATTACTCTGTGAGCATAAAAACAAAGTTATTGAGCGCGAATTAATTACCAATATGGTTTGGGGCGATGACAGCTACTTTGTAGGAAGGAGTCTCGATGTATTTATAACACGTTTGCGCAAGCATCTGGCAGAAGATGAAAATGTAAGCATTGCGAATGTGCATGGGGTTGGATTTAGATTGGAGTGTTAATTAATTTGTTGATCGTTGTGCGGGATTATTGGTGCACTGCAAGGTGGTCAGGAATTTTCTCATGGTTGCTGCTTCGTCGACCTCTGGGAGTGGGTGTGTAAGTGGTATCCACCCCCGCAAAGCTGCATCACAGACCTGCGGAACTATTGATGTGCGCTGAATCCAGTTCGAAATAATCTTTCATTGTAAAGTATCAGCCGAAGGGTGGATACCCTTCGGAGCAACAAGATCAAGATCAATATGGTACACTACTAATTGCTAGTATTGACAGTCTTTTGACACCTGTCTATTTTAGAATGAAGCATTTATAGAGCAGGGTCGACATCCCGCACAGCCGATACAAACATGATCCTTATGCTCTTTTAGAATAATAATTCAGCAATTAGAAATAAACCAAAAAAGGGGCCTCCCAGCCCCTCTTTCACAATCCAAATTAATCCAAATAATATACTAACCGGCAGCAAGTTTTTGCTTCACCAGATCAGCAATCAGTTTACCATCTGCTTTGCCTGCGAGCTTGCCGCTTGCCTGACCCATTACCTTTCCCATATCTTTCATTCCTGAAGCTCCGGTTTGGGCAATAATTTGATCTACAACGGCGGCAATTTCAGATTCGCTCATTTGCTTTGGCAAAAACTCTTCCAATACGGAAGCCTGATATTCTTCATCTTTTGCTAAATCTTCACGATTTTGCTCATGGTAAATGGCAGCAGATTCTTTGCGCTGTTTGTGCAAACGCATTAAGACCTGCATTTCAACCTGTTCACTGAGTTCTTTATCAGAACTTTTCGACATTTCTAAAAGCAATGCGGCTTTAACGGCACGCAGTGCTTCTAATTTATCCTTTTCTTTAGCGCGCATGGCATCTTTGATGCCATCGCTTATTTTATCAGCAAGTGTCATGCTTCTTATTGTTTTTTACAAAGATAAGCTACTAATCAACGTTATCGTGCAAATACGGATTGTTGGGACGTAACCCAGATCTCGTTTTGCCGTTTTCATCGCGCTCTTCGCTAAGGGTATACCGAGACACTTCGCTATCGCTGCTGTGCGCAAGGCGGTCGAGCTGTACATTACGGCGCTTGTAAGCAGGCTCTTTCTCCAGTTCGTTTAATCCCTGCGGACTTTTAATTCGTTCAGAAATTTCGCGGAGATTTCTCAATCGCTCTCTGTTTAACTGATTGGCAACTTCAACATTTACGCGGTGAGAGATATCCGCAGTATCATCTTCATCATCTGAAGATTGAGCCTTAGAAGCAACCTCTTCTTTGTCATCAAGTCGGTAATACTCATGCTTTTCTGGAGTTTTTTCTTCCTCCTCATTTTCTACCTGATTTTTTTCTTCTTTGGCCTGTTGTGTTTGAGGTGCTTCATTTCCAAAAAGGTCAAAGCGCTGTACCGGTTGCTCGGCAGTGTGTTTTTCCTTTTCTTCAAGTTCTTCTTTGCTTACTTCTTTTAGATACGGCTCGCTGGCAGAATCGCCCACAGGGCTGTCCATTTCGGCATTGATTGCACGGCTCTTTTTTGGTTCAGCATCAGAGTTAAGATTCATACGTACCGGCTCTTCTAATTCAAAACCGGTATCGGGCGTAGTTTTAAATCCGGTAGCTATAATGGTTACACTTAATTTTTCACCAAGGGTTTCGTCAAGTCCGTGACCCCAGATTACGTCAGCAGACGATCCTGCAGCTTGCTGGATATAATCTGTAATGTCAGAAATTTCGTCCATCATTACTTCGCTTGATCCATACGTAATATTGAGCAAAATGTACTGTGCTCCTTCAATATCGTTATCGTTGAGCAACGGAGATTCGAGCGCTTTGCGTGCAGCTTTAATCGCGCGATCTTCACCTTCGGCGGAAGCCTGACCCATAACTGCTACACCGCTATCTTTCATTACCGTGTTTACGTCATTCATATCCACGTTTATTGCTCCGGTTACAGAGATAAGTTCGGCGATACCTTTGGCGGCATTAGCCAGGATATTATCGGCCTGCTCAAATGCATTTTGCAAGGACAGATTTCCGTGCATTTCGCGGAGTTTATCGTTTCTGATAACCAGCAAAGTGTCTACACAAGCACGCATTTCACGCAAGCCTTCGGCCGCCTGATTCATTCTTTTGCGCCCTTCAAACGTAAAAGGAATGGTAACAATACCTACGGTAAGGATACCCATATCTTTTGCCGCTTTTGCAATAACAGGCGCAGCACCCGTTCCGGTGCCACCGCCCATACCGGCAGTAACAAATACCATGGTAGTTTGCTTAGCGAGTATTTCTTGTATTTCATCAATATTTTCAATGGCGGCATTCTTACCTACTGCGGGTATAGAACCTGCGCCACGGCCTTCTGTAAGGCTTTGACCCAACTGCACCTTTACAGGTACGGGGCTTACGTCAAGAGCTTGAGAATCGGTGTTGCACACAATAAAGTCAACACCTTTTATTCCAAGCTGATACATGTGATTTACGGCGTTACTTCCGCCGCCGCCAACACCTATCACTTTGATGATAGATGACTGGTCTTTTGGGAGATCGAAATTCATAATTTGGGTTTATTTGGATTTGTGGATTTGGATTTATTTTTATTCTAAGAAAATCCCGAGCGAGAAGCCCGAAATAAACGTCCCTCGCGAGACGCGGAGCGACTGCACCAGAGTATTTTTTTATGCAATCAATTATCATTCAGTTTCTATTAAATATCGTCGTCATCAAAAAATGACTGTCCTTTTGATATCAATCTATCAAAAAGACCTTGTTTATCTTTACTGCCAGAGCGGATAAGGCTTCGCTTTGGCTTCTCTCTTTTTTGTCGTTTCAGATTTAGCTCATGCCCTTTTAGCACCAGGCCTATACCGGTAGCGTACATTGGGCTACCCAGATCGTCTGTATTGGCTTTACCAAGGTGTTCATTGGGGTAACCAATTCGTGTTTCAAGACCTGATAGGTATTCTACCAATTGGGTTAAATTCTTGAGCATTGCACCACCACCGGTTAAAACGATACCCGCAATGAGGCGTTTCTCGTATCCCGAACTTTTGATTTCGTAGATGATCTGCTCAACAATCTCTTCAGTGCGCGCCTGAATAATATTGGCCAAGTTTCGAACCGATATTTCTTTCGGCTCACGACCGCTAAAACCGGGAATGCACACTATTTGGTTTTCCATACTGTCTGAACCCAGCGCAGAGCCAAATTTTATTTTTAGCTGCTCGGCATGCTTCCGCAAAATGCTGCAACCGGCTGCAATATCGTCAGTAATAATATTTCCCCCGAAAGGGATTACTGCGGTATGACGAATGATACCATCTTGAAATACTGCAATATCTGTAGTTCCACCACCGATATCAACAAGCACTACTCCTGCCTCTTTCTCCTCCTCATTTAGCACAGCTTCTGAAGAAGCAAGCGGCTCAAGCACCAACTCATGCACTTCCAGATTGGCCTTGCTTACACTTTTGTAAATGTTTTTAGCAGCGTTTACTTTTCCGGTAATGATGTGAAAATTAGCCTCAAGGCGAATACCGGAGTGGCCAATGGGATCTTTAATTCCATGATCGTTATCTACAATATACTCTTGCGGAAGCACATGAATAATCTCTTCGCCAGGATTCATAACCAGCTGATGCATGTCTTCCACCAGATTGTCAATATCCTTTTGTTCTATTACTTCGTCAATATCTTTACTTTTTCTAGTAAGAATACCACGGTGCTGCAGGCTACGAATATGCTGTCCGGCAATTCCTACCACTACTTCGCCAATCTCTACTCCCGATTTTTCGGTGGCAATTGAAACGGCGCGCTCTATAGATTCAACGGTAAGATTGATATTGCTAACTACCCCACTGCGCACGCCCAACGATTCAGAGCGACCCATACCGATGATCTCAACTTTCCCGTATTCATTTATGCGGCCTACGATACAGGCTATTTTGGTAGTTCCAATGTCAAGGCCGACTATTATTTCTGGTTCTTCCATAATTCTATTTTTTTGTGCAAACAATTTGATCCTTGTATTTCAGGTTGATACTTGTGTATTTATTCCATCCGGTTTCTTCAAGTCCCTTTTTATAGAAAATTAGAAGCCGGTTAAGCTTTTCTTCAATTTCATTGGCTGAGCCGAAATTTATGGTGTGTTTTCCCACTTGGGGAAAGGCCACAAAATCGCCGAAGCCGTTTAAATCTGTTTGTTGAATTTGGGCAGTCCAAAAAGGTTGCGCCGCTATGGCAGATGCATAACTATAAACATCGGCAAGAGACACATGCGCCAGCGAATCAGACACATGCCCGTTTGTATTAATAAATTCGCTGTTCATTTCAAATTGCCCGGTGATAACGGGAAGGCGCAAAACAGTATTGTCTGAAAGTGGCATTAAATATCCCTCCGTATCGAGAATAGCCGTTTTTCCGGTTTTGTCGATTAATCTAACCATTGGCTCACGTTCCGTGAGCTCTACAATTAGCTTTTTATTAATGGTTTCATACACGCGTGCTGTCCTTACAAATGGAATAGCACGCAGCTCTGTTTCTATAGAACGCGTATCTATTTTATTGAGCGGTTCGCCAATTACAACCCCAATTTTATTCGAAATTCGGTCTTTTACATCTGCATCGGTCACCAGATTATTTCCTGAATCAGCGTAAATATGAATAATAAGCTCCTCGCATGAGGCTGCCGATCGCTTGGTTCCTACGAAGCCCAGCAATACCATAACGGCGCTCACCGATAATGCAAACCCTATGATTTTCAGAATCTTATTCATCTTTTTCATTGAGTGCAGATTTTAAAGGTTCAATCATTTTATCAATATCGCCTGCGCCCATAGTGAGCAGAACTTCAGGGTCTAATCTTAAAATTTCATCCACTAAGTTTTCACGTTGCACCAACTTTTTATTCACCGTGCGTACTTTATTAAGTAACCACTCACTATCGATACCCGGAATGGGCTCTTCGCGTGCCGGATAAATCTCCATAAGCACCACTTCATTTAGGGCTTCAAGACTTCTGGCAAAGCCATCGCCAAAATCGCGCGTACGTGAGTAGAGGTGCGGTTGGAAAACACCAGTTATTCTACTATCGGGGTAGAGTTCTTTTACCGACCCCACACAAGCCGAAATTTCTGTGGGGTGGTGCGCATAATCATCAATAAACACCCGATCGTTTCTTTTTATATGATACTCAAAACGGCGCTTTACTCCAGCAAAAGTAGCGATGCTATCAACTATTTTACCCCATTCAATACCCAGTTCCAGAGCGATACCAATGGCGGTAATTGCATTTTCTATATTGTGATGTCCGGGATAAGTTGAGCGCACTGTTCCCAGGTTTTTTGATTGAAATATTACATCAAAAACGTAGGTGCCATTTTCAATATGTAAACTGCTCGCGTACAAATCAGCTTTTTTGTCGTCAAGCGAATAGGTAATTTTTTTAGCTTTCGCCGAAAGGCTAATACCACTGTGGATAAAAACAGCTCCTTGATCGCTCACCTTGTTGGCAAATTCTTGAAATGCATTATGCATAGCATCGGCATTATCGTAAATGTCGAGGTGGTCGGCATCTACGGAAGTGATAATGGCCAAAAATGGATTGAGTTTCAAAAAAGACCTGTCGTATTCATCGGCCTCAACCACAGCGTATTCCGCATCGGGATTGAGAATAACATTTGAATTAAAATTCAAGGCAATTCCACCAAGGAAGGCGTTGCATTTTATTCCTGAATGATTGAGAATATGAGCAACCATAGCCGATGTGGTGGTTTTTCCATGTGTACCGGCAATGGCAATCGTTTTCTGTTTTTCAATGATCTCACTAAGCACTTCAGATCGCTTCACTACCCGATACCCATGCTGACGCAAATACCCCAAACCGGCATGAGTAACGGGAATAGCAGGTGTGTAAACTACGAGCGTATTGTCAATAGGTTGATTCAGAAAATCGGGTGCGAGTTCTTCCGGATTATCGGTGTAAACGATTTGCATTCCCTCCGATTCCAGATTAGCAGTAAGCGCAGTATGCACTCTATCGTAGCCAAAAACATTTTTGCCCATCGCTTTAAAATAGCGGGCAATAGCACTCATACCGATCCCTCCGATACCCACAAAATAGACGCTATGTATTTTTTCTAAATTCAATTTTTCTTAGCCAGTTTTAAAACTTCATCTGCAATTTTTTCAGCGGCGTTTCTATGTGCCATTTTTCCCGCATTTCTCGAAAGGGTGGATTGCTTCTCCTTGTCGTTTAGCAGGCTTTTAATTTCTTTACCCAGACTTTCTTCCGCATCCTTATCAGCCAGCAAAATGGCGGCACCTTTATCAGCCAGCGCCCGCGCATTTTTTGTTTGGTGATCTTCTGCCACATTGGGCGACGGAATGAGGATGGCAGGCTTTTCGGCGAGGCATATTTCTGAGACAGACATAGCGCCTGCTCGGGATACAACTACATCTGCCATAGCATAAGCCAAATCCATTCTATCTATAAATTTGAATGTCTTAATTCCTTCATAATCAACTTCCCGCACAGCCTCATAGGCCGTTTCGCCATAGAGCTTACCTGTTTGCCATATCAATTGATAACCGGCATCTTTAAAGAGTTGCAAATTCTTTTTGATGCTGTGATTTATGGTTCTAGCGCCCAAACTTCCTCCCACTACGAGCAAGGTTGGCTTATCTGATTTAAGTCCAAAAAAAGTGCATGCCTCCGGCTTTTTACCTTCGAGCTGTACAACTTGCTCACGCACCGGATTTCCGGTCATGACAATCTTATCCTTTGAAAACCAACGATCCATACCTTCATATGCCACACAAACCTTGCTAACCTTTGCCGCCAGCAACCTATTTGTAATTCCCGGAAAGGAATTTTGCTCCTGAATAAGCGAAGGAATTTTTCTGGTTGAAGCCACCCTTAGCAAAGGTCCTGAAGCGTATCCGCCAACTCCCACAGCCACATCGGGCTTAAACATGCGTACAATAGAACGCGCTTTTGCCATGCTGGAAATCAGTTTTAATGGAAACGCCAGATTCTTAAGTGTAAGGCTGCGTTGAATACCGCTTATCCATAATCCCTCAATCTTGTAACCCGCTTGAGGCACTCGCTCCATCTCCATTTTGCCTTTTGCACCAACAAAAAGTATTTCGGCATTGGGTACCTTGCGCTTTACCGCATCGGCTATGGCTATGGCCGGAAAAATATGTCCTCCGGTTCCTCCTCCACTTATTATGACCTTAAGCGACTGCATAATCCTTCTTCTTTTTAACTCGATTTACCCCCGGAATTTTCTCGCCTTCATACACCGATCTGCTTACACTCAAAATCATACCCACTGCAATGCAGGTAAACCAAATAGAGGTACCGCCCATGCTGACTAGGGGCAAAGGCTGACCCGTAACAGGGAGCAGACTTACAGCGACACCCATATTTATAAATGCCTGAAAAGCAATAAGAAAACTCATTCCAATAACTAGCAATGACCCAAAATTGCGTTCACATTTTCGCGCAAGCCGCAAAGCCCTGTACAGAAAGATGAGATAAAGCAAAAGCAAACCGCATCCACCTATTATAGTGCCGTACTCTTCGATAATGAAAGCGAAAATCATGTCAGAATAAGGGTGTGGCAAATAATTTCTTGAATCGCCTGTTCCCGGACCGGTTGGAAAAACGCCGCCACTTTGTATGGCCATCATGGCATGTTCTACCTGATAATTGGCTTCGCTATCGCCACTTTCATAGCTCAACAACCTCGTTTTCCATGTTTCTACACGGGGCAAGAGATCTGGAAAACTAGTGGAGAGCACCAAAAGCAGTGCAAATCCGGCACCGGCTATGGCAAAAACCATGACCAAATGCTTAAACGGAATGCCACCCACAAAAAGCAGAGTTACGCAAACCATAAAAAGCATTGCCGCAGTAGAGAAATTTGCCGGAAGGATTAAACCACAAATAATTACAATAGGAATTAAAATTGGCAAAAGCCCCTCTTTAAAGCTGTGAAAAAACTCTTTACGCAGAGTGAGCATACGCGCTACATAGGCTATGAGCGCTATTTTTGCAAAATCGGAAGTCTGGAAATTCTGGTTAATTAATGGGATTTTAATCCATCTACTCGCATCATTCAAATTAACACCCAGAAGTAAAGTAAGAATTAAAAGAATGGCTGCCAGCCAAATAGCTATCTGGGAGAGGCGGGAAAAATACCTGTAATTGATTTTGTGGACAAAATACATGATTACAAAACCTGTAATAAGCATAATACCATGCTTAAAGAGGTAATAAAAAGTATTGCCCTCCGTATATTTATACGCAAGCGACGAAATACTGGAATACACAGCCAGTATTGAGACGAGTCCCAAAATAAGGCATACCATCCAGATTACTCTGTCGCCTCTTAGATATTGTGCAATCAGTTGTTTCACCGTTTATTTTAAGTCTTTTACTATTCGTATAAATTCCAATCCGCGATCTACATAATTCAGGTACTCGTCTTTTACCGCACAGCTTGGCGAGTAGAGTACCACATCTCCTTTTTCGGCCATTTTATAAGCAGCGTTTACGGCTTCCACCAATGTTTCTTTCACTTTTACACCCTTCACAAACTTGTTTAGCACAGCGCTCGTCTCTTCACCATTAACCCCATAAATTACAACACCTTTTATCTTATTATTCAGATAAGCCTCAATCAGTGAGTAATCTCTTTCATGTTTTGCCTTTCCGGAAATCCATATTATTGGTTTTTCCAAAAACTTAAAGGAATCGCGAGTTGATAGCAGATCGGCAGATCTTGAGTCACATACAAATTCCACATCTTTAACTATTACAACTGAATCAACACGATAAGTAGTTCGCTCCAGATTGCGCCTCAAATTATCGCTGGCTGATAAGGTTTTGTCAGTCTGGCTTTTCTTGCTCTTGTGAATCGTATATGACTTTTTGCCTTTCACTATTTAGTTATTGTTGTTTTGTAAAATGCTTACCAATCTATTCCAATACGCACCTCTTTCTTTATAATTTTCAAAGGGTTCAATCGCCCTACTACCCGGAGAAAAGAGCACTTTATCGTTTGCTTTTCCAAGAATGAGGCTCATGTCCAAAGCTTCATCCCAGGTATTGGCAGCAACAAAAATTCCGGCTTGGCGCATCAATGCTTTGTGTAAATCATCTCCAAATTCACCAACCGCAACCACGCCTTTCACTTTAGATTTCATCAAATCGCTGATAATTGAAAAATCGGTATTTGGCGCAGAAACTTCTGCAATCCAAATTACGGGTTCATCGAAACTAATAAGAGCATCGGCAACTTTTTCAATCGATGTTGCGGCAGAATCATTTATAAAAGTCACTCCATTAATGCGACCGCAAAACTCCAGACAAAATGGTTTCGCAGCCTGCAAGCTACGCAATCTCGACTCAAGCAGTGGGTTTGCTTTAGAACTAGTTGTTTTATTTATTCTGTTTTCTGACATATCGCTAAGGGGTTTAAAGTGCGCGAACGGCTCGCTTAAATTGCTGGCCCCGGTCTTCATAATTCTCAAACAAATCAAAGCTGGCGCATGCAGGCGAAAGCAGCACCACATCATTCTTTTTCGCGAAAGCGTAACCCAGATTAACAGCTTCGGTTGCGGTATGCGCTTCGGCTATATTTTCAACCATGGGGCCGAAATAGTCCATGAGTTTCTTATTGTCGGTACCCAGACAAATTATGGCCTTAACTTTTTCACGTACAAGTGCTTCCAGTATGGAATAGTCATTTCCTTTATCAACTCCTCCCACTATCCAGACTATCTTTTCCGAATAATTTTCAAGTGCGTACCACACCCCATTTACATTGGTAGCTTTTGAGTCGTTAATAAATTTAATTCCGTGAATTTCGGCGACAAATTCGAGTCGGTGCTCAATGTTTTCGTAGTCTGAAAGGCTATCTCGCACCACTTCCTTTCGGAGATCAAAAAGGCGGGCCGAAACACTTGCCGCCATTGAATTGTAAACATTGTGACGGCCCTGAAGGGCTAAATCGTGTATGGACATTTTATATGGATTATTAGTAAGGTTAATTATTAGTTCATTTTCAGTTATATATGCTCCGTTTTCAACGGGATGGTAAGTAGATATAGGGTGAAGTTGCGCTTTGATATTCTTCTCTTTCAGATTTTTGAGAATCACCTCATCATCATCGCTGTAGATAAAATGATCTGCCTCGGTAAGGTTTCGTGCGATTGCAAACTTGGCATCAGCGTAGTTTTGCATTTCGTAGCCATACCTATCCAAATGATCAGAAGTAATGTTGAGTAAAATCGCAACATCGGGCTTAAAACTCACAATATCATCAAGTTGGAAGCTACTCACCTCCAGCACCCAGATATCGCGATCGCGCTCGGCGAGCAGGCCTGCAAAGCTTTTTCCTACATTTCCCGCAGCTATCACGTCTTTTCCCGCTTTCGCGAACATGTGATGTGTAAGCAGCGTAGTGGTCGTTTTGCCATTGGTACCTGTTATGGCGATTATCTTTCCTTTGGTATGCCTTGCAGCAAATTCAATTTCAGAAATCACCTCGGCTCCGGCCTTTTTAAGATCCAATACTATGGCAGTTTCTGAAGGAATGCCCGGGCTTTTAATCACCAATTCTGTTCCCTGAAGAAAATCTCCGCTGTGTGCACCTTCTTCCCATTTAATTCCCGCCTTGATAAGAACGTTTTTGTACTTTTCTTTCAGTACACCCCGGTCAGACAGGAATACATCGTACCCCAGCTTCTTACCGAGCATTGCTGCTCCGGCTCCACTTTCGCCTCCACCTAAAACCAAGAGCTTCATTTTTAGCGTAGTTTTAGGGTTACGATTGACAATACGGCGAGCAATATTCCCACTATCCAAAACCGTGAAACGATCTTAGACTCGTGGTATCCAAGCTTTTGATAATGGTGATGTAGTGGTGCCATCAGAAAAACTCTGCGGCCTTCGCCAAATCGTTTTTTGCTGTACTTGAAGTACGCCACCTGTATCATTACCGAAATATTTTCTATTAAAAACACTCCGCAGAAAAGCGGAATGAGCAATTCTTTTCTGATGGCAAGGGCAAAAACGGCGATAATTCCACCGAGGGCAAGGCTACCAGTATCGCCCATAAACACTTGAGCAGGATATGAATTATACCATAAAAAGCCAATGCAGGCGCCAACAAATGCACTGATAAAAACGGTGAGTTCACCCGAGTTTGGAATAAACATAATATTCAGATAATCAGCAAATACCAGGTTACCCGAAACGAAAGCGAAAATAGCCAGCACAACTCCGATAATTGCCGAAGAACCTGTTGCCAAACCATCGAGACCATCGGTAATATTTGCACCATTACTCACGGCGGTGACTACAAAAACCACTATGGGAATAAATACCAGCCATGCCCATCGCGCCGCATTTTCTTTTGACATAAAGCCAAGCAGCCAGGCGTAATTAAACTCATTGTTTTTGATAAATGGAATGGTGGTAACAACAGATTTTTCTTCCACCCATTCAAATGTTTGCTGTGGTGCTTCACCTGCTTCGCGTACCACATTTTCTGATTGCGGAACAGCTACTTTTTCTTTGCTTACTACAGCTTCGTTAAAATAGAGCAGGCTTCCAACCACTACGCCAACAGCCACCTGACCCACAACTTTAAACTTTCCGGCAAGGCCTTTTTTATTCTTCTTAAAAACCTTTATGTAATCGTCTATAAAGCCAATGGCACCAAGAAAAACGGTGGTAATAATCATGATAATCACATAAATATTATCTAGTCTGGCAAAGAGGAGAACCGGCACCAAAATAGCTCCAAGAATGATTAACCCGCCCATAGTTGGGGTACCTTGTTTTTGAATTTGGCCATCCAGACCCAGATCGCGAACAGTCTCGCCCACCTGCTTGCGGCGCAGCATTCCTACCAGCGTATTTCCAAAAAGCAACGAGATAACCAAAGAAGTAAGCACCGCCATAGCAGCCCGGAAAGAGATGTACTGAAACACCCCTGTTCCGGGCAGGCTGTAATGCGTATCGAGATATTGAAATAGGTAGTACAGCATTAGTGATTCAGTAGTTTAAAGGTGTCGTTTACAATGGCGAGATCGTCAAATGGCAGGCGCTCGCCTTTAATTTCCTGGTATTTTTCATGTCCTTTCCCGGCAATAAGAATAATGTCGCCAGAGCGGGCTATTGAGCATGCCATTTTAATGGCTTCCTTTCTATTTACTATGGTATTCGTTTTTCGAAAATCCTGTGGCTCCACACCTTTTATCATGTCTTCAATAATCGCTTCAGGATCTTCATTTCGCGGATTGTCGGATGTAAAAATCACCCGGTCGCTAAATTTGCAAGCAATACGAGCCATCTCGGGCCGCTTGGTAGCATCACGATTTCCGCCGCAACCCACCACGGTGATTACTTCCTCATTTTTTGTGCGAATATCCTCAACGGTTTTCAACACGTTTTTAAGCGCATCGGGTGTGTGGGCATAATCTATGATGGCAGTAACCTTATCTGGACTAATCACATATTGAAAACGACCTGCAACCGGATTAATACTGCTCAAAGCAGTAAGCACGTCAAGCTTTTCGAAACCGAGTAAAACCCCAGTGGCATAAGCCGATAAAAGATTGTAAGCATTAAATCGCCCAACCATTTTAGCATAGAGGTCGAGCCCATCGATATTTACATGCAAGCCGCCAAATTGATTTTCGATAACTTTTACTTTAAAATCGGCCATCGACTTAAGCGCATAGGTGCGCTGTATACCAGCTTTGCAATTCTGAAGCATGGTTTCGCCCTGGCGATCGTCTAAATTTACCAGCGCAAAGGCCTCTTTGGGCAGCATATCGAAAAGCATTTTCTTGGCTGCGATATAGGCATCAAATGTTTTGTGATAATCAAGGTGATCGTGCGAAAGATTGGTGTAAACCGCTCCGGAAAATTTTGCTCCCGTTACACGATGCTGGTGCAAGGCGTGCGAGCTCACTTCCATAAAGCAATAAGTACATCCGGATTCTACCATTTGCACAAGCAATTGGTTAAAGCTTACCGCATCGGGCGTAGTGTGCGTTGCCGGAACAATCTCATTATCAATCTTATTCTCTACGGTAGAGATTAGCCCTACTTTATTCCCCAAAAGGCGTAATAAATCGTAAAGCATGGTAGAAGTTGTGGTTTTACCGTTTGTGCCGGTAATCCCGATAAGCTTTAGCTTTTCTGAAGGATTGTCGTAAAAATTTGAAGCCATTATTCCGAGCGCCTCATGTGAATCGGAGACAAGCACATAAGTAATGTCAGGACTTTTTGATTCCGGCAATTCTTCGCAAATCACAGCTACAGCATCATTGGCAATAGCCTGATCTATAAATTCATGCCCATTAGAGAGCGCGCCTTTGATTGCAATGAAAAGCGATGATTTGGTGGCTTTCCGCGAATCAAAAACAATAGATTCTACCTCTATATTGGTAGAGCCCACCACTTCTTTAATACTTACCTGATACAATATGTCTTGTAGCAATTTCATATTTACGATAGCTCGATAGTTATTTTCTGCCCTTTCCGTGCTGGCGATCCCGGAGGCATACTTTGTTTTGATATCATTCCTTTCCCCTGCACTTTTACCTCATAGCCGCATGACTCGAGTAAGTAAACACCATCGCGCAAGCCCATGCCCACAACGTTTGGCGTAAACCCGTCTTTAACGGTGCGTCGTTCTAATTCTACATTTTCAGGTTCAGTCTTGGTAGTCACCCATCCATATCCGCCGCTATTATCTTCTACAGGCACATTAAATGCGCTGAAAATAGATTTGAGGTCTTCGGCATTTCCGCTCAAAGAAACCGGAGCCTTATAAGCGATTGCATTTTCAATAGGGTCTTTTACCTTAAACAAGTCAAAGCGCTGTGCATATACCTTATCGGCAATTTCTTTAAACACCGGCCCTGCTACTCTATTGGCATAATACACGTCGTTGCTAGGCCCGTTTACTACCACTATACAGGTATATTCAGGAGCCTCTGCTGGAAAATATCCCACGAAAGAGGCTTGATAGCTCACTGCCTGCTCATATTTATAACCGTACTTTTCATTGGCTATTTGGGCTGTACCGGTTTTTCCGGCTATATGGTAAGCTCCAAAACGCAAGTTGGCAGCGGTACCTTCTTCGGTTACAACACTTTCAAGCATTTTTCTAGCTTTTGCGATTGTCTCACGCGATGCAATAGCCTGATTTAAAACAATCGGTCTATTCTCTTTAATTACAATTCCGTTTCGCTGAACTTCGCTTACAAATTGCGGTTTCAGCATTACACCATTATTCGCCACAGCGTTGTAAAATGTGAGAATTTGAAGGGGAGTCATAAGGGTTTCATACCCAATGCTCATCCACGGAAGTGTAACCCCAGACCAAGAATTGTCTGAGGGATCTTTTATTTTCGGTTTTCCTTCTCCTGAAATTTCCAATCCCAGCTTTCTTCCAAGACCCATTTTATAAAGTCTGTCCACAAATCTTTGCGGATTACTGGCATATTTTTCATTGATAATACGTGATACTCCTACGTTTGAAGACTTTTGAAATACCTCAAGCACATCAATCTTCCCATGTCCTTTTCCATTGCTGTCGCGCATTATGCGATCGTAAAAGCGGTACTTTCCATTTTCGGTATCAATTGTGTCGTGCAAATCAATCAGACCATCTTCAAAAGCAGCCATAAGCGAAGCCAACTTAAATGTAGAGCCCGGTTCTGTTGCTTCCCCCACGGCATAATTGTAAACTTCGCGATACGTACTATCCGCTGTGCGGGTAAGGTTTGCGATAGCCTTAATGTATCCGGTTTTTACCTCCATGAGCACTGCGCAGCCATGGCTGGCATTGTGATTCTTAAGCTCCTTGCGCAGAGCATTTGTGGCTACATCCTGAATATTTACATCGAGTGTGGTGTACACATCGCATCCATCTTCGGGTTCCACTTCGTTGTGGTCAGTAAGTGGCATCCAAATACCTCCGGCAAGCCGCTTTTCGTACCTTGCGCCGGGTTTTCCACTCAAAACGCTATTGTAGGCTCCTTCTATCCCTACCGGCTGCACTCCTTCGCGCTCATATCCCACCGTTCTGTTAGCCAACTCTTTGAAAGGCATAAGTCGAATCGTTCTCTTTTCAAATATGACTCCACTTTTAAATCGCCCTCTTTTCCAAATTGGAAAATCTTGAGCTTTCTGCACCTGATCGTAATCCACATTCGATTTTACACGGTAGTATCTATTACCTGCCTTGCGCGCTTTCGCGAATTCTGCTTTATATGCGCTCGCCGGCTTGTCGTCAAAAAGTTTACTCAATGCTACGCAGAGCGAGTCGATGTTCTGAAAGTAGTCTTCATCGCTCAAACCATCTGCCAGCATATCCATCCTGATTTCATAAATGGGGACAGATGTAGCAAGCATATTCCGGTTATCGGCGTATATATTTCCACGCACAGGAGTTATTTCGCGCAAATCGGTAGTAATATGCGCCACTTTCGACTCCCACTTTTCTCCATTTACAAACTGGATAAAAAGAATTTTTCCCACGATGAGAAGTGAGAAAATACAAATAGCGATGAAGACGATATAAGCCTTGCTGATTATGTTGTTTTCGCCTTTCATTCTATCCCTAAAATTGAAAGGTTCTCTGCTTTACTCAATCGTATTATTGTGGGCGGCGTAGTAGATTCATGCAGTCCAAGTTCTTTTATAGATTCCTCTACTGTAGATTGCGCGCGAAGCTTACCCAGTTTGGCTTGAACAGCAAGGTTGCGCGATTTGAGCTCTTGAAGTTCAGCTTCCGAAGAAACCATTTCTTTCATATTATTTTCGGCGTAATAGCCATAGGCGATATAGCAAACCATGATGGCAACAATGAAAAAGATAAACGGAAGATTTGACTGAACATACTCCCGCGTAAGGAACTTGCCACTCAAAAGCGCATTTACACCACGTGCAAATCCACCCTTTTTCTTTTCGTCTTTTTTATTTTTATTTGCCTTACTCATTTCTTGTTGCTATGCGCAATTTTGCGCTTCTTGCTCTACTGTTTAATTCAATTTCTTCAATACCAGGCACGATTGGCATTCCTTTTTCTGGTGTAAATGGTCGGATTGGATTTCCGAAAAAATCCTTTTCGTCTTTGCCTTCAAAATTCCCGCTTTTCATAAACCGTTTTACCATTCTATCTTCTAGCGAGTGATAGGAAATTACTACCAGTTTACCTCCCGGCTCAATGACCTCGGCACATTGCAAAAGCAGTTCTTCCAATGCCTTCATTTCGCCATTAACTTCTATGCGAAGCGCCTGAAAAACTTGAGCTAAAAACTGATTATGCTTATTGCTCCGAGCCAGAGATCCTATTTTAGAAACCAATTCTTCGGTCGTCTCAATAGGTGCCATAGTGCGGTGATAGACTATTCGGTTAGCGAGTTTATACGCCTCCTTTAGCTCTCCGTATTCCTTAAAGATTGTCGCCAGTTTTTCTTCCGGATAGGTGTTTACCACTTCATAAGCCGATATGCCTATACCTTTTCCCATGCGCATATCAAGGCGCGCATTACTGCGGATGGAAAATCCACGTTCGGGAACATCAAACTGATGCGAAGAAACTCCCAAATCTGCCAGGACTCCATCAACCTTCTTAAGACCAATAAATCGAAGACTGTTTTTGAGAAATCGAAAATTTGACTGCACAAACCGAAACCGCTCATCATCGGGAATATTTGCTTGCGCATCCTCATCCTGATCAAAACCAATCAGCTTGCCATTATTACCCAAATTTGAAAGAACTGCGCGACTGTGCCCTCCGCCGCCAAAGGTTACATCTACATAGATGCCTTGTTTATTCGTAATTAATCCGTCAACGCTCGTTTGCAGAAGTACCGGAAGATGATATTCGTCAGACTTCTTCATTACTCCCTGCATCCCCTCCCATCACTTCTTCAGAAAGCGCAGCCATATCTACATCTTCAGCCAGCATGGCTTCGTAATTAGCTTTGCTCCATATCTCAATCCTGTCGCCATTCCCGGCTACTTTCACTTCCTTTTCAAGCGATGCAAATTGGCCCAATGCAGCCGGAATAAGCATCCGCCCGGCAGAGTCTAACTCCACTCGGGTAGCACCATTATTAAATTTTCGAATAAACTTTACATTTTTGGCCACGAAGCGGTTCAGCTTGCCAATTTCAGACGCCACTGCCTGCCACTCGCGGTGCGGATAAAGCACCAAACATTGGTCGAACATATCACGATTGATCACAAAACCTTCGTGCACAATGTCTTGCAACTGCTTTTTTAAGCCAGCCGGAAACATCAAACGCCCTTTGGCATCAAGTTTACAATCGTATTCGCCTAGTAGATTTAGCATTGGGTACAGATTCTGCAACGCTAAAGTAGAAAATGTTTCCCACTATCACCCACTTTCTACCATTATTTCCCACTTTGTTGAAAAGTTTTCGGAGATTTTGGGATTTACGCTTTCGATTTGGAGGCGATTTCGGTCAAATTTCGGGTTTGTACACCCTGAAAAATGGAGTCTTTAGATTGTTTTGCACAACGGAATGTTGCTTATGTTGAGAATTGGCAATCGGCAATCAATTGGCAATCGACAATCAATTGGCAATCGGCAATATGCAATTAGCAATTTAGAAGTGGGTAAGGAGTGGCTCAAGAGGCAATGAGCAATTGGCAATGCATTTTGCAATTGACAATAACGATATTAATTACAACTCAAATCTTTACATTTAAATTGTAATACTCACTATACCGTGATGTGAACTCCCTTTCCTGCATCCGACGAGGCTTTTCGCCGAGAGGAATGCACAAGGGCGGCAATGGTTTCAATAGGCAAATTTAGAAGTAGGTAAGGAGTGGTTCAATAGGCAATTAGCAATTGGTAATAGGCAAATTTAGAAGTGGGTAAGTAGAGTCCACACGCACAGGCTCAGTTTACCACGCTTTTTAGCGTGGCGTCTCGTCATACCTATGGCTTGATAAACTACGGGTGGCTTTGTCTGGCGTCCCGCCAGGTTTAACTTGGCCGACTTGCTTAAACCATCAAGTCGTCCTAATATGAAATAAAAACAAACCACATCTCTTTGAAACCCCGGCGGGACACCGGCAAAGAAATCCCCAAGCTAAAAGCTTGGCGCTGGCGAAAGCGTCAAGGCACGCTGAAAAACTATCAGTTTTGTCACAAATTCTTCATCCGTTTTTAAAAAAAACTATCTTTGGATTTTAGCAAAGACTTTATGGAAATAGAACTCAAGGAAAAAGGGGAGTATAAATATATTGATGAGGGCGAAGGTCAAACCATCTTGGTTTTGCACGGATTATTTGGAGCACTAAGCAATTTTGACGGACTGATTCAGCACTTTAAAAAAACCCATCGGGTTATTGTACCCATGATGCCGCTCTACGATATGCCACTTATAAAAACGGGGGTTGGAAGCCTGTCAAAATTCATTCTGGGGTTTATCAAAAAACTGGAATTGAGTGACATAATTCTTTTGGGGAATTCGCTTGGCGGCCATGTTTCACTCGTTACAGCAAAGTCTAAGCCAGAGCTTTTTACCGCTATGGTCCTTACTGGTAGTTCTGGGCTTTACGAGAATGCTTTCGGCGGTTCGTTTCCGCGAAGGGAAGACAAAGAATACATCCGGAAGAAAATTGCCGTAACGTTTTATGATCCTGAAATGGTAACTGACGAACTTGTTGAGGTTACTTTTGAATTAGTAAGCGATCGATCTAAATTAATTAAGGTATTAGCTTTGGCCAAAAGCGCAATCCGTCATAATATGATGAAGGATTTGCCAAATTACAAGATGCCGACATGCCTAATTTGGGGCCGCAACGACACCATTACCCCTCCGGAAGTCGCCGAAGAATTTAACACCCATATACCTGATTCAGAATTATTTTGGATTGACAAGTGCGGTCATGCGCCTATGATGGAGCATCCCGAAGAGTTTAATACCATTCTTGATGGATGGCTTAAAAAAAGATTTTCGTAATGATTGCAGAGCCTTATTTGACAAGCAATTTTCTGATTAGCAGTAGCAAAATCAGTCAATTACCCGATCCCGCTTTTCCTGAATACGCTTTTGTGGGGCGCAGCAATGTGGGCAAATCGTCGCTGATAAATATGCTCACCGGGCGCAAAGATTTGGCAAAAACATCGGGCAGACCGGGCAAGACGCAACTAATCAATCATTTCTCTATTGCTCCAGCGGGCGATAAGGAAGAAGTAGCTTGGTACCTGGTAGATTTACCCGGATACGGATACGCCAGAGTTTCAAAAACACTAAAAGCGGAATTTCAAAAGCTGATTATGCCCTTTCTGGAAAAACGCGAAAGCTTGATGTGTGTTTTTGTATTAATCGATGCGCGCCATACACCACAAGAAGTTGATATGGATTTTATGGAACGTCTGGGAACGAAAGGCATTCCCTTTGCAATGATTTTCACAAAGGCCGACAAGCTAAAACCCAAACCATTAGAAGAAAATATCGCAAAATACAACGCCAGGATGCTAGAAATTTGGGAGGAGCTGCCTACTCAATATGTGAGCTCTTCTGAAAGCGGTTTGGGTCGCGTTGAGATTTTGAATTTTATTGATGAGACTAATAAGTTGTTTGTTCTCCCGAATTAGTTTTTTGTTCTTGGTGTTTTGTTTTTGGTATTGCTGAATCCTCATTTGCATTCCAGTATCCCATCCCTATTCAATTACAATAGCAAACTGTGCCTTGGGCTCACGTTGCATTATCACTTTTTCATTTTCCTTACTATCTTAATCGTTCAAAAACAATAAACCATTGAGAAGTTAAGGTGCGTTAAGGGTTTTCGGAAATTATATAACAGTACCCAAAGCCGATGCTATTTCTCCACTTTATAGGTACGTGCGGTTTTTCGAATCCATAGGATTTAAATACAGAAGAGCCTGTCTTTGCCCAAAAATTTGGCGATTGCTCATTGCAAATTGCTCATAGCCTATTGCTCATTGCAAATTGCTCATAGCCTATTGCTCATTGCCTATTGCCTATTGCCTATTAAAAAACTATCCCAAAAGCTCAGTCTTCTTCGCAAATTCATCAGCAAACTTCCGGATATCGTTCGAAATATTCTCCTGACCGGTAGCATTTTTAAAAGTATCACTCATTGTGAGAAGAGTTTGGTGAAAAAAACGCTGCATATCATATACGCTCATTTCTTTGTTCCATAAGTCAATACGCATTGTGTTCTCATCAACCTCATCCCAAATGGAAAGCATAAAAGCCTTGCATTTTCCGTTTCCTCCACCATCGCTTGCATTCCAGTGCATATCAACGGGTACCTGATTTTCATCCAATCCCACTTTCAAAGTTATTGTAGTTTCTTTTGTTATTTCGTCTTTCATCTTCCTGGTTTGTAATTATTTAAAAATTCGCGGTCGTTTTCCATATTCAATAAATCCACGAGTGTTACATTTTCATTTCGCTCCATATAAACCTCTACCATTTTGTAACCGATATAATTTCCCACACCTCCTGGTGATTCAGGTGGCATTCCGGGAGTAAATGGCCCATCATTCATCAGAGTACTAACCTCTTTTGCATCTTCAGAAAAAATCAAATCATTCTCAAGCATATGTTTCCATACGTCGTATTCCTGCATTTCGCTCCATTCTATTTGTTGCTGCGAATAATTAAGCAATTGTCTATCGCTTACTTCTTCCATTAGCACTGATGCCACATAGTGAATTTTTCCGGCAAAAGCCATCCTGTTTAAAAGCGTCTCACCGTGCAACTTATCCTGATACTTTACCAACAACCAACCTTTTAAGGCATTTATTGTCATAAACTCCGGCAACATTTTATCGCGTTTATACTGCGGAAAAAGATCGGGTGGAAGCCTTTTAAATATTTCAAGATCACTACCCGCATACCATTCGAGCCCTATACCCAGGTATTTTTTTTCGGGATAAATTCCTACATTAAATCCCGAATTATAGGCTACAATTTCAGGCAGTTCAGTTTCCTGAAAAAGCACTGCATATCTCTTAAGGGCATTTTCCAGCTCGGCAGATTCTTTATCGAGATTGGGATGCTTCTTTTCGATAATACTCTGTAATTCCCGCCAATCGGGATCGTTTAAAAATCTGGCAAAAAGGCTGGCAGTCATAGGATTGTCGGGGGACCCCACCTGCATAATTTGGGTTAAATAAATATCCAGAAAATTTCCATATTTGGGCTTTAAAGCCACCAGTTCATTTTGCGAAAAGTTGTTATTAAGCGAAAAAACCGCTTTATCAAGTCTTAGAATTTCGCCATTATATTCCACCTTAGAGGTGTCTGCCTTCCATCTGGAATCAGTACAAGATTGAAATAAACTCAAACTTATTAGAACTAAAAGGAGCTTGTGGATGTTCATATTAAAAATTACGTACTTTTATCGCAAATTAAATGCTTGCAAAACTAATGAAAAAGATAGCACTGCTTATTCCCGCACTTTTATTATGTGCAGCCACATCATTCGCCCAGCCCTCTGAAATAACCCCGGAAGGACTTACAAAAAATCCAGGATTTAGAATGGGACTTTCCTTTTCTACTGTTTTTTCATGGCTCACTCCAAATGGAGGAGCCGAGTTTGTAGATCCCGATGGAGCAAGATTAAATATTGGTTATGGTCTTCACACTGATTTTGGATTGGGTTCAAATCGTAATTATTATTTCAGCACAGGTCTCTTTGTTTTAAATACAGGAGGTACTTTAAAATATACCTATCAGAACCCTGACGACGGCAGTTTTATCGCAGCCCGAACTATTGACTATCGATTTAATTATATTAATATTCCGCTTACTATGATGCTGCGCACGAATGAGGTAGGCTATACTGTATATTTTGCACGAGTTGGTATTGACAACGGTTTGAAAATAAAATCTGTTTACAACAGCAAGGATCAGCTTCCAGATGGTTCTGTGTTATCTAGAGAAGATGAGGACTCACCGGACTATAGCACTTTATACCGTGCAGGATTGCACATAGAAGGTGGTGCGGAGTTTAATCTTACAGGAACCACAAATCTATTTGTAAGTGTAACTTGGAATAATGGGTTGAATAATATTTTCAGCAAAAAAGCAGAGATATTGAAAAATGGAAGGTTAGAACGAATTAATGGCACTTCTAATGCTATTATGGTAAATGTAGGGGTCTATTTCTAAGATACCGTCAAAACAATCGTGATTTATACTTGAGCGGCGACGCCCTATGGATTCATCTTTAGTTGCAAATCATATCATTAGCTGGCTAAAGACCTATGCCGAACAGGCCGGGGTTAATGGTTTTGTATTGGGAGTTTCTGGTGGAATTGACTCGGCTGTTACTTCTGCCTTGTGCGCGCGCACCAGCCTTAAACTCATTTGTCTGGAAATGCCTATACATCAAAATCCAACCCAGGTAAGTAGAGCCCGAAAGCATATTGAATCACTTGAGAACGTGTATCCCAATGTGTCATCAGCCACAGTAGAACTTACAAAACCATATGATTCGCTGGCTGAAAGTCTGCCTCAGCATAGCGATGAATCGGTTTTGAGTTTGGCTTTTGCCAATACGCGCGCGAGGCTAAGAATGACCACCCTCTATTATTATGCCGGCTTGAATCACTTGCTTGTAGCGGGAACCGGCAACAAGGTAGAAGACTTTGGTGTTGGCTTTTTTACCAAATACGGCGATGGTGGTGTAGATCTTAGTCCTATTGCCGATCTTACAAAATCTGAAGTTTACGAATTAGGCGCTTATCTTGACATTATTCCCGAAATAATCGCTGCAGCTCCTACTGATGGCTTATTCGGAGACGACCGCACCGACGAAGACCAAATAGGTGCTTCGTATCCCGAGCTAGAATGGGCAATGGGCTTTGACGGAGATGAGGCAGTTTTGACTCCACGTCAAAAAGTAGTTTTGGATATTTATCGAAAGCGAAATGAGCAGAATAAACATAAAATGGTACCTATTCCTGTTTGTATCATTCCGGAGAATTTGAAGTAGGATTTTTCCCACTCATAGTTTCGCAATTCTTTTACTCGCGGTAGGACGTAAAATAAACTAATAAGACGGTAATAATATCACTTACCGATAAGCAGTATTACAAAAAGGGCGTGGTTTTATCATTGTAACAAAATATTTCTACTTTCGTTAAAATTTTCCAAATAGGATTATAACATCAATTAAAATTGAATGTCAGATAAAAAGGTTTTTATTGTCGTTGGTTCACCGCGCACGGGCACTTCATTAATGTGTGCCGTTTTATCAGATGCAGGTGCTGATTTTGGGGTTTCTTCAGAGTCATGGAATCGCACCGGTGGCGCCTTTGAGCATCCAATTTTAGTAGGCTCATATAAGTACTTAAAACGCATTGTTTTTCTCAAAAAATTTTCTGACACGGCCGTTAGGAAAATAGAGAAAAAACTATCCAAAAACATTCATGACCTATTTGAACAAGTAAGCTTTGCAAAATTTCCACCATTATCGCATATGCTGCCTTATTACATTAAAAAAGAAGGATATGATGTTACAGTAATTCTTGCTTACAGAAGATTTGAAGATTTTGCTTTAAGCATGCTCATTAAAAATCCGAGTTCAGTAAAGAAATTAAAGGAAGATTATATTGATATGTATCAAACCGGTCTGATTTTATTAAATATTCATGGTGGATGTGCAATTTCATACGACGAGATAATCAATGAATCGGAAACCCAATGGATAGATGCCTTGGCAGCTGCAACTCATTTAGACAGAGATAAGATTGCAGATGCTCGGTTTACCAGAAATCGAAAGAAGATTGAAGGTGAGAATAAATTCTATCTGCATGACCCACAGTGTGATTCGATATATGCAGAATTAAATAAGTATAAAGGAAAAGCTGTTGCAAAGAATCGCTCCAAAATCACCAAAGAAGACAAGGTGGAACCCAAAGTGTAATCCTGCACACGCGAGCGAGTTCTTTTAACCACCAAGGCGCAAAGGTTTAAGTAAGCCGATTGAGTTTTCAAAGTGAAATTTCAGCGATCCATATCGAGAAAATTAAATTCTGTAAGGCAAGATACCGTAGTTTCAATACCGCACGGGAAGTGAATATCGGCTTGCAAGGCGTTTCGAATCTTGAAAAAACCAACTTAGCGACCTACTCAATTGTCCATGTATTATTTCCACGTAAAAGTGCGTCCAGATCTCCTTCACCTTTGCGTTCATAGGCGGTTTTGATTTGATTGTGAAGTAAATCCTCGTAGCAGGCTCTGTTTTCGCGATAAAAAACACCAAAAGGCCTAGGAATTCCTTGTCCATCGGCTCCCGGAGTTTCGAAACAACGCATTAATATTCCGGCTTTAAACCTATCCGTTTTATCGTGAACCCAAAGGTCATCTACTGCATATTCTCCGACCTCTAAGTCAACGACAACAGGTGTTGCGCCATCGAGTCTCAATCCCAGGTTTTGGTTTTCACCAAAAACCATAGGCTTTCCATGTTCAACAAATATGGTGGTATTGGCTTTGGTGTGCTTATCTGTAAAAACTTCAAATGCTCCGTCGTTAAAAACGTTGCAATTTTGGTAAATCTCTACTAGGGAAGTTCCTTTGTGTTCGCTGGCTTCACGCAATACATCGCGCAATTGTACCGGATCTCTGTCCATTGCCCGCGCAATAAAAGTTCCATCGGCTCCGGCGGCAAGTGCGAGTGGATTAAACGGGTGATCTATCGAACCCATAGGAGTAGATTTCGTTACTTTCCCTTCCGGGGATGTTGGCGAATACTGGCCTTTGGTCAATCCGTATATCTCATTGTTAAACAAGAGGATATTGAGATTAAAATTTCTTCGAAGCAGGTGTATCAGGTGGTTTCCACCGATAGACAGCGCATCGCCATCGCCGGTAATTACCCAAACACTTAAATCGGGATTTGAGATTTTAAGTCCGCTGGCAAAAGCAGGTGCACGCCCGTGTATACTGTGCATTCCGTAGGTGTTCATGTAATACGGAAAGCGCGATGAGCAACCGATTCCAGAAATAAAGACCACATTTTGGCGCTCTACGCCTATTTCCGGAAGAATGGTTTGCACTTGTTTTAAAATAGAATAATCGCCACAACCGGGACACCATCTGATTTCCTGATCGCTGCTAAAATCTTTGGCTGTACTTTTTGGTTTTTCTGCTATTGTGCTCATTATACAAAGTATTTTTCAGCTTCTTCTCTAATTTCTATGGAAGAAAAAGGAAGGCCTTTAATTTTATTGAGTGGTTTTGCATCAATCAAAAATTCACTTCTGACGATTTTAACCAGTTGACCATTATTCAATTCGGGAACCATGACGTGGTCAAAACCCGAAAGTAGTTGCTCAAGATTTCGCGGAAACGGGAAGATATAACGCAAATGAATATGCGATACAGAGTAACCTTCTTCAACCATTTCTTTCACGGCAGTTTTTACTGCGCCGTAAGTTGAACCCCAGCTTAATATGCAAAGTTTCCCTGTGGCAAATCCATTATCAAACTCCTGTAGCGGAATGGAAAGTGCAATTTTATCGATCTTTTCAGCCCGTAGTTTCACCATTTTCTCATGGTTCTCGGGATCGTAAGAAACATTTCCCGTGATGTCTTCTTTTTCCAATCCTCCAATTCGGTGCTCCAGACCAGCAATGCCCGGCACAGCCCATGGCCGCACGCCTTTCTCGTTGCGCTTATAAGGCAAGAAGGCATCTCCTGCATTTGGCTTTTGAATAAGCGGAGCAGTAATTTTTGGTAAGTCAGCAGCAGATTTTAGTCTCCACGGCTCTGCCCCATTTCCAATGTACCCATCAGAAAGTAAGAATACGGGCGTCATGTGCTCAACTGCTATTCTTACAGCTTCAAAGGCAGTGTCAAAGCAATCTTTTGGCGACGACGCAGCAATTATTGGAATAGGTGCCTCACCATTTCGTCCATAAAATGCTTGCATCAAATCTGCCTGTTCTGTTTTAGTTGGCAGCCCTGTTGATGGACCACCGCGCTGTACGTTTACCACAACAAGTGGCAATTCGAGGATGCACGCCAACCCAAGCGCTTCGCCTTTTAAGGCAATACCGGGACCGCTTGAAGCCGTCATACCGATATTTCCCGCAAAGGAAGCACCTATTGCAGAAGTTATCGCAGCAATTTCATCTTCCGCCTGAAAAGAGCGGACGTTAAAATTTTTATGCCTTGATAATTCATGGAGAATGTCAGAAGCCGGCGTAATGGGGTAACTTCCGTAAAATAGGGGTAAATCTGCTTTCTGCGCTGCGGCGATAAGACCAATCGCAAGAGCCTGATTTCCCATCATATTGCGATAAGTGCCTTTCGGCATTGGTGCAGGTTTTACCTCATAGCGAGTAGTAAACATTTCGCTGGTATCGCCATAATTATAACCGGCTTTGAGTACGGCCATATTCGACTCGATGAGTTCCGGACTTTTAGCAAACTTCTCTTTCAGGAACTTTTCGGTCATCGCAAGCTCACGGTTGTACATCCAGTAAAGAAAACCGAGAACGAACATGTTCTTGCTGCGGTCCTTTTCCTTCATTCCCAGGCTTGAATCCTTTAAGGATTCGCGGGTGAGTTTTGTAACATCTATTTCTATAACGCGATACTTACCCAAAGAATTATCTTCCAAAGGGTTGCGCTGATCGAGATAACCTGCCAGTTTTAGATTTTTCTTGTCAAAACCGGCAATATTTGCAATAATTGCTCCGCCAATTTTTAACTTATCGAGATTGGCTTTGAGCGCTGCGGCATTCATTACTACAAGCACATCGCATCTATCGCCCGGAGTAAAAATCTCGATACTTCCAAAGTTTAATTGGAAGCCCGAAACCCCAGCAATAGTTCCCTGCGGAGCTCTAATTTCTGCAGGATAGCTCGGAAACGTGCTAATGTCATTCCCGAAAAGGGCGCTTGTATTTGTAAACTGCGAACCCGTAAGTTGAATTCCATCACCCGAATCGCCGGCAAATAAAATCGTAACTTCTTTTTTGCTTTCGCTAACGCGCTGTGGCATTTTTATATCTGAATTTTCCACTAAGTGTAAAGTGTTGTAATTTGAATGAGTTTATGCAACTCTCAATAATGAAACGAGAAAGTATGAACGCTATTTTACTCTAACCAGATTTATAGCTTCTACGGATACAATTTCCGGTGCAACTTTCTTAATACTCTCTTCCACGCCGGCCTTCATAGTCATAGCTATCATGCTACAATCTTTGCAAGCGCCGTGAAGTTTTACGCGAGCCACCATATCATCGGTTACTTCCACGAGTGTAATATCGCCACGATCTGCCTCCAAAAAAGGTCTGATTTGCAAAAGTGCGTGTTGAATTCTCTCTACCAGATTTTCCATACTTTCAGAATCATTAAACGCTAAGATTTAGAGGGTGTTAAGAACCCCTTTCTTCGTCTTCATTTGGTTAACAAAATTACGAATTATTTCGCGAAAAGCATCACCTGCAATTGTCTCCTCCTGAAGCACTGCCGGACGACCTACATCGCCCGCTTCGCGTATAGATTGCACAATTGGAATCTCGCCGAGAAACGGCACTCCGAGATCTACAGCCAAATCTCGCGCTCCTTCCCTTCCGAAAATATAATATTTCTTGTCTGGAAGCTCTGCCGGAGTAAAATAAGCCATGTTTTCAATAATACCCAATACTGGCACTTTTATAGCTTCGAGCTGAAACATCGATACCGCCTTTTTGGCATCAGCCAGAGCTATATTTTGTGGGGTGCTTACGATGATAGCTCCCGTAAGCGGCACACCCTGCACCAGGCTAAGGTGAATATCGCCTGTACCCGGCGGAAGATCAATAATCATGTAATCTAAAGGGCCCCAATATGCATCGCCAAACATTTGATTTAGCGCTTTGCTGGCCATAGGTCCGCGCCATACAATGGCTTGGGATGTGTCTGCAAAAAAGCCAATAGACAGCATTTTAACTCCATAATTTTCTACCGGGAGGATGTAATTTTTCCCATCGATTTCTTTGGTGCGCGGTTTTTCACTTTCCACATCAAACATAAGCGGCATAGATGGGCCGTAAATATCGGCATCTACAAGACCAACCGAAAAACCTTGAGCAGCGAGACCCGCAGCAAAATTTGCCGCTACAGTCGATTTTCCTACACCGCCTTTACCTGAAGCAATGGCAATGATATTTTTCACTCCGGGCAATACTTTTCGTTGCTCTGGCGCTCGGTCATTTTGCGATAAAAGCTGCACATCAATGTCAACTTTTACTTCCTTTCCAAAATTGCGTTCTATAGCAAATCTGCACGCATCTTCCATGCGCTTGCGGCTATGCATGGCCGGATTGAGTGCGTATAGCGTGAAATTTAATTTATTGTCGCTTATCGCAATATTGCGAACCAGATCAAGCGAGATAATGTCTTTTTTTACCTCAGGCTCGGTAATGTTCCCAAGGACTTCCTTAACATTTTCTTCTGTGAGTTTCATAATTTTATTATATGCTATGCTGATTGAATCAACACGCTAATTTTTAATTTAATCCTTCCAATCTGTTTAAGACCATAAATTCCGGGCGAGACGCCCGATATAAAAGTCCCTCGCTAGACGCGAGCGACGGCGAAGCAACTGAAATACCAAGGAAAAATATATTCGTTTGTTCCATTTCAATCAATTTCAAGTTCTGTGGCTGGATTCCAAAAGAGTTTTTCAAAATCAAGCACTGTATCTTTTTCTACTTTAATTCCTTCTTGCTCAAGCAGCTCCTCCATTTTCGTTTCTGTTTGAAAATGGTGTTTTCCGGTTAGCACGCCATTCCTGTTTACAACGCGGTGCGCGGGGATAAAGTCGGGCTGGCTATGTGCACCGTTCATTGCCCAGCCCACCATACGCGAAGATCGACCGGAACCCAAATAATGGGCAATTGCACCGAAATTAGTAACCCTTCCATGCGGTATTTGTTTTACAACTTCATACACCATTTCGAAGAAGTCTTTATTCTTCTCGCTAAGTTTGATGGGCTTGCTCATTGAGTTGAAAATGAATGTAGTTTATATTCTCCTTTTTGGCGAGAAATTTACCTTCGTAAAAAGTTCTTACTCCAAGAATTTCGCGTTGTGCAAGTGTGAAATCTGAAAAACCGGATCCGTAAATATCATTCGAATGTGTAAGCAATTTATGAGCGCCTTTTTCGATGGCTTTGAGGGTTGCATCGTATAAAAAGTTGCTATCGGTTTTCACATGGATATTGCCGTCTCGTGCCAAAATCTTGGCGTATCGATCCAAAAAACTTTGAGCAGACAACCGCTTGGTTCCTTTGTGATCGAGAATTTGGGGGTCGCTAAACGTTAGCCAGATATCTTGCACTTCTCCGGGTGCAAAGAAATTGGAAATGAACTCCACTTTCATCCGCAAAAATGCAACATTGTCCATCCCGCTCTGGTCAACGGTTTTAGCGCCGCGCCAAAGTCTGGCACCTTTAATGTCAATTCCAATAAAATTTCTTTTGGGATACATGCCTGCCAGCGCAATTGTGTATTCTCCTTTTCCACAGCCCAGCTCGAGAGTAATTGGATTACGATTGCCAAAATAATCTGAATGCCATCGGCCTTTCATGTGGAAATCGCCACCAGTCATTACATCATTCTCCGGTTCAAAAACGCAATCAAACGCTTTCATTTCTGCAAACCGCTGAAGTTTTTTTTTGGCCATTTTTTTAAGCTATAAGCCATAAGCCGTAGGCTTCAAGAAGCGTTTGGCTAATTTATTAGGAAAGGTCTTATTTTCGGGTGCAAAAGTACGGAAATTGCTTTGATTATTTAGAATGTTTCTACATAAAGATTTTGCATGGTTTGGAGATACTTCATGTGGAGATGTCGGGGGCCATGGAGACGTTGCATACAACGTCTGTACGATTTTAAGAATAAATCTCTCTAAATTTGCAGCATTATGAATAAGCGCGTGCTAATAGCGGTTTTAAATTGGGGATTGGGTCATGCTAGCCGATCTGTGCCGATTATTGACGCGGTTGTTCGCTACGGAGCTGATGTGGTAATAGCGAGCAATGGCGCTACAAAAACCTTTTTAGAGCAGCGGTTTCAGCATATAAATGTGCTCGAAATTCCCGATAAGGAAATCAACTACGGCAAGTCGGGAGCGGCAGTTGGATTGCTGAAACGCAGCTTTCAACAGCAGAAAATCAACAATGAGCAGTATGCCTGGCTTACGCGAAATGCAGAAGATCTGGGCATTACGCATATTATCTCCGATAATCTATATGGGGTGAATAATCCGGTGATTCCCAGCGCGATTATTACACATCAAATTGGCATTGTGAGTCCGTTTTTTAAATCGCAATTTGACAAGCATCTGGCAGTTTGGCTCAAGAAATTTGATGAAGTGTGGATTCCCGATGAGCCGGGAGAACTATCGCTTGCCGGGAAAATGCTCGATAATAAATTCTTTGACGGGAAGACTTTTTACCTTGGACATATTTCGCGTTTCCGCAAATTGCCTGGGATTGAAAAAGACATTGATCACCTTGTAATTCTTAGCGGCCCAGAACCGCAGCGCACATTTCTGGAAAGGAAAATTGCCAAAAAGTTAGAGAAACTTCCGGGACGTCATATAATCGTTCGTGGTCGTATTGACAGCGATGTAGTACCACCGAGCACAAAAATTGAATATCATTCCTTTCTGCACGAAAAGCAGCTCGAGCTGTTTATTGCACGCGCCAAAATGGTGATTTGTAGATCGGGCTATACATCTATTCTCGATATGGTTCGGATGGATGCAAATGCCTGTTTTATTCCCACACCCCAGCAGCCCGAGCAAAAATATTTGGCAAAACGGATGAAAGAAAAAGGGTGGTTTCACGCGGTAACCCAGAAAGATTTTGGGATGAATGATTTGAAGAAGGCTGATGAAAAATCAAATTTCCAATCTCCCGATTTTCATGAACGGATGGAAAAGGTGATTTATGATTTTTTGAATAAATAATCACCGATCACCGTAGAGACGTTGCATGCAACGTCTGTACAATAAATACGCACGCAACGTCTGTACGATAATCACGCATGAAATGCCTGTACAATTTTCGGAAATCAAAAAATCATCCCTCTGATGAGTGCCTCATTTCGAGCATCTGGCGGGTTAGGTTTATCTGCATACTATTTATACTGCATCCACCGCATCAAAAACTTATCGTAAACTTCATAATAAGGCTCCTCAATTCCTGAATGATAATATACCAATTCCTTTTCTACCAAGGCCTCTAAGCTACGCTTTACAATTGCCGAAGATCCCAAATCGTGGTCTTTTAAAAATTTTTTGCTGTAAGGCTGAAATACTTTTTCTTCAATAGAAAGTGCCTTTAGAAGTTTCCATTGATTGGAAGTGATCAAATTTCTGTATTGGAAATAGATATTCTCGTTATCAGTGAGGATTTTGTTTAACGATTGCAAAACCGTGTCCGTCACGACTTTTTCAACTTTAGCATCAAACACCTCATGACATAAGCGCTGTGTATAATACGTATGACAATCAGTTAAATCAAGCATAAGCTCAATGGCATCTGCTTCAATATCAATTTTATTGTTTTGGAAATGGCTTTTTATAAATTTTGAATATTCTTTTCTGTCAATACGCTGAAGATTCACATTTTTGGTACTTGCATAAAATGGTCTTTTTGCATTGTTAAATATTTGGTGCATCATTTTTTGATTGCTTCCGCAAAAAATAAAATGAACATTTTTAAGAGTTTGCATCACGGTTCGGAGAATGGCTTCAACGTTTTTTTCGGGATAGGTTAGTATCTGTTGAAATTCGTCAATCGCAATAATAACCTGCACATTTTCTGAGTCCAGAAACTTTAATAATTGAGGCATCGTTCTTTCAAACTGAGCTGTTTTTGTAATATCTAAACTGAGCTGCGGCGTACCGGTAATTTCGTCTAATGTGATTATTGGTCGCAGCGATTTTATAGCTTCCAGAAACCGCCTACCAACTGTTTGCTTTGGCGGAAAGGCGGTATAAATCGCATTAGCAAGTTGGTTTGTGAAATCGCCCAGATCGAGAGTTGCGTAGATATCCAGATAAATGGAGACCAGCTTTTCCTTTTTCAGCAAATAAAAGACGTGTCTAATCAAGGCTGTTTTACCTATGCGTCTTTGCGCAAAGAAAGCTGTATCAGTCTTGCTTTTAATATTTTTCAATAGATCTGCAGTTTCAGTTTTCCGATCGCAGAAATATTTTGGCGACTTGTAATTATTTATTAAAAAGGGATTCATACAACTATTGATTTAACACCAAATATAATAAACATTTTGTGTTATACAATATGTGTTATACAAATTGTATATTTTTACTAATTTATTCGATTTACTTTTCAATTCACATAAACCATTTGATATGGAGAAAATTGCAACCTCGATTACCGCATGCAAATAAGCCTACAATTCACTGATGATTTTGCGCAACGACTATTTCATTTTCAGACATAAGCGAAACTATCTCAATAATCCCACCCAATTTTTAAGCCCGCATAAAAATTACGGGCATCGCCCGGATAGTAATACCGTGGTTGTGCGCCACCAAAACCTACAGCATTTGGTAAAATACTAGCTGCATAATTTACATCTGTCAGATTATTGGCACCTGCATAAATCTCCAGACTGAAATTTTGAAGAATCCTAAATTTATAGCCCACCTTTAAATTCACCAGACTATAACTGCTTGAATAAATACTGTTCGCATCGTTTAATGGTATCTCTCCAACATTCAAAATATTGACACGAAAGGAAATACCATTCAGAAATTCGGACTCTACTCCGGCGTTAAAGGTGTGTTTGGGTACACCAGTGAGCTCATTGCCAGAAAAATCCTGATCGCCATCTGTGAAATCCTGAAATTTGAAATTGTTTATTGCCGCGGTAAAATAGGGTTTCAGAAGCCACTTTTTAGCGATTAACTCTTTGTAATGCACTGAAATTTCAAGCCCTGAATGTTGCGTTTTTCCGGCATTGACGCCAATGTACTGATCTTCGGCAATGCGCTGCGCCACAAGAAGATTATCAATGAAAATGGTGAATAGAGCCGCTTCTGCATATAGCTTTTCCTGAAACCAACTCGATTTTATTCCCAGCTCCAGATTGATGCCCGTTTCTGGAAGAAGGTCCGTATTGATTTGCCCCGATGGTGTTAGCGTTTCTTCTACGCCTGGAGTTGAAAACCCCTGGCTTATAGTCGCGTAGAGAGTTTTACTATCGCTGAATTGATAACTCGTAGCTATGCGGGGCGAAGCAATAACTCCATATTGGTAAGAACCGGATTGATCTATGCTGTCTGCTGAAAAAGTATCTTCCAATTCGTACATCGTTGAATTTACATTCAATCCTACATCGAGTAAAAACCGATTGGAGACCGACCATTGCTGAGCAATAAAAGCGTTGGTATAAGATCGATTCTGATTATTGCTATTAAACTCCTCACCTTTTACACTCCCGTTTCCGGGAAAATTTCGGTATAGATTTTCGTATAGCACAACAGAATAATCTTCGAGAAGATACTCTGCCCCAAAAACCAGTTCTGATGGTTTCCCTAAAATGGGATACTTGAAATTAAATTTTGTTCTCGCGCCAAGCCCAAATTGCTCTTCATCGAGAATATCGAAAGGCCGCGGCTCATACCCATCGCGGTACTGTCCAAAAATAGTGGTTGTATTTTGAAAACGCGTTGAAAAAGTATGTTCAAGAGAAAATCCCGCCAATAATCTATCATACGATTCATACCCTTCGGCGGCAGCCCAATTGCGATCTGCAGCGGTGGGATTGTTTTTGAAATCTGTGTAATTTAACGAACTCGGAATTTGTGCATTAAGGCGCACCATATTAGAAAACAGTTTTATTTTCGTCGATTCAGATAATTCCAAGTAGCCGCTTACTGTCAGCGATTTCCGTGAATAGTCGCTGTTGTCACGGTAGCCATCGCTATTTAATTGGGAATAATTAATTTGAAGACCTGCATTCTCCCCTGCTAAAGTCAGACTTAGACTATTTTTCAAAAAACCAAAACTCCCGATAGTGCTGTTCAGCTGAAGCCGATTTTGATTTGGCTCTGCCGTGTACATGGAAATTGCTCCGCCCAACCCCGCACCGTACATACTGGAAACAGGACCTTTTACAACTTCGATAGATTCGAGAATTTCGGAATCAATATCTTCAATAACGGTATTTCCCGCTGCCGACGAAAAGGGAATTCCATCGATGTAAGCCTTTACCCGATCTGTGCCGTATTGGGTGCGGGCGCCAATTCCGCGGATGGTGATTCTATTTGTATTTAAGGCGCCTTGCTGCATGTAAATTCCCGGAAGGGTATTCATTGCTGCAGTAATAATTGCACCATTATTTCCCGTCAATTCGGCTTTGCTCAAAACGCTTATGGAAGCCGGAATTCTTTGAAGGCTGTCTGCAACAAGCGTAGCTCTGATAATAACTTCAGGAATATTTGCGGTATCGCTCACAGTGCGATTTTGAGCAAAAGCAGTAGACATCGCAAAAAAAGCAATAAGGAATATTGTGTTTTTCACAATTTGGTGAGATTAGTCCGCCACAACGCGCCAAACAATATTCGAGTTATCGTCCATTACCAGCACAGAACCATCGGGCATTTGTGTAACACCAACCGGACGGCCATGCACTTTTGAACCATCGCCATCTTTTAGAAATCCGGTAAGGAAATCTTCGGGCTGGCCGGGTTTTCCATTCTCAAAAGGAACAAAAACAACTTTATAACCAGTAAATTCAGAGCGATTCCAGGAGCCATGCTGACCTACAAAAGCTCCGTTTTGGTATTTAGCCGGAAACTGATCGCCAGTGTAAAATGCTAATCCAAGAGATGCCGTATGATTGCCCAACGGCACGTCCGGCACAATGGCTTTTGCAACCAAATCTTCATGCGGATCTTCTGTCCATCGCGGGTCTTTAACCTGTCCGTAATAGGAAAAAGGCCAGCCATAAAATCCGTCTTTTTCAACACTGGTTATGTAGTCAGGAACCAGATTATCACCCAGCTTATCACGCTCATTCACAGCAGTCCACAATTCATTCGTTACCGGATTCCAATCCATCCCTACAGGATTTCGCAAGCCTGTTGCATAGATTATTTCGCCAGTCCCATCGGGATTGATTTCCAGAATATTTGCACGACGATGTTCTTCTTCTATTCCGTGATCGCCCACATTGCTGGCAGAACCTACGGAAACGTAAATTTTTGTCCTATCTTTATTTACGAGTAAATTTCGCGTCCAGTGGTTGTTGTATCCGCCAGCTGGTAAATCGAGAATTTTCTCTCCATTGCCCTCCAGTTTTTCTTGACCAGCGGTGTAAGTCCAGCGATACAAACCATCAGTATTAGCCACATAAAAATAACCGTTTAATACCAACATTCCGAAATTGCTGTTGAGCCCTTCGGCAAAAACAACTCTTTTTTCGGGATTTCCATCGCCATCATTATCGCGCAGCAATGTTATTTGATTGGCGCTGCCTCTGGTGTCTGCTTCAGCAATGAATACATCTCCATTTGGTGCCACATATGCCCAGCGTGGGTGCTTTAAGTCAGAAGCAAAACGACTCACCGTAAAACCTGCAGGCGCTATTGGGGTTTGGCTTTCTTCCCAACCAATAACATTGCTGATTTTCATTTTTGACTCTTCTGCATACGGCGAAGGGAGAACTAGCGGCCCGATTGCTGTTTCTACAGTTGTGGCTTTATCGTATTCGGCGGTTGCTTGCGGCATTTTCTGGCTGCTACAGCTTAGTGTTACAATGCTTAAAAGCAGGCAGAAGGTTGGAGATAGTATTTTTGATGTGATCATTTTTTGAAGGGATTTGAATATTGTAAAGATATAATGCTCTTTTTAGGAAATTGTTCGGAGACGTTGCCTGCATTTCGACTCAGCTCAATGACCACAACGTCTGTACTAATCTCTGCTTTATGAGATTTTTCATACTTTCAAAATGATACATCACAATTTCCTATTGCAAATTGCCTATTAATCTCACGCCTTAGCCAGGGTAAAAGAAAAAACAGCGCCCTTGCCAGGTTCGCTACGCACGCTGATAGATTGCTTGTGTGCTTCAATAATGTGTTTGCAAATAGCGAGCCCCAGACCGGTCCCACCCTGATGGCGTGCTCGGCTTTTATCAACGCGGTAAAAACGCTCGAATAATCGACCTTGATGTGGCTTCGTAATCCCTGGGCCGTCGTCTTCAACTTCTATTAAGATTTGCTCATCGAGATCGTAAAAATGAATAGTTGTTTTACCGCCTTTCTTACCGTAGTTTATGCTATTGGTAATTAAATTCGTCAAAACCTGGCTAATTCTAAATCCATCGGCTTGCACATAAATTGGGCGATCGTACGACTTGCTGAAACCAAGCACTATCTCTTTTTGCTCTGCTTCCCTTTCGCGGCCATCCATTATTTCGCGGGAAAGTTCCACAATATCTACTCTCTCCAATTCGAGTTTCAAGTTTCCCGATTCAAATTGGGTGATTGTATCCAGATCTTCTACAAGCATAGCCATACGCTCTGCAGATTTTGCCGCCTTCTTTAAAAACTTTCGGTTAAAATTCGGGTCTTCAAGTGCTCCCTCCAAAAGGGTAAGAATATAACCCTGAATACTGAAAATAGGTGTTTTGAGCTCGTGCGCCACGTTACCCACAAATTCTTTTCTGAAATTCTCTTTTTGGCGCAGGTCTTTAATTTCTGCCATGCGATCTTCTGCCCAGTCTATCACTTGTTCGTTCACTTCACCAAGCACATCTTTACTCATGTCGGGTTTTAACGAGTCGCGTTCAATTTTTAAAGAGTGCATATTTCTAAAAATCAATTTGATTTTATCGTAAATAAAAGCTTGCAGTATTTTATACAATGCAAACCAGGCACCGAGGAAAATAATGATTAATCCGATAAAAATCTGTTCTGCATGTATCTCAACCCCGGGAAGGAAGCTTATCCCAATAATGGCCACCGCAGAAATTGCTGTAAAGATTAATGCCGTAACCAGCGTAAGATAACGGGGACTCAAATCCTTCATCTGGTCTCAATCTTATAACCTACTCCTTTTATTGTTGAGATATGTTCATTGCCCAGTTTTTCGCGAAGCTTTCTAATATGCACATCAATGGTTCTGTCGCCAACTACATCGTCGCCCCACACCGCGGTAAAAATCTCTTCTCGGGTAAAAACACGACCGGGTTTACTCAATAGGAGTGCAAGTAATTCAAATTCCTTTTTCGGCAAGCTCATATCATTGCCATTGAGTGTAACCAAATATTTTTCCTTGTCGATTTTCAACCCATTAATTTCAGTGGCTGCCTCATCAGCAGCAGCATTGCCTTTACGGCGAAGGAGTGCCTGAATACGTGAAATGAGTACCCGCGGCTTAATAGGTTTTGGAATATAATCATCGGCACCCGCATCAAATCCGGCTATTTGCGAATAATCTTCGCCCCTTGCAGTTAGAAAAGCGATTATTGTGTGCTTTAGCGAATCTGTAGTGCGCATTTCAACGCAAGTTTCCATCCCATCCATTTCGGGCATCATTACGTCGAGCAAGATTAAATCGGGCAAAAATTCTTTGGCAATAGCAATCGCATCGCGACCGTTTGTAGCCGTTTCAATGGCATACCCTTCTTTTTCGAGATTGTACGAAATCAAATCGATAATGTCCGGCTCGTCATCCACGAGTAATATTTTTTCTTTTCTCAACTATCTATTGTTTTGTCCGGCACAAAATTATGCCTTAAATACTAATGGGATGTTACTTAACGGTTAACTCTAAATAAAGTCAAATATACCAAAGCTTAGCGAATTTCAAGATTGCTTAACATATACCTTACCACATAATAACACAACCATAAAAACAAGTTTACATCAACATCACTTAATGGCCATTTCTTTGCACCGCAATTCAGAAAATAAAATTTAAGAACAAGAACAAAAAACATTGCACGAAAATGAACACAATCAACAAAATTAGAAATGCGACTTTTATCTTAGCTATTGGAGCTGTTACATTGACTTCATGTACCGACGATGAAGAAACACCAACACCCACGCCAACTCCAACAAGTCAGTTTGAAGTTTCAGAAAACATCACGACAAATACAACTTGGGAAACGGGTAATACTTACATCCTCACAAACCGTATTGCTGTTACATCTGGTAATACATTAATTATTCAGCCCGGTGTTGTAATAAAAGGTGAGGCTGGGACTGGAGCAAATGCAACTGCTCTTTTAATAGCGCGAGGAGCAAAAATTGATGCTCAAGGTACAGAAACACAGCCAATTATTTTTACGACTATTGCTGATGAAATTGAACCCGGTGAAATCGCAAGTCCAAATCTTGACCCAGACCTAAACGGCCTTTGGGGTGGTGTTATTATTCTTGGAAATGCGCCAATTTCAGCTGATGCTGATGCGGTGCAGATTGAAGGTATTCCACCTTCAGACCAAAATGGTCTTTATGGAGGTAATAATCCGGCTGACAATAGTGGTATTCTCCGTTATGTTTCTATCCGTCACGGAGGTTCGAACATCGGAGAAGGAAATGAGATAAACGGTTTAACCCTTGGTGGTGTTGGAAACGGAACAATCATTGAATATATCGAAATTGTTGCCAATCAAGATGATGGGATCGAATGGTTTGGCGGAAACGTAAATGTAACTAACGCGCTTGTATGGAATGCTGGTGACGATGCCATTGATACTGACCAAAGCTGGGGTGGTACACTAGATAACTTCATCGTTATAAATGCTGGTGATGAATGCTTTGAGCTTGACGGACCTGAGGGAACCTTTGAAGACGAGCACACAATCATTAATGGTACAGTATACGCCGGTGGCGCTGACGGACTTGTAGATCTTGACGACAACTCAAGAGTAACAATGAACAATATCTATTTCTTTGGATTATCTGAAAATCAGGATTTCGATCAACTACCCGTTGAAGCTGAAGGTGGATATGGAGTATTTGCTGACATTGAAGCTACAATCCCAGTAGATCAGAATATTACAGATTTCTTTGTAGGTGGAAGCCATGTATTTGTTACGAATGTGCCTGAACTACAAAACACTGTAGGAGCTAATGCTACCGAATTTACAGGATGGACTTGGGCTTCAGCATCTGGTAGTCTTTCAGATTTAGGATTGTAATAAATAAAAACACATTTAATATTTTTTAAACTCGCACACCTCACAAGAGGAGTGCGAGTTTCTTCAATTTTTATAACTTTTCATAAAGCCAAATGAGAAAATTTCAATACTTACTCACTTTAATGGTAGCTTGTATATCATTAGCAGCAGCAGCAGCGCAGACGGGGAATGTAAGAGGTACCGTCATAGATGGAGAGACAGGAGAAACCCTGCCAGGAGTAAATGTTTTTATTGATGGAACCACCATAGGTACCGTTTCTGACCTTGACGGAAAATTCGACCTCAGCCTGGAATCAGGTAGCTATAATATTAGGTTTTCTTTCATTTCTTTTGAATCACAACTCATACAGGGTATTGAGGTAAATTCAGGAGAGGTTACGAACCTTGGCAGTGTTCAGATGGAAACTGACTCTGAAGAGCTTCAGGAAGTTGTGATATCTGCCACGATGGCACGAGACAACGAAACGGCCATGATGACGTTGAAGAAGAAATCGGCAAATATGATAGATGCTATTTCTTCTGCCAACTTCAAAAAAATAGGCGATTCGGATGCTGCCGCTTCTGTAAAACGCGTACCGGGAGTATCTGTCGAAGGTGGAAAATATATCTATGTGCGAGGTCTTAGCGACAGATATACGAAAACCCTCTTGAATGGATTTGATATTCCGGGTCTTGATCCGGACAGAAATACCATTCAAATGGATTTATTTCCTACAAGTGTTCTTGACAACATCGTGGTAAATAAGACTTTTATTGCGTCGCTGCCTGCAGACTTTACCGGAGGGGCAATCAACATTTCAACGAAAGAATTTCCCGAAGAAGAGCAAGGGAATGTTTCGGTGAGCCTGGGTTACAACCCGAGCTTTCACTTCAATGATAATTATTTGACCTACAATGGAAGCAGCACTGATATCCTCGGATTCGATGATGGCCTTCGGGAAATTCCTGCAACCGATAACATCCCCCAATTTACAGATGCTTTAAGAAACCCTAGTGGAGCAACAGGAACACGGTACAAAGAAATTCTAGCCTCCTTCACTCCAGATCTAGCCGCTTTTCAAAAGCAAAGCTTTATGGATTATGGTTTTGGCTTTAATTATGGAAATCAGAAAAAGCTAGGCGAAAAATATACGATGGGATATAATTTCATTCTGTCATATAAAAACGAAACGTCTTATTTTGAAGATGTAGAATACGGAAGGTATGGCTTGCTAGCCAACCCCGATATTAATGAAATGGAGGTGCGTGAGCTCCAAACAGGTAGCTATGGAGTGAATAACGTGTTGCTAAGCGGAATGGCCGGTTTTGCGATAAAAACAGCCAAATCAAAAATTAAGCTTAACCTTCTTCACATACAAAACGGAGAGTCAAAAGCGGGTATTTTTGATTATCTCAACTCAGATCAGGGAGCAATCTTTAATGGATATCAGCACAATCTAGAATACAGCCAGCGCTCCATGACCAACTTTCTAATAGGCGGTGAGCATTACTTTACTGACTCAAAGTGGAGTGTAGATTGGGGAATTTCTCCGACCATATCAAAAATGGACGATCCCGATATTCGCTTTACGCGATATGAACTCCGTAATAATGACTTTGTTATTGGCACCGAAGCTGGTTTTCCACAACGTATTTGGCGAGACTTAGAGGAATTAAATGTCGCCTCCAAAGCGGGAGCCAGCAAAGAGATTCAACTTTTTGGTGATGACGCAAAAATAAGTTTTGGCGGAAGCTATACCTATAAAGAGCGCGACTATAATATTCGCAGCTTTAACGTTAACGTAAGAAACCTGGAACTAACAGGTGATCCAGACGAACTTTTTGCTGAAGAAAACCTCTGGCCTTACGGCGATGATGTGAGTAGAGGTACAACAATTGATGCCATATTCCTCCCAACCAATCCAAACCTGTTTAACGCAAGAGTATTTAACTCAGCCGGATATGCTTCACTCGACTTCAAACTATTTGGCGTGCTTAAAGCTACTGCCGGCCTTCGTTTCGAAAACTATGTACAACGCTATACAGGACAGGATCAACTTGGAACCAATGTGCTAGATGATGATGAAGTGCTGAAGTCGGTAAACCTATTCCCGTCTTTAAATATGGCCTACGCGATAACAGAAAATCAAAACCTTAGATTCAGCTATACACAAACCATTGCCAGACCATCCTTAAAGGAATTATCTTACGCAGAAATATATGACCCTCTAACCGGAAGAACTTTTATAGGAGGGCTCCACCGCGATGCTAACGACGCAGCAAATGATGGAGAAGGCGTGGAGTACTGGGATGGAAATCTAGAGAGCACGGACGTACATAACCTTGACCTTCGGTGGGAAACCTTCCCTACGCTATCCAGTACAGTTTCATTTGGAGTTTTCTATAAATACTTTATCAACCCCATAGAAATCATACAATTTGCAACTCAGGCTGGTGCTTTTCAACCGCGCAATGTGGGCGATGGCCAGGTTTACGGTTTAGAATTGGAATTTCGTTCACCTTTAAGTTTTATAAGCGAAACGCTGGAGAAATTTAGTTTCAACACCAATATTACCGGTACTGTATCGCGGATAAAATATAGTTCTACTGAAAAAGAAAGCAGGGATGCTAATGCCCGTACCGGACAATCAATAGGAGACTATCGCGCAATGGCAGGTCAGGCTCCACTTATTGTGAATGCCGGAATAGCCTACAATGGTGCCGATGAAGGGTTTGCAAAAAACTTACAAGTCGGCTTATACTACAATGTACAATCTTCAACCCTAATTTACGTAGGTATTGTTGACAGACCTGATATTTTCAGCGTTCCGTTTCACAGCTTAAACATGAATACGAGCAAGAAATTTGGCAAGGATGAGCGGATGCAAATCTCTCTAAAAGTCTCAAATATACTGGGGTCAGAAAGAGAAGAGGTGTTTAAATCTTACGAGGCAAACGATCAAATATTTACACGATTTGATCCGGGACAGTCCTTTACTCTGGGATACAGTTATACCTTCTAAGCGAAAGAGTACTATTTATTATTCATAAAAAAAGACCAATCAATTGATTGGTCTTTTTTTATTTCTCGTTAAAGTTCTTAATTAATTGTAATCTTTTGATGATTGTAATTTTCCTGATTCATCGTAGAATTTCCATGTACCCACGCGTTTCCCATCGTAATAGCTCAGCTCCATTCGTAGAATTCCGTTAGCGTCCCACACTTTCCAATCGCCATCCTTTTGCCCATTGGAATAATGCGCTTCGTTCATTTTAATGCCGTCTGCAGAATACTTTGTCCACCCCCCCTGCTTTTTGCCCAACAACAAAGCTCCTTGTTCTTCAAGATTTCCATTTTCATGAAATGTCAGCACCTGACCAGAAACTCTTCCTGCCTCATCTACTGAAAAATCTCCATTATTTGAGTAATACTTAGATTCACCATCATTCATACTGATTAAGTCCATTTCGTCAATAGACTGTAACGAACTATTTGTCTGCGCATTAACTACAGCAGCAGATATTATTGTGATGGCTATTAATATTAACTTTTTCATATGTGTAAATTATATCGTGGTCTTTGTTAATACGAAGATAAGCTTTTCTTAACTATTTCGTAACATTAGTACGATAAAAAAACACCATTTATTCCAAAACTTAACATTGGAAGCATTCAAGAAGTCAATAAATAAAATGTGAATTTCCCGTAAGTAAAAAAATCAGGCTGGTAAAAAGTAAAGATTAGTAAGAAGTGAGTCGAAACTTTTCGCTTATAGCGGAACCAGATATCGCAACATCTGTAAATGTTTGATCAATATATCCAACATACTTTACTACTACGGTATATCTTCCTACCGGTGTATTTTGAAAAGTAAAAGAACCATCAAAAGAGGCGTAAGTAGATGTTCCCAATTCCTTAATTTCGATGATTGCTCCGGTAAGGGCTTCAAGATTGGTTTTATCTAAGACCTTTCCAGAAAAGTTGCATCTCGTATCAAGCGGTGTTCCTTTTACAGGGTCGCTGCCCAACACAGCTAAAGAAACCAAAAGTGAAAAAGCCAATACCAACGTTTTTATCATGGTGGCAAAAGTAAGGCCGGCGTATTTATTAAATATTAATTCGTTATTAACAATTGGCCGCTAATGTTATGTTTTCGTTAATTTCAGAATTCCAATTTGTGACGGCTATCTTTACGAAAAAAAGTGCGCACATATCTATCCTTTTTCATTCTTTGCCTGATAAGCTTGTATGCTTCAGGTCAGTCAAACACTACTCCCGAATACAAAGAAGTTATTACCGCCTATCAGGAATTGGCTGCGGCGTATCCAAAAGTCTGCAAGCTGCTTACCGGTGGCGCAACAGATTCGGGAAAACCGCTACACCTGTTTGTGATAGACCCCACCGGCTATTTTAAACCAACCGAAAAAGATAAGCGCAACATGCCGGTTTGCCTGATTATGAATGGCATACATCCGGGAGAGCCTTGTGGCATAAATGCGAGTATTGCTTTCGCGAGAGAAAAAGTAGCAAATCCCGACAAGAATGTGGTATACTGCATTATTCCGGTTTACAATATTGGTGGCGCATTAAATAGAAACAGCCACAGCCGTGCCAATCAGAATGGCCCTGAATCTTATGGCTTTCGCGGAAACGCAAAAAATCTGGACTTAAACCGCGACTTTATTAAATGTGATTCCAAAAATGCACTTTCATTTACGGCCCTTTTTCAGGAATGGAGACCCGAAGTTTTTATTGACACCCACACCTCAAATGGAGCCGATTATCAACCAAACATTACTCTGATCTCTTCATTTCCAGAAAAGCTTATCCCGATGCAAGCCAAGTTTCTGGAAATGGAATTTGAACCGTTTCTCTATAACAACATGAAAGAGAAAGGCGACGAAATGATACCTTATGTAAATGTTTTTGGAAAATCTCCCGATGGTGGAATTGAGGCCTTTACCGACTTGCCGCGTTACAGCATGGGCTATACATCGCTATTCAACACTATCTCGTTTACTACTGAAGCGCACATGCTCAAACCATTTGATCAGCGGGTAGCTTCAACGCTTAATTTTCTCAATGCCATGAGCACTTTTTTGGTGTCGCGCGGAGATATTCTGGTAGAAATGAAAAAGGTTGCTGATGCGCGAACTGCCGAAATGAAATCATTCAAATACAACTGGAAATTGACTTCTTCGTCCGATTCTATTGAGTTTCCCGGCTTTAAAGCAGATTCTGTTTTGAGCGAAGTTACAGGGCTTTACCAATTGGTTTATCTGCGTGACGAGCCTTACCGAAAAAATATTCCTTACTACCACACCCACGAAGGCCAAGACGTTGCAAAGCTTCCAGAATCTTTTCTTATTCCACAGGCTTACGACGATGTAATTACCCGTTTAAAAATGAATCAGATAAAAGTCGATAAACTAAAGCAAGATACGCTTATCGAAGTCACTTCAACTTATATAGACAGCTTTAAAACAGTTGATTACCCTTACGAAGGCCATTGTTTGCATTACAATACAAGCGTAATAAAGCGGAAGCAAAAAGTACAATTCTACGCCGGCGACTATTTCATAAAAACAAAAGGGCAAGAAAGTAGACGCTATCTGGCTCAAGTACTCACTCCGGAAGCTGAAGACAGCTTTTTCAACTGGGGATTTTTTGATTCTTCACTCGGACAAAAAGAATACTTTTCGAGCTATGTGTATGATGAAACGGCGCGAATGATTCTTGAAAGAAATCCAAGTCTGAGGCGTGCTTTTGAAGCGAAGCGACAAGCAGATTTCGACTTTAGCCAAAATGCGAGGGCGCAGTTGGAGTATATTTATGTGAATTCAGAGAATTACGAGATTACGCATAAGCGATTGCCTGTTTTTGAGGTAGGGGAGTAAAAGTCGAGCTGTATCAATATTTGATTAAAAGTAACTAATCAGCACCTACTTGAATAGCAAGACATCGCAGCGAATTTAATACATTCTGCCCATTTTTGATTGCAGTATCGGTGATAGATCTTAGAATGGCAAACCGATCCGCTCCCTCCATGGATTT